>NZ_JBBEGB010000002.1:0-461335 GCF_037402035.1 Paenarthrobacter sp. CCNWLY172
AAAACCGGCATCCCCTGGTTCATCCCCCCACCCCACATCGACCCACACCAAACACCCCGACGCAACCACCACCACACCCCCCACAGAACATAGGAAAGCGTCCGCAGAACAACAACACGCCAAACCGGTGACGCCGGGTCACGCCCAGCACCGTCCGAATAACAGGGCGACAGTCCGATAAAACGGTGCGCGGTCGGGGAGGGCCTGATGCTGGACGGCGCCTGATGCTGGGCGCGTCCGGCTCCGGCTGCGAAGGTCAGAGGAATCCCAGGGCAAAAGAAGCTGCCCGGCAAAGCTCCTGATCGAGCGGCAACCTGAGCGAGCGGCAACCCGTTTCGTTGTACTCGTATGCCCTGGGTCGTTCGTGTCTTCCTAGGACTCTCAGGGCCAGCCTGAGAGGCTGTTTTCTGCCGCCTCGCCGCCTAGGCTGAAACCCGGACCTTGCTGACTCAACGAAGCAGCTGAATCAACAAGGCGACAGGGTCAGGGACCAGCCACTATCGAGGAGCACATCATGAGGATTGCCGTCACGGGCGGAAGCGGAAAACTGGGTAGGAGCGTAGTCCGGCGACTCACGCAGGATGGCCATCAGGTGCTCAATATTGACCGCGCCGGGACCCGTGGCAAGGGCTACGTCAACGTGGATCTCCGTCATTACGGGCAGGTCCTGGATGTCATCCTGGGCCTGGACGACCAGCACCACGGTTTGGACGCAATTGTCCACCTGGCCGCCATTCCCGCACCAGGCCTTGCCCCCGACGCCACAATTTTCGAGAACAATATGGTGTCCACCTACAACGTGTTCCAAGCTGCCCGGCGGGCCGGCATCAAGAAGGTGGTCTATGCCTCCAGCGAGACGGTACTGGGACTTCCCTTCGACATCACTCCTCCCTACATTCCCGTGGACGAGGAGTACGCGGCCCGGCCGGAAAGCACCTACTCGCTGGTCAAGCATCTCGAGGAGCAGATGGCCGTCCAGCTCACGCGATGGGATCCGGAACTCAGCATCACGGCGCTGCGTTTCTCCAACGTCATGGACCCCGAGGACTACGACGCCTTCCCGTCGTTCGACTCTGACGCAAACCTTCGGAAGTGGAACCTCTGGGGCTACATCGACGCCCGCGACGGTGCACTGGCAGTGGTCAAGGCCCTGGAACATGGCGTGCCGGGTTTTGAGACGTTCATCATTGCCGCCGCTGATACCGTGATGAGCCGAAGCAGCGCCGATTTGGCCGCGGAAGTCTTCCCCGGCGTCGAGGTCCTCAAGGAACTGGGCGAGCACGAAACCATGCTGTCCATCGACAAGGCGCGCAGGCTCCTGGGTTTTGAGCCGGAACACAGTTGGCGCAATGTCCACTCCAACCGGACAACCCCCACCGAGGATTGACACCACCTGCCCGCTGACGCGCGACGGCCCACCCCCTAACCGCAGTTTCCTGCAAGCACTCGTAAGGGGATGGGCCGGCGCAGCTTCAGTTAACGCTAGATCATGGTCATGACCATGGCGGGATCTTCAAGGATGGCGCCCAAGTCGGCAAGGAACCGGGACCCTTGCTCGCCATCGACCAGGCGGTGATCGAACGACAGGCTGAGGGACATGACCTGCCGGACGGCGAGTTTGTCATTCACCACCCATGGCGCCTTCCGCACAGCACCAAGTGCCACGATAGCGGCCTCGCCAGGGTTCAGGATGGGGGTGCCGGCGTCGATCCCAAACACACCGATGTTGGTGATGGAGATGGTCCCGCCGGACAAGTCCGCTGGGGACGTCTTGCCCGCCCGGGCAGTATCGGTCAGTTCAGTGAGCGCCGTGGACAGCTCACGCAGTGTCAGCCGGTCAGCGTCCTTGATATTGGGTACCGTCAGGCCACGAGGCGTTGCCGCAGCGATGCCCAGGTTCACGTAGTTGAACTGGACGATCTCCTGGCTCGCCTCATCCCAGCGTGAATTCAGCGACGGGTTGTTGCCCAGCGCTACCAGGACCGCCTTGGCCGCGATGGTCAGCGGTGTCAGCTTGTAGCCTTCGAACGTGCGGCTGCCTTTGAGCCGGGCCAACAACTCCATGGTTGCCGTGACGTCGACGGTCAGGAACTCCGTCACATGCGGCGCGGTGAAGGCACTCTGCACCATGGCGGCGGCAGTGAACTTGCGGACACCCTTGATGGGAGTACGAGTTTCCCGTTCGCCCTGCGCTGGTGCAGCGGACACCTCGACCGGCGCCTCGGTACCCGTGAAGTTCTGGACATCCTCGCGGGTAATAAGTCCGTCCGGCCCGGTGCCGCGAACCAATTCAAGGTTGATCCCCAGGTCACGGGCCAGCTTTCGCACGGGCGGAGTGGAACGGGGTCGCTCAGGGCTTCCTTCTTCTGCACGACGTGCCGCTGTGGGCGCAACGATCGCTGGCGCCGCCGGAGTTACCGGCTCCTCCGGGGTTTCCGGCGTTGGGACCTTTATGTCCCGTATCTGCCCCCGGGCGCGCCGTGTCGGACGGCCGGAATGTTCGACGACGGCGCCGTACCCCACCAGGTTCGGCTCACGTTTCGCCGGGGCCCCCACCGCTTCAGTGCCGGCATTTGCCAGCGAGCCGTTGGCAGCGCTTTCGACGGCGGTCCGCTCACCGGCGGACCCGTTGCCAGCGGCCGGCGCGCCACCCCCAGTGGAAGACCCGGCGTCGTCGACCTCAAACGAAACGATCGGCTTGCCGACCTCCACCACCGTGCCAGGCTGCTCATGAAGTTCTGCAACCACTCCTGCGAAGGGAGAGGGCAACTCCACAACAGCCTTGGCGGTTTCCACCTCGGCGATCACCTGGTTCAGCGTGACAGTGTCCCCCACAGCCACCTTCCAGCTCAGGATTTCCGATTCCGTGAGGCCTTCACCAAGGTCCGGCAGCCTGAATTCCTTGATCATGGTGGCGGTCATCCTTCCAGTCCACTCAGCGAGTTGGGGCGGCCCAAGGCGCGGTCAACGCCGTCGAGAATCCTGTCCAGATCCGGCAGATGGTGCATCTCCAGCTTCGAGTAAGGGTAGGGCACATCGAAGCCGGTGATGCGGACGGGAGCGGACTCCAGGTAATGGAAGCACCGTTCAGTGATGCTGGCGGCGATCTCCGCACCCAAGCCGCCGGACTGGCCGGCCTCGTGGGTGATAACCAAGCGGCCCGTCTTGCGGACAGATGCTTCCACCACGGGGTAGTCCACGGGGGCCAGTGAACGGAGGTCGATGACTTCCACGGACAGGCCTTCGTCAGCCGCTGCCATCGCGGCGTCCTTTGCTGTCTTCACCAGCGGACCGTAGGCGACAAGTGTCACGTCAGAACCGGCATTCACCACGGCGGCTCTGTCCAACGGAAGTGCCGTGGAGAGGTCGATGGTTTCGTCCACATCACCCTTGTCGTGATAGCGACGCTTGGGTTCAAAGTAGAGGACGGGATCATCGGAGGCGATCGCCTGCTGGATCATGGTGTAGGCATCCTGCGGATTGGACACTGCCACAACCCGGAGACCGGATGTATGGGTGAAGTAGGCCTCGGGCGACTCTGAATGGTGTTCCGGCGAGCCGATGCCACCCCCGAAGGGAACGCGGATGGTGATGGGCATCTTGACCCGCCCCTGGGTGCGGTAGTGCATCTTGGCGACCTGGCTGACAATCTGGTCAAACGCAGGGTAGATGAAGCCATCAAACTGGATCTCGCACACGGGACGGTAGCCGCGGTAGGCCAGACCCACCGCGGTGCCGATAATGCCTGACTCAGCCAGGGGGGAATCGATGACCCGGTGCTTCCCAAAGTCTTTCTGAAGTCCGTCGGTGACGCGGAAAACACCACCGAGCGCGCCAATATCCTCACCCATCAGGACAACTTTGGGATCGTTTTCGAGCGACTTCCGGAGGCCGGCGTTGATGGCGCGGGCAAACGTGAGCTTGGACATCAGAGTGCACCTTCCTCGACTGGCTGGTTGAAGCTGTTCAGGTAGCGCGAGTAATGGTCCTTCTGGCGTTCAATCCAGGAATGGGGCGTGCTGTAGACGTGGTTGAAGACGTCCAACGGCTGCGGGTCCGGCATCTCGATACAGCTGGAACGGAGCTCGGCTGCTACCGCGTCAGCCTTCCTTTTGACGCGGGCCTCGACGTCCTCGGTGAGGAGGCCTTTGGCCTCCAGGAGCTTGCGCAGCCGCAGGATGGGATCCTTGGCGGCCCAGTCTTCGAGTTCGATCGGGTCGCGGTACCGGGTGGGGTCGTCGGCAGTGGTGTGCGGACCCATACGGTAAGTGACGGCCTCGATAAAGGTGGGTCCGCCGCCATTGCGTGCCCGGTCCAGGGCGACCCGCGTGGCAGCCATGACAGCGAGGACATCGTTTCCGTCAACCCGCATGCTGGGAATTCCGAATCCAGTGGGCCTGTCGGCCAATTGCACGTGCGACTGTACCCGCACAGGTTCTGAAATGGCCCAATGGTTGTTCTGGCAGAAGAAGACCACGGGAGCCTGGTAGCTGGCGGCGAACACCATGGCCTCGTTCACGTCGCCTTCACTTGTGGCGCCATCGCCGAAGTAGGCGAGGACCGCAGTGTTGGCTCCATCCAACTGCACGCCCATGGCGTAGCCGGTGGCGTGCAGGCTCTGGGATCCGATGATGATCTGGGGCGTCGCCAGGTTGATGCGCTGCGGGTCCCAGCCATAGGAAGCATTGCCCCGCCACACCCTGGCAATCTCGGAGAGGTGGGCTCCACGAACGTAGGCTACGCCGCTTTCGCGGTAGCTGGGGAAGACGAAGTCGTCATCGCGCAGGGAGCGGCTGGAGCCGATCTGCGACGCCTCCTGCCCCAGGAGCGGTGGCCACAATGCCAGTTCGCCCTGACGTTGGAGCGCCGTCGCTTCGGCATCGATGCGGCGGATAACTGTCATGTCCTCGTACAAGGAACACAACTGCTCATCTCCGACATCCTTCACCCAGACATCGAATTCGGGATGGCTGATCCGTTCGCCTTCCGGCGAGACCAACTGGAGCAGATTGCCGCCAGTCCTCAGGGGAATTTGTGCACTATGTCCAGGGCCCGGAGTGTCGTGATGCACTCCCTTGCCCGCCTGATCCGTCAACACAGGTGATCGCAACCTTCCGGCTCGTTTTCGTCGGCGCTGACTGGACTTGTGATCCTGCCGCAGACCGGCCCTCCGGCACCTTCGCCGAAGTTAATTGTGACCCTACTCACAACGCGCATCAGGTACAACTACCCTTCCGAAAATTGAGCATTCTGCCCTGTTTCGCTTGAACACACCGTGCTAATCTTGCGCATTATGCAACCCCTGGATGGCACTGACACCCGGCTCCTTTCCGCGATGGCAAAGGACCCCCGCGGGACAGTGGTGGCGCTGGCCCAAAGGCTGGGCCTGTCCCGCAATACGGTGCAAGCCCGCATGGCCCAGCTGGAGAAGAAGCACGCCTTCCTCTCCTTTGAACGAAGGATCAACCCGGTTGCGCTCGGCTATCCGTTGACTGCATTCATCACGGTCCACGTCCAACAGCAAAAGCTGGCCTCCTTGGCGCAGGACCTGGCAGACATTCCGGAAATCCTTGAAGGCTTCGGCCTCACAGGATCGGCGGACCTGCTGTTGCGTGTTGTTGCCTTGGACGCGGAGGACCTCTACCGCATCAATGGAAAAATCCTCGGCTGCGAAGGGGTGGAACGGACCGACACAGCACTGGCAATGCGTGAGATGATCCCGTACCGCGTCCAGCCGCTCCTTGGAAGGCGCTCCGGGGACTGAACTCCCTCCCCACCTGCGGGTATTGGCAGCCCGGTACTTGCCCGTCGAACCCGCATGCGATTGGATGCAAGAGGACGTACCGGGGACCGGCCAGAGGTCCCCGGCCATGTGGTGGCGCTGCCGAAGGCTGCCGAAAGGGGCACTACCGTGAGCAACCCGCAACAACCCGAACCCAACTACCCGGGCCAGAACCCGCCGCCGGTGCCGCCCGGGCCCGGGTACCCCCCTCAGACCGGCGGCGCGCCGCAGTGGCAACAGCCGCCGTCGTCCGCTGCTCCCCAAGCCGGCGGGCCCCAAGCCGGAGGGCCCCAATACGGCGGCCCCCAGTACGCAGCCGCCGGCCAGGAGCCGTACGCCCACAACCCTTATCCGCAGGGCCAATCCCAGTCCGGACAGTACCCTCCGGGCCAATTCGGCCAGCCACCGGCCCGGAAGAGCAGGAAGGTTTTGTGGATCGTCCTCAGCATCGTCGCCGGAGTGATCGTGCTGGCGGTGGTGGGCGTGCTGCTGCTGGTCAATCTGGTGGGCAATGCAACGTCCAAGGCCAGGTCCTTGGCGGACGAATTCACCAATTTGGTGGTCTCCGGCCAAACCGAGCAGGCCTACGACAACTACCTGAGCCAGCCCCTGAAGGATGAGCTGGACAAGCAGTCGTTCATGGACGGCATTGCCAGCCTGGAACTGGATAGCTCGTGCAAGCCGAACTACAACTCGGTGAACGTCAACAACAACAACGGCAACAACAAAGCCGATCTCTCCGGTGCCTTGCAATGCGACGGCAAGACCATTGATCTCCACTACGTTTTCGAGGGCAGCAACGACCTCAAGATGAGCAGCATCCGCCTCCGGCCCTAACCGCCGGAAAGAATTTCCGTTACACCACCCATCCACCTGCGCTTATGGTCCGAATCACTGCTTGAGAGCCCCACCCGGGGCTCAGCAGGACGGCCGGGATATCCGGCCATCACCGGAAGGTTCGGACCATGCGTACTTCGCCCAATCGCCTGATCGCCACCATCTTCGGAGCCGTCTACCTCTTGGTAGGCGTGCTCGGATTCTTTGTCACCTCGGGAATCGGCTTCTTCGCCACCGAGGGCGCCAACCTCATCATCTTCGCCGTGAACCCGCTTCACAACATCATCCACCTGGCCATCGGCGCTGCCCTTCTTTACGCCGGTATGAACAGCGTCACGCTGTCCAAATCCGTCAACACGGCCGTAGGCGGCGTGTACCTCCTGGTGGGTATCCTCGGACTCTTCCTGGTGGGTTCGTCCCTGAACATCATCGCCCTCAATGGCGCAGACAATGTTCTGCACCTCGCCAGCGCCGTGGTCCTGCTGGGTGTTGCCCTGTCCCAGGACAAGGCAGCCGTAGCTTCCGCCCGCGCCTGATCCGCCTGATCACCGAGTAAAGCAGCGAAAGGACGGCAAGAGCCATGGAACGCAGACACCACCCCACACTGAACGCAGCGACCCTCCTGTTTGTTTATTTCGCAGCGATGGCCGCCGGGATGGTTGAGCTTTCCCTTGCCGCCGGATATCTCACTGGAACGGCGTCAGCGACACCCGGGATGGTGGCAGCCGGCGTGGCGACCCTCGCTGCGGGCCTTGCCTTTTTGGCCTGGTCCCTGCGGGGGCTGCACCGCAACTCCCTGGTCATGGCACGGTTCGCTCTTCCTGTCCTCGCTGTTACGGCTGCTGCTCACCTCGCAGTCACAGTTGCCGGGATCAGTTCCCTGCGCTCACTGGACGTGAGCCACTTTGCCGCCCTCGGCCTGACGCTCATGGCTCTTGCCGGAGCCGGCTGGCTGAGGCGGCAGCACAAGACCAACGACGGCGGCGCCCACGGCCAGCCAAGGACCGGGCGGCTTCTGGCAGCCGCGTTCGGAGCCGCCGTCGTTGTTGCTTCAGTTGCAACACCAGGACTGGCCGCCTCAATGGCAGGACAGCACGCTGTCCCTCATGGCGAGCACGGCCAAGCCCCGCACGGAGAAAACGGCCAGGGCTCCAATCCCGCCCTGGACCCGGGTCGCCACCACTAGCTGACGGCGACCCGCCCGGCGCACCATTGACACTGCCCACTGTTGATGGTGCGCCTGGTTCGTGGATCATGGAGCCATGGATCCCATAGAGGCGCTCGACGAAATCTCTTTCTGGCTTGAACGCAGCCAGGCCCCCACCTTCAAGGTCCAGGCCTTCCGGAAAGCGGCCGACGCCGTGCGGCAGCTTTCGCCCGAAGAGTTGGCCAAGCTTGTGGGCACCGGGCGGATCACCAGTCTCAAAGGCGTCGGCAACCGCAGCGCCGAAGTCATCACCCAGGCCCTCGAAAAGCGGATCCCCGAATACCTTGCGGACCTGCGCCAACGGGGCACCGAATCGTTGGCATCCGGAGGGGACACGCTCCGGGCAGCACTGCGCGGCGATCTCCACAGCCACAGCAACTGGTCCGACGGCGGCTCCCCCATTGAATCCATGGTGGCAGCGGCACGGACCCTCGGCCGTGAATATCTTGCCCTTACCGACCACTCCCCCAATCTCACCATTGCCAATGGACTGAGCGTGGAGCGGCTTGAGAAGCAGCTCGGCGTCGTGGAGGGAATCAACTCATCCCAGGATGGCTTCCGCCTGCTCAAGGGCATTGAAGTGGACATCCTCGAAGACGGAACCCTGGACCAGACTCCGCACATGCTGGGCCAACTGGACGTGGTGGTGGCCAGCGTCCACTCCAAACTCCGGTCAGACAAGAAGACCATGACCACGCGGATGTTGGGCGGCATCACCGATCCCCACACCAACGTGCTGGGGCATTGCACCGGACGCCTCGTCCAGGGATCACGGGGTACGCGGCCCGAGTCCGAGTTCGATGCCGCGAAAGTCTTCAAGGAGTGCGCGGAGTGGGGTGTCGCCGTCGAAATCAACTCCCGTCCCGAGCGTCAGGACCCACCGGACAACCTCATCACAATGGCTCTGGACGCCGGCTGCCTGTTCAGCATCGACAGTGATGCCCATGCTCCTGGCCAACTCGACTTCCTGCAGTACGGTGCCGAACGCGCCGAAGCCCTGGGGGTCCCCACAGAACGGATTGTCACTACCTGGCCGCTGGAACAACTGACGGAGTGGCTCAGCCTGAAGAAGTAGGCTCAGCCTAAAGAAGTAAGGCTCCTCCTGCGCGTTGTTCGCAGGAGGAGCCTTCCTTTTGGGTTACTGATTTGTTTGAGGCGGTGCTAGTGGTCTACCGCCTTCTCGGCACCGACGCCGGTCAGCGAGCGCACTTCCATCTCCGCCTGCTTGGCCGGATCTTCGCGCCGCTTGTCCAGAACGGTTCCGAGCCATCCCAGGAAGAAGGCCAACGGGATGGACACAATGCCCGGGTTGCTCAGCGGGAACAGGGCGAAGTTCGCTCCGGGGATCATGGACGTCTTGGCGCCCGAAACCACGGGTGAGAACGTGATGAGCAGGATGGCTGCAGCCAAACCGCCATACATGCTCCAGACTGCGCCCTGGGTGGTGAACTTCTTCCAGAACAGGGAGTAGACGATGGTGGGCAGGTTCGCCGAAGCTGCAACTGCGAAGGCGAGCGCCACCAGGAAGGCTACGTTCTGTCCGTTGGCAAAGATGCCGCCCAGGATGGCAAGCACGCCGATCACCAGTACCGTCCGACGGGCCACCTTCACCTCGGTGATGGCATCCGCTTTGCCTTTGGCAATGACGTTTGCGTAGATGTCGTGGGCGAAGGATGCAGCCGCCGTGATGGTCAGACCAGCCACCACCGCCAGGATGGTAGCGAAGGCAACCGCCGAAATGAAGCCCAGGAGCAGAGGGCCGCCAAGGTGGAAGGCCAGCAGAGGTGCGGCGGAGTTGACGCCGCCGGGTGCGGACTTGATGGTTTCCGCCCCCACCAGGGCTGCGGCACCGTAGCCCAGCACCAGGGTGAAGAGGTAGAACAGGCCTATCAGCCAGATCGCCCAGACCACGGATTTGCGGGCTTCCTTGGCTGTCGGGACAGTGTAGAAGCGCATCAGCACGTGGGGCAATGCAGCTGTGCCCAGGACCAGGGCAAGGCCCAGGGACATGAAGTCGAGCTTGGACGTTTCGGTCTTTCCATACTGCAGCCCGGGGTTCAGGATTGCCGGGTTGTTGGCCGCTTCAGCGGCAGAGCCCAGCAGGCTGGACAGGTTGAAACCGTAGATTGCAAGCACCATTGCTGTCATGACCCCTGCACCGGCAATGAGCAGGATGGCTTTGATGATCTGGACCCAGGTGGTGCCCTTCATGCCACCGATGAGTACGTACATGATCATCAAGGCGCCGACGACGATGATCACCAAGGCCTGGCCGCCCCAGTCGCTGATGCCCAGCAGGAGCGAAATGAGGCTGCCTGCTCCTGCCATCTGGGCGAGGAGGTAGAAGAAGCAGACGGCCAAGGTGGAGAGGGCAGCCGCGATTCGGACAGGGCGCTGACGCAAGCGGAAGGACAGAACGTCAGCCATGGTGAACTTCCCGGTGTTGCGGAGCAGTTCAGCCACCAGGAGCAAAGCCACGAGCCAGGCGACGAGGAAGCCGATGGAGTACAGGAACCCGTCGTAGCCGTTGATGGCGATGGCGCCGGTAATGCCGAGGAAGGATGCCGCCGACAGGTAGTCTCCGGCGATGGCTGTGCCGTTCTGCGAACCAGTGAAGGATCGGCCTGCTGCGTAGTAATCTGCTGCGGTCTTGTTGTTCCGGCTGGCCCGGAAGACGATCACCATGGTGACCGCGACGAAGAGGGCGAAAATGCCCATGTTGAGCAGGGTGGTGTCTTTCAGCGCTTCGACGTTGACTGCTGCCGGGACCATGGTGTTCATTTGACTCCCCCGCTGATCACTTTGCCGTCCTTATCAAATTCGTGCCCCTCGATCTCATGGCGGATTTCAGCAGCGATGGGGTCCAGCTTCCTGTTGGAGTAGCTCACGTACCATGCCGTGATGCCGAAGGTAGTGACGAACTGCAGCAGGCCGAGGATCAGGCCGACGTTGATGTTGCCCCATACCTTGATGGACATGAAGCCCACCGCGTAGTCGGCCAAGAGAACATATGCGAAATACCAGAGCAGGAATACGACTGCCATCGGGAAGACAAAGCTGCGGTGCCGCTTGCGCAGTGTCTTGAACCGTTCCGTCTGTTGAACTTCCTGGAAGTCCACGGACGCTTTTTCGTCCTGGGGTTGGGCCTCATTACCCATGGTTCCTCCTGATTGTGATGAGTCCACACCAGCTCCACACGCCTGCCAATGTGACTGCAATCACTATCGAACGCCGCCCGGTGCCTGTTCCAGAGCATCGCGCCCTGCCATCGCTCAACGGTTGCGGTGCTGCGCCAAACGGTGGAATGTGAACCACGTTCCGTGGAATCGGGGCGAGGTTCAGGAGCATCCGGCTACGCTGGCCTTATGCCCGACTCCCCGCTGTTCACCGCCGCTGCCATCGCCGTGATCGTGCTGGCCATCGCCGTCGTCGTGGGTGTTGGGCTCAAGGTCATGCGTTCCTTCCGGGACCTGGGCACCGACGCTGAACGCGCCACTTACAACACTTTGCACGCGGCCTCCCGGGCCGGGCAGCATCTCCGTGGCGGCCTCCAACCGGCCGGTGCAGCGAAAGCGAGCAAGCAACTGCGCGTACTGCTGGGCTGCGATGCCTTGGCCATCACGGACACCGGTTCTGTGCTCGCGTGGGACGGTACAGCCGAGGAACTCAGGCCGTCGCTGATGCGTCTTGCGGCCGAGGTCCTGGCCACCGGCCGAACCGCGGTGGTGCCGCACGCCGGGCATCGGACCACTGCCAAAGCCGAGCATGGAAACCATGATTTCAGTGCCGTGATCGCTCCTATCCGCTCCGGTTCCAGGGTGGTCGGCTCCGTGGCAGCCCTGGCGCCGGCGGCAGGTGCCGGGCTGGTGAGGGCCACCAGCGAGGTGGCCGACTGGATAGCCGCCCAGCTGGAACTGACGGAACTCGAAGCCTCCCGGACCTTGCTGATGGAGGCTGAGGTCAGGGCGCTGCGTGCCCAAATCAGCCCGCATTTCATCTACAACTCCCTCAATGCCATTGCCTCGTTCATCAACACCGACCCCGCCCGGGCCCGTGAGTTGGTGGTGGAGTTCGCCGACTTCACCCGGTACTCCTTCCGGCGCCACGGCGACTTCACCACTTTGGCCGAGGAACTGCGCTGCATCGACCGTTATCTCCTGCTGGAACGGGCACGCTTCGGCGAACGCGTCCAGGTAAGCCTGAGGATCGCCCCCGAGGTCCTCAGTACGGTCATCCCGTTCCTCAGCCTGCAACCTTTGGTCGAGAACGCAGTCCGGCACGGGCTGGAGGCCAAGGAGGGCCCGGGCCATATCACCATCTGCGCCAACGATTCCGGTGCTTTCGCTGAAGTAACCATCGAAGACGACGGCGTGGGCATGGACCCCGACCACCTTCGGTCAGTGCTCGCCGGGCACACGGATGGAATCCATGTGGGCCTGCGCAACGTGGATGCCCGCTTGCGCCAGGTGTACGGGGACGAGCACGGGCTGGTCATCGACACTGCTCCCGGGGAAGGAACCCTGATCACCATGCGGGTGCCGAAATCCCAGCCCGGCCATGACGCCTGAGGCGACGGTTAGTCTTTAAACATGATCAACGTGCTCGTCGCTGATGACGAACTTCCCGCCGTGGAGGAGCTTGCCTTCCTGCTGGGACGGGATGAACGGATTGGCGCCATCCACCGGGCCTCCTCCGGTGCTGAGGCGCTGCGGACCCTGGAAACGGAGTCTGTCGACGCCGTGTTCCTCGATATCCACATGCCGGCATTGTCCGGCCTGGACATCGCACGGGCCATTTCCCGCAGCAGCCATCCACCCGCCGTCGTTTTTGTCACCGCTGATGAAGAGTGCGCACTGGAAGCTTTCGACCTCGCCGCGATCGACTACCTGCTCAAGCCGCTGCGCGCAGAACGGCTGTCCCGTTCCGTGGACCGGATCAGCGACCTGATCAAGGAAGGCACCCCTGCGCCGGAAATGATTACCGTGGACCTCGGCAGCACCACCCGCATGATCCGCCGGGACGATGTCACCTACGTCCAGGCCCAGGGCGATTACGCGAGGTTGCACACAGCCGAAGCCAGCTATCTCATCAGGGTTCCCCTCAGCGACCTTGAACAGAAGTGGGCAGAGGCAGGCTTCATCCGGATCCACCGCTCGTACCTGATCGCCCTGAACCACGTCCAGCACCTCAAGTTGGCTGCAACGGGTCCCAGCGTCGCCGTGGCCGGAGCTGAATTGCCCATCAGCCGACGCCACCTGCCTTCCGTCCGGGACAAACTGCAGTCCACGCGTATCCGGCCGCAGGGATGACCCGCGTCCGTGTGACGGCACCCCGCCAGCCGGCCACAGCGGCTCCCGGGCGGCCGCCATACCCGCGCGAGGTCGCCGAAGACTCCGACGCAGGCAAACTCTTCATCCGGTCCCTGATCCGCTCGCAGTTGCGCCTGGCGCTGGTGGTGGCCTGTTGCTTCCTGATCATCCTCGTGGTGATCGCACTGTTCCTCGTGTACGGGCCTGGCGTGGCAGAAACAAGGATATTCGGCATCCCGCTGGACTGGATGGTGCTGGGCGCCGGCATCTACCCGGTGATTGGCTTGAGCGCCTGGCTATACAACCGCGCGGCGGCCCGCAACGAGGCACGCTACAGGGACCTGGTGGAGGACAAATGAACCCGGCTGTGGGCCTGTTTGCGTTCCTTGCCGTGTCACTGGCGACGGCAGTCATCGGCTTCTACGGTCTGCGCATCTCGCGGACAACCGGCGACTTCTACGTGGCTTCGCGAACCGTCCCGCCCTGGTGGAATGCCTCCGCAATCGGCGGTGAGTACCTGTCTGCCGCCAGCTTTCTTGGCGTCGCCGGACTGATCCTGCTCTCGGGAACGGACGCACTCTGGTTCCCCGTGGGCTACACCGCCGGTTACTTGATGCTGCTGCTCTTTGTCGCCGCTCCTCTGCGTCGCTCAGGTGCCTACACCATTCCCGACTTCACCGAAGCCCGTCTGGATTCCGCTCTGGTCCGCCGCGTGACCAGCCTGGTGGTGGTAGCCGTTGGCTGGCTGTACATCGTCCCGCAACTCCACGGGGCGGCGCTCACCATCCGCATCACCACAGGCCTGCCGTCGTGGGTAGGCTCGACGGCGGTTGTTGTGGTCGTGTGCCTCACGGTAGTGGCAGGTGGCATGCGTTCCATCACGTTTGTGCAGGCCTTCCAATATTGGCTGAAACTGACTGCCCTGGCAGTTCCGGTGGTCTTCGTGCTGCTGGTGCTGGCTGGTAACGGCACCGGACCCCAGGCGCCGCTTCCCATCAACCCCACCGGCCAGCCCTCCGCCGGCGCGTACCAGCACATTTCCCTGTTGGTGGCGTTGCTCTTCGGAACGCTGGGCCTGCCCCATGTCCTGGTGCGGTTCTACACCAACCCGGACGGGCAATCCGCCCGGAGAACCACACTCATTGTGCTGGGCCTGCTCTCCGTCTTTTATCTTTTTCCCACAGCATCCGGCGCGGTGGGACGAATGTTCGCGCCCGAACTCGCACAGTCCGGCCAGGCCGACGCCTTGGTCCTCCTGCTCCCCGGCAAGCTGATAGGGGGCACCGCCGGAGACCTTCTCTCCGCCCTCGTCGTGGCCGGAGCCTTCGCCGCTTTCCTGTCCACCACCTCGGGGTTGGTGGTTTCGCTGTCAGGCGTCATCAGCCAGGACCTCTTCGGCGGAAGCGTCAGGGGCTTCCGCCTCGCAGCGGTGCTGGCCGCCGTCGTTCCTTTGGGCTTTGCCTTAATGACCGACAGCCTGGCCCTGGCCGGGAGCGTTGGCTTGGTCTTCGCGTTCACAGCCTCGACCATCTGCCCGGTCCTGCTCCTGGGAATCTGGTGGCGCGGCCTGACCGACGCCGGTGCGATTGCCGGAATGCTGACCGGTGCACTGCTCTGTGGTGGTGCCATGGTGATGGGTACGCTCATGGGATCAGGCAACGCGCCCGCGTGGCTTGCCCAGCCGGCAGCGTGGAGCGTCCCGGCAGCGTTCGCGGTGACGGTGGTCGTTTCCCTTGCAACGAAAAGCCGTGTGCCTGGGTCTGTGAACCGCGTCATGTCGCGGCTGCACGTTCCGGAGCGGCCGGTGGTCACCGAGCGCTAGGCCCGGCCTGTTGTCCGCGCAGCAGCCAGGGTGGACAATGACGCCATGTCCGAGGAACCGGGCGCCTCAAGCCCAGAGCCGCCGGCAAGACCGACGGAGTTGTCACCGAGTGTCCGCGCTCAATTGCTGGCCACCGAGCACTGGAGCCTGCTCGCCTCACGCAGTACCACCCAGGGCGAAGTCCTCACACGCATCAGCATGTTCCTGACCTTCACTTCGGCAAGCCTGTTGAGTGTGGCGCTGGTGGGTAACGCAACACAGTTTTCAGATGCCTTCAGGGCCTTCGCGCTGACCGTCCTCAGTATCGACCTTGTGGTTGGCCTGCTCACTCACGTCCGCGTCATGAGTGTGGGCATGGAGGACCTGATGTACGTCCTGGCGATGAACCGCTTGCGGGCGGCCTACGTCGACATGGATCCCGGCATAGGGCCGTACCTCATGGCCGGCGCCCACGATGACGAAGAAGGCGCCAAAAGGACGTACTACTTCCTGGGCGTTCGGACAGACTTCAGCCAGGTCGCTGGCAGCAGCATGGTCTTCATGGGCTTCGTCAACTCGGCCTTGATCGCTCTCCTGCTGGGGTCGGCACTGCTGACAGCCGCGCTTCCCCCAGTGGTGGCAGTCCCCGTCGCCGTTCTGGTCGCCCTGGCCTTCTTCGGCACATCACTGGTCCGCGGCCACAGACGCTACCTGGCAGTGTGGAAGAACCACCCGCCTGTTTCCCCCAGCACCCATTAGCCCGCCCGATGAGCAGGGTGTGGATTAGTCGATAGCCGCCATGAGCTCCACGGCGCGGGCCAGGAACGCGTCCACCTGGGCTTCTTCGTAGCCTTCATCGCCCTTGGCCGCCCGGAACACGGCCCGGCGGACAGTGTCCACGCTCAGGACCTGGTCGTGTTCAAGGTATCCCACCAGTTCAGCACACAGTGCGTCCACGTCCTGGATGTTGTAGCTGCGCGCCCGCCTGCTGGAAGGTCGACGGAACCGCTCGCCATCGGGCCGGTGAAGCCGGCCCCGCAGGATGCCGGAGAGTTTGCCGATCTGGCGCAACCAGGCTTCTTCGCCCTGCTGGCTGATCAGGTCGTCACGCTCGCGGCGTGCAAACGCATCCTCGAGCCGGTCCAAGGCGGCGTCCACGCTGTGGGCGTCGTACCCGCCTTTGACGGGATCAAAGGCCACGTCCCGCACGTCCACGCTGGCCACCTGGTCAGCGGTACCCACGGGGTTCTCGAACGACGTCCTGGCTCGCTGGAGGAACTCGTCAACTTGTTTGGCGTTATAGCCGTACTTGCTGCGCTCCACGCGATCGAACGTTGCGGGAATCTGGCGTCGAATATCCACGGACACTAATTTTCCTTCGTTGATTGTCAGACGCCGCTGAGCAGCGCGAACAGAACATAGGCTACAGGGGCCGCGAACACAATGGAGTCCAGGCGGTCCATGACGCCACCGTGGCCGGGCAGGATACTGCTCATGTCCTTGACCCCCAATTCACGTTTGACCATGGACTCGGCAAGGTCGCCTGCCGTAGCTGCGGCCACCATGCCAACGGCCAGGAGCAAGCCCACCCACCAGGGCTTGTCGAGGAGGAAGATGCAGGCCAGGACGCCAATCAGCATGGCTCCACCCACCGACCCGGCGAAACCCTCCCACGACTTTTTGGGACTGATTTTTGGAGCCATCGGATGCTTCCCGAAGGACGCCCCAACGATGTACCCGAACGTGTCATTGGAAACGACCAACAGCAGCATGGACGCAATCTGCCATGCACCTTCGGGGATCCCATCCGGCCAAAAGCCCACAGGAGTGGGGCCGCTGGTGGTGTGCAAGGACAGCGACGCGAAGCTGATGAGGAAAGGAATCCACGCCAGGGTAAACACACCGGCGAAGACGCTCCGCGGCGCTCCAGCGGCGCTCTCGATGGAACGCCAGAGCAAGACGGCCACGGAACTCGCCGTCATGGTGAACAGCAGACCTTCCAGGCCGCCGAAATAGGCCGATACCGGCATCACCAGGCTGCCAACCATCACGGGGATGATCGGCATCCTGGTGCCCTGGGCTTCGAGGGCCCGGAAAACTTCCCACACACCCAACACAGCAAAAGCCGTGGTGAGCAGGACGAATCCCAAGGGGAGGAAAAGCAATCCGCCCAAAACCGCCAGAAGCATGGAAAGGCCGACGCCGATGGCCGCCGGAAGGTTCCGGCCGGCCTTTGGCGTGGGGTTCGTCCGTACGCGCCTGGCGCGCTGAGGGGTATCGTGTGTCGGGACCCGTCCAGCGGGTGCCGGCTCAGCCTGGTTCATCAGACCTCGAGCAGCTCGGCTTCCTTGCGCTTGAGCAGCTCGTCGATGCTGTCAACGTGCTGCTTGGTCAGGGCGTCGAGCTCCTTCTCAGCGCGGGCACCCTCATCTTCACCGGCTTCGCCGTCCTTGACGAGCTTGTCCAGCGTGTCCTTTGCCTTGCGGCGGATGCTGCGGATGGAGACCTTGGCGTCTTCACCCTTGCCCTTGACAATCTTGACGTACTCCTTGCGACGTTCCTTGGTGAGCTCAGGAATGGTGACGCGGATGACGTTGCCGTCGTTCGATGGGTTGGCACCAACCTCGGAATCGCTCAACGCCTTCTCAATGTCGCGCAGAGCGGTTTTGTCGTAGGGCGTGATGAGGATGGTCCGGGCATCGGGAACACCGAAGGAAGCCAACTGCTGGAGCGGCGTGGGGGTGCCGTAGTACTCGACAATTACCTTGTTGTAGAGACCGGGGTTCGCCCGACCCGTACGGATCGTAGCGAAATCGTCCTTGGCTACCTCAACCGCCTTGTCCATCTTTTCGCCGGCTTCGAGCAAGGTCTCTTCGATCACGGGTTTCTCCTCAGAAATAAGTTGCTGCCCTCATGCAGGCCGCAGTGCACAGTAAAGATCCGCCGTGAAAGGCGGAAGGTCCTAGAAATATCCTAGCCCCAGCTAGGGAGTAACCAGGGTTCCCAGCGTTTCGCCGAGGATGGCACGGGTAACGTTGCCCTCACCTTCCATGCCGAAGACCACCATGGACAGTTTGTTGTCCTTGCACATGGTCATGGCCGTCTGGTCCATGACGCGGATGTCCCGGCGCAGGGCGTCGTCGTAGCTGAGGACATCCAGCTTCTCGGCTGTGGGGTCCTTCTTGGGATCGGCAGTGTAGACGCCATCCACACCGCTCTTGGCCATGAGGACCACGTCAGCATGGACTTCGAGGGCACGCTGGGCCGCTACGGTATCAGTGGAGAAGTAGGGCAGTCCGGCGCCTGCACCGAAGATGACAACGCGGCCCTTCTCCATGTGGCGGATAGCACGGCGGGGAATGTAGGCCTCGGCAACCTGGCCCATGGTGATGGCGCTCTGGACGCGGGTTTCAACGCCTGCCTGCTCCAGGAAGTCCTGCAGGGCCAGACAGTTCATGACCGTGCCGAGCATGCCCATGTAGTCGGCGCGGGAACGGTCCATACCGCTCTGGGACAGCTCTGCGCCGCGGAAGAAGTTGCCGCCGCCTACGACGATCGCAACTTCGACGTCGGACACGGCTGCCGCGATCTGCTTGGCGATGGCCCGGACGGTCTCAGGATCGACGCCGAGCTTGCCTCCGCCGATGACCTCGCCGGAAAGTTTCAGAAGTACACGTCGGCGGGTCTTCTCGGGCTGGATTGCAGTGTTGACGGTTTCCATGGTGCCTCCCGTTGGTGGACTCTGGCTAGATTATCGTGCTGTGGGTCCGCGCAGGTACTACCCGGACGGGTGCATGAAAAAGGGGCGGCCACCGAAGTGACCACCCCTTTTCATGAATTACTAGTTTCCTACGCGGAAACGGGTTACTGCGGTTGCCTTGACGCCGGCTTCTTCGAGGACCTGTGCAACGGTCTTCTTGGAATCCTTGGCGAATGCCTGGTCAACCAGAACTTCGCCCTTGTAGAAGCCCGTCACGCGGCCTTCAACGATCTTCGAAAGAGCAGCTTCGGGCTTACCTTCAGCCTTGGCGGTCTCTTCGGCGATACGGCGCTCGGACTCGACCAGTTCGGCCGGAACGTCGTCGCGGGTCAGGTAGTTCGGAGCCATGGCTGCAACGTGGACAGCGATGTCGTGTGCGGCGGTGGCAGCGGCTTCGCCTTCACCGTCAACAGCGAACAGGACGCCGACCTGGGCCGGAAGGTCCTTGGAAGTCTTGTGCAGGTAAGCGTCAACCGTGGTTCCCTCAACGCGGGAGATACGACGGACGACAACCTTTTCGCCGAGGACAGCGCCCTCTTCGACAACAACCTCGGACAAGGGCTTGCCGTCAACCTCGGTAGCCAGCAGGGTCTCGAGATCGGCTGCGCCGGACTCGACTGCAACGTTGAGGACCTTGTCAGCCAGCTGGATGAACTTGTCAGCCTTGGCAACGAAGTCAGTCTCGCAGTTGACCTCGATCATTACGCCAACGCCGCCGTTGACCTTGGCAGCAACCAGGCCCTCAGCGGTCGAACGGCCTTCACGCTTGGTAGCGCCCTTGAGGCCCTTGATGCGGATGATCTCGATGGCCTTCTCGGCGTCACCGTTGGCTTCGTCAAGAGCCTTCTTGACGTCCATCATGCCGGCGCCGGTGCGCTCGCGCAGGGCCTTGATGTCAGCAGCAGTGTAGTTCGCCATGTGAACCCCTCTGTCTAGAATTTGTGTGTTTACGGACTGACAGGACGGCCGCCCACCATGTGAGCTGCCATCCTGTCAGTTGCCCCCGATGCTGTTTGCGGCATCAGGGAAGGTCCAGATTTACTTGGCTGCTTCGGCTTCGCCGGCTGCAGCTTCAGTTGCTTCGGGAGCTTCTGCTGCCGGAGCCTCGGCTGCCGGAGCCTCGGCTGCCGGAGCCTCGGCTGCCGCTGCTTCTTCGGCCTTGCTGCCTTCGAGGAGCTCGCGCTCCCATTCAGCCAGCGGCTCTTCCGGAGCCTCGGTGGTGCCGGTTGCGCGCTGGTTGCGGGCGATGAGGCCCTCAGCGACAGCGTCGGCAACAACGCGGGTCAGCAGGTTGACGGAGCGGATGGCGTCGTCGTTACCCGGGATCGGGAAGTCAACTTCGTCGGGATCGCAGTTGGTGTCCAGGATGGCAACAACCGGGATGTTCAGCTTCTTGGCTTCGTCAACAGCAAGGTGTTCCTTCTTGGTGTCAACAACCCACAGAACCGAGGGAGCCTTGGTCAGGTTGCGGATACCACCGAGGTTGGATTCCAGCTTGGTGAGTTCGCGCTTGAGGAGCAGGAGCTCCTTCTTGGTGTAAGCCGAGCCTGCGACGTCGTCGAAGTTGATCTCTTCGAGTTCCTTCATGCGCTGGATGCGCTTGGCGACGGTCTGGAAGTTGGTGAGCATACCGCCCAACCAACGCTGGTTGACGTACGGCTGGCCAACACGGGTAGCCTGCTCGGCAATTGCTTCCTGAGCCTGCTTCTTGGTGCCGACGAACAGGACGGTGCCGCCGTGGGCGACAGTAGCCTTGACGAACTCGTAGGCGCGGTCGATGTAGGACAGCGACTGCTGGAGGTCAATGATGTAGATGCCGTTGCGCTCCGTGAAGATGAAGCGCTTCATCTTCGGGTTCCAACGACGGGTCTGGTGTCCAAAGTGGACGCCGCTGTCAAGCAGCTGGCGCATAGTTACGACGGGCATGCCGACGCTCCTTCCGGCAGGTCATTCATGAGAGAGCCCATGGGACTGCTCTTACCCTGCCAATAGTTGACGGTTGTTTAGCCTTTGCCCGGATGGGCGCGGCTCCTGGCATCCATTGCACTTCTCATCCGGAGTGAAGCCAAAGGCTTGTCCGGACCGCAAGAGGCACAATCTTCCGCAGCCTGAAGCCACGTGGCTTCGCTGGTGGAGGGTTGGATACGCGTAGTCAGCCTGGGGCCCCCACATATCTGAATGAGACATGTTCCTGAACAAGCTTGAGGGCACAGCAAACTGCTCCACCAAGTGTACTACAGCGGCCCCACCTGTTTGACCGCGGCCGCAGCCCGTTGTCCACATACGAACGACCGGGGATCGACCCGCCGCGGGCTCCCCGGAAGGCTTGGTCCATGACCCTTACGAAGTCCTTGACGACCCTGCTGGCTGCCGTGGCGATGAGCGCGGGCGGACTTGGCGCATCCGGGCCGGCCGCACCGGATCCTGCCTCGGCCCGGTGGAGCTGGCCGCTCTCCCCCAAACCTGACGTGCTTCGGATCTTCGATCCTCCGGACAAACCGTGGCTGAGCGGCCATCGGGGCGTGGATGTCGGACCAGCGTCCGACGGCGGAAAGGTCACCGCGCCGTCGGACGGCATGGTGACCTTTGCCGGCGTAGTGGTGGATCGACCGGTACTGACCCTCGACCACGGCGATGGCCTCAAAAGCAGCTTCGAACCCGTGACCAGCGAACTCAAAGCCGGCGACGTTGTCCGTAAGGGCCAGGTCATAGGGATCGTGGAACCCGGACATTGCGGCCTCAGTCCGTGCCTGCATTGGGGTGTTCGCCGGGGCGGGGACTATCTCAACCCGCTGAGCTTTGTAGCGGACCTGCGCCCGTCCATCCTGCTCCCGCTTTCCTGAGCCCCCACCCCGCCGGGACAGCACCCTGGTCAGCGGACCATCTAGACGATGGCCGAAACGCCCGTAATGGCCCGGCCGGTGACCAGCGTGTTGATCTCGTGCGTGCCCTCGTAAGAGTAAATGGCCTCGGCATCGGAGAAGATCTTGGCCATCCCGTAGTCCGTGACGATCCCATTGCCACCCAGGATGCTGCGGCCCAGGGCGACGCTTTCGCGCATGCGTGCGGTGCTGAACGCCTTGGCCAAGGCTGACTGCTCATCCTTGGCGACTCCCGCGTCTTCGAGTTGGGCCAGACGGACCATCATGCCCATGGAAGCAACGGTGTTCCCGAGGATCTGGACCAACTGGTTCTGCACCAACTGGAACGCGGCCAGCGGCCGTCCGAACTGCTGACGCTCCACGGCGTAGCTCCGGGCGACGTCGAAAGCTGCCATCTGAAGCCCCACCGCCTGCCACGCGACAGCCAAACGCGTGACCTTGAGGACCTTGTTGGTGTCCCGGAAGCTGTTGCCGTTGGCAAGTTTGAAGAAGTCCGGCACCACAACGTTATCCAGAACGATGTCCGCGTTCTGGACCGTACGAAGGGAGATCTTGTTCTCGATCTTGGTCGCAGAGAAGCCTGGCAGCGTGGTGTCCACCAAAAACGCCTTTACCTGGTTGTCGGCGACGTCCTTGGCATAGATCACTACCCAGTCGGAGAAAGTAGCGTTGCCGATCCACCGCTTGGCACCGTTGAGGATCCAGGTGTCGCCGTCGCGCTTTGCCGTGGTCCTGGTGCCGCCGGCAACATCGGAGCCACCCAACGGTTCAGTGAGGCCGAAAGCTCCGATCTTCTTGAGCGAATAGATATCCGGAAGCCAGGCATCCTTCTGCTCCTGGGAAGCGAGGGCTTCGATGGAGCCGGTGAACAAGCCGTCGTGGACACCCATGAAGGTAGCAATGGAAGCATCCGCCCGGGTCACCTCGGCATGGAGCATTCCGGCGAACAGATTGGAGTACCCCTGACGGCGGACAGGGCTGACAAGGTCCAGTTCGCCGAGCTTGGGAATGAGGTCCATGGGGAACTCCCCACGGTTCCAGCAATCCACGGCAATGGGCTTGACCTCACGGGCCAGGAATTCGCGGACCTCGGCCAGGCGGTCCTGCTCTTTGCCTGTCAGCATCTGCTCAAAGGCATAGAAGTCGCCGTCGGCATAAGGAAGGTTGGTGGCGTCGAATGCAGCGTTGGACATGTTCGCTCCTTCAAGGGTGGTCACCTGCGACCAAGACTAAGTTACTGATGAGTAACTTACCGCAACCAAGGGGGAACGCAAAAGAGCTGTGGCCGACAATCATGGATTGTCGGCCACAGCTCCTGCGTCAAATGTAGGGCTACTCGGACTTGAACCGAGGACCTTAGGATTATGAGTCCCGCGCTCTAACCAGCTGAGCTATAGCCCCGTGAAGCCCGGAAAACCCCCGCAAAGCGGCAGTTCCGGGCAAAGCACTCCAGCAATTCTAATAGGTGCCGGGGAGTGCTTTTGTCACACCACCTTGTCCTCGTAGGAAGCCCCACGGTAGAGGTCCTCGAACGTCTGGAGCGTGCCGTTGATACTGTGGGGCTCCACCATCTCGCGGCTCAACTTGCCCATGGCTTCCAGCTCATGCTTGGGAAGCTCCACCAGCTTGGTGATTTTGGCTGCCAGTTCATCGCTGTTGTTCGGCGTGAAGAGATAGCCGTTCTCACCATCACGGACCAGATGCGGCAAGGCCATGGCATTGGCCAACAGCACCGGAGTGGAAGCAGACATGGCTTCCAGGGTCACCAGTGACTGGAGCTCGGCCGTTCCGGGCATGCAGAAAATGTCGGCCTTGATGTAGGCCTCGCGCAAATCTTCGTCGCTGGCGAGTCCCAGGAACCTGACCCTGTCCCCCAGCCCCAGCTTCGCTACCTGCGCCTCAAGTGCGGGACGGACTTCGCCGCCCCCCACAATCTCCAGGTGGACATTCAACGCCGGGGACGTCTTGGCCACGGCATCGATCAGGACGTTCACATGCTTTTCTTCGGCAAGACGTCCGGCAAACAGCACCGTAGGGTGGGCGTGCGGCTCGATGGTCTCACCAGGCTGGAGTTCGTAAGCCGAGGAGTCAATGCCGTTGGAGAGCGGCAGGACCTTACGCAGGAACGCGTGTTGGTGCATGGCCTTGGCAGCGAGGGGCGTAGGCGTGGTGACCACATCGGCCTGGCTCATCACCTTGCCCATGTCCTTCCAGGAGATGCGGCCAACGATGTCCTTGAACCACTGGGGGAACGGCAGGAAGGGATTCAGGTTTTCCGGCATGAAGTGGTTGGTGGCAATAACACGGATGCCACGCTTAACGGCCTCGTACAGAACGTGCTCGCCAATCATGTAATGGCTTTGGATGTGGACGACGTCCGGCTGGACTTTGTCGAACAGCAGGCTGATTTCCTTCTTGATCTCCCACGGGAAGCAAATGCGGAAGTACTCATGGGTAAAAACGCCATGGGAACGGAGCCGGTGAACAGTGGCTTCGTCGCGGAACTCCGTGAAGCTCTTGCCCGTGTCCGGACGGCAGGCCAACACGTGGACGTTGTGTCCTCGTGCCGTCATTCCCTTGGCCAGGCGGTAGCCAAACTGCGCGGCACCGTTGACATGCGGCGGGTAAGTGTCCGCAGCAATCAGAAGAGTGAGGGGCTTGTTGGTGTCGGGAATGGTCACGTGGAGAACTCCTGATGTTCACGGTGCGGACAGCACTGCTTGTGGCAATACTGCGGTGTCGCCGGGTTGCCGGTCCGCGTGCAGCGGCGGCGCAAGGTACAGCTATGCCCTAGGCCTTCTTGGCGGCAGCCGCCTTTGCGTCCTTCTTGCGTTTGGTGACTTCCGGATGGTGCCGGCTCAGGGCAATAACTCCCACGATAGCAAGCGTTGCGGCCACAGCCATGGCGATAGCCATCACGGCGTGGACATCGGGACGAAGCTCACCGAGGATCACGATGCCGATGGCGATGCCCACCATCGGGTCAATAACGGTCAGACCGGCGATGACGAGGTCCGGTGGGCCGCCGGAGTAGGCACTTTGCACGAACCAGGATCCCAATCCCCCGGCGGCCACGATGGCTATGAGGGTGTACCACTGGACGTTGAGCAGGAACAACCCGTTGGGATCCAGCAGGTGCTTGCCGATGATGCGGGTCAGGACGGCAACAAAGCCGAACAGGACACCAGCACCCAGGATGTAGACGAAGGCACTCATGCGGTGTTTGAACAGCACGGCCAAAGTTCCGAAGATTCCCACGGCCAGAGCGAGAAGGAGAACAATGGTCAGCTCGTCCTCGCTGGTG
Source organism: Paenarthrobacter sp. CCNWLY172 (assembly GCF_037402035.1). Taxonomy (NCBI): domain Bacteria; kingdom Bacillati; phylum Actinomycetota; class Actinomycetes; order Micrococcales; family Micrococcaceae; genus Paenarthrobacter; species Paenarthrobacter sp. CCNWLY172. The sequence goes on from NZ_JBBEGB010000002.1 coordinate 24,883, forward strand.
ACATGATGGTTCTCCTGCGTGACGAAGACGGCCAGCAACACGAACAATGCCGAGCCCGTGACACATGCGCTGATGGCCACCACAGTTGCACGGTTAATGCTTAGACCCTGGTCCTTGGCATTGACCACCGTGGTGATCACCAGCGCAATGGCACCAATGGGCTGCACCACGGTGAGCGGTGCAGAAACCAGGGCGATGGCGTTCATCCCCATTCCGAGGGTAAGGAACAGCAGCCCGAGCATCCAGCGGGGATTCCGCAGCAGCCTCAGGAAACCGTTGGAGCTCAGCGCCAGGCCACCGGTGTCGGCTTTGACTGCGCTGCCCTGCCGTTGGGCGCCTATGGCGAGGAAGAAGGCACCAAGGACCGCAAGGAAAACCGCCAACCAGACCATCAGCCGTGTCCGCCGTCGTCGTTTTTCAGTTCTTTTCCCTTACGCAAGATGGCCCAGAAATAGTTGTAGGCCGCAATCCAGTGTCCCAGCAGCCCGAAGCCCAGGAACGTCCAGGCGGCAACGAAGTAGACCTCAGTGAACGGGATGGGCAATTTGGAGAGGACAAGCAACGGAGTGCCGAGCAGCAACAGCGCTGTGCGGATTTTCCCAATGACGCTCACTGGAAGGTCCGGGTGGCTGCGGAAGTAGATCAATGAAGCAATGGCCAGGATGGCGTCCGGAACCAGCAGCGCGGCCAGGTACCACCACTGCACGACGCCGGCAATCGCCAACGTGAAGGCAACGGCCAGCAGCGCGGCCCGATCGGCCATGGGATCCAGGATGCGGCCCAGCTTGGAGGTCTGGTCGAACCGCCTGGCGATGTAGCCATCAACCCAGTCGGTGCTGCCCATGATCACAAGTACCAAGACCGCGAAGCCGTACTCCTGCTCCGACAAAACGAGCCACACGAACAGCGGGACCCCCATGAAGCGGAGGACCGTGAGGATGTTGGGGACAGTGAAGATGAGGTCGTGGTCAACCTGCGGCCGGTCAGGGTTCGAACCAGCACCGATCAATTTCACCTGTGTCCCCCTTCCTCGTTGTCAATGTTTGGCGCTGCGGATTTCTGCCTACTTTTTCAGCAGCTTCCGCAGGGCAACAACGAAGACCACGGCAGCAGTGGCAAAAGCGGCCAGGTCCTTCCACCGGGCGGCGAGCCGTTCGGTGAGGCTTGCGGGGACGGCGTCTCCGAGGTCGGCAAACTTCGCCGCAGCGAACTCCCTGCCCTCTTGGAACTTTCCGCCGGCACTGTTCAGCAGGGCCTGCCCCTGCTTCTTGACGTCCAACTGCTCGCCGAGCTCGTCGCGGACCCCCGTCAGGTGTTCGCGGCGCTTCTTCAGGCGCGAGCGAAGCTCCGCTTCCGTGGGTGCCTTGACGGCGTCCGCTTCCTTGGCGGCTTCCTTCGCAGCCTTCTCTGCCTTGGCCTTCTCCGCTGCTGCTTCCTTCTCGGCCTTGGCCGCCTTGGCAGCGGGCGAGTTGGGATCGAGGATGGACTCATCGAAGGCAGAGCCCTCTTTGGCAATTCCAAGATCGTGCTTGATGCCCCGGATGGTGTCCTCGGGCACCAGGGGCATGGCCTTCTTGAACTTGGCGATTCCAATCAGGGATGCAATGGCCACGATCACCAAGAAGAACGCTGCGACGATCAGCGCCGCGAGCCATCCCGGCATGATGGTTGCCAGCCCCAGAATGGCGGCAACAACGAGGGCGATCACCAACAGCGCAAGGAAGGCAAGGGCCACGCCAAAGAAGGCGCCGGCTATTCCAACCTGGGTGGCCTTGCGTTTGAGTTCCACCTTGGCCAAGGCAATTTCGTCGTTGATTTGCCGTGGGGCCAACCGTGCAACGAGCTTGAGGGTCTTCGGCAAAGTACGAATGGCAGGTCCTTGACTGGTCCGGCCGGTGTGACGTCCACTCATGGGTTCCGCCTAACTGCTTTCCTCTGGGCATCGTGTTGGGGCGAACGCGGACTGAAATCTCTCACCGCGGACACCTGTTCTCAAAGCTATCATTCAGGTTCCTGCTGAACTTTCGGGGCCACACTGCGGCGCGCCCGTCATACGCCCAATAAATATGATCCGGGCCATAGGATAGATGATCGTGACCTCTCCCATTGCTCCGGGCGACTCCCTGAGCCGACGCGAAAAACTTGTCTACATTCTCCTGCTGGGTGCACTGACTGCGCTGGGTCCCTTCACGATCGACCTTTACCTCCCGGCGTTCCCGGCGCTGGAGGAGAGTTTCGACGTTTCGGCTGCGGCCATCCAGCTCACCCTGACGGGAACCACCGTAGGCTTCGGGCTTGGCCAACTGGTGGTGGGTCCCTTCAGCGACAAAGTGGGGCGCCGGCTTCCGCTGATCCTGGCCACCGCCCTCCACATCGGTTCCTCGTTCGGTGCAGCGCTGGCAACAGACATCGGGATGCTGTCGCTGTTCCGCGTCCTCATGGGCATCGGCGCCGCAGGCGGCGGTGTAGTGGCCATGGCCATGGTCAGGGACCTCTTCCACGGCTATTCCATGGTCCGCATGTTTTCGAGGATGTCACTGGTCAACGGCCTGGCTCCCATCCTTGCCCCCGTTATCGGATCCCAGTTGCTGTTGGTCTTCCCGTGGCCCGGTATTTTCTACTTCCTGGCCGCCTACGGGCTGCTGGTGATCCTTGCCTCCATCTTCTTCATCCGGGAGACGCTGCCCGCAGCCCAGCGCGGCAAATCCACCATCACTGTGGGACAGCGCTACAAATCGGTCCTTACGGACCGGATCTTTGTGGGCATGGTGCTGGTGGGAAGCCTGAACTTCGGTGGTTTGTTCGCTTACCTTTCCGCGTCCACTTTCCTGTTCCAGGACATCTACGGATTCTCGCCGCAGCAATACGGGCTCCTGTTCGGCATCAATTCGCTGGGCATTGTTGCGGGTGTACAGATCAGTTCACGCTTGATCAGGCGGGTTGCCCCGCAGTGGATTGTTGCCGGGGCAACATTGTTCATGCTCTTCGCTGCCCTTCTCATCGTGGTGCTTGACCTTTTGCACGCCGGCCTCTGGGGCATCCTCATTCCGTTGTGGTTCTATATCTGTGCCACCGGGTTCATGTTCCCCTGCGTCCAGGTCCTGTCACTCGCCAATCACGGCGCCCAGGCAGGCACCGCAGCGTCCCTCCTCGGGGCATCACAGTTCATGATGGCCGGGATTGTCCCGCCGGTAGTGGGTTGGCTGGGCGTCAGTTCCGCTGTTCCCATGGGCTCCGTCATGGCTGTGTGCATCACGGGGGCCATCGCCGCACTCTGGATTGTGGTCCGGCCCCGCACCGTGCCCTCCATCCATTAGGAAACCACCCGTAGGCTGACACCATGACCAGGAAACCGCACCGCAACGGCAGGGGCCTCTTCCTCGGCGCCCTGCTTGGCGCCACTGCCGGCGCGCTCATCGGCCGTGCCGCAGGAAGTGCCCTGTTCGGTGCGATTCTCGGTGCCGTGATTGGCGCCGCCATCCTTTACCGGGTGAACCCCGGCCCCTGGAAACGGGACTAAGCCCACCGAACCAAACGCGGCCCGCCGCCGTCGGGACTGTCCAACCTCTCCCCTTACAGCGTCCCGCAAGGCAGAATGGTGGCCAGCCGGGCTAACCGGTGCCGGACCGGTGAAGGGGACATCACATGAGCGCGGCTGGTGGATTGCGGGGCGGTATCCGCGGCATGGCCACGGTGCGCCGGCTGCCCCTGGCACTGGGCCTGGCAGTACTGCTGTGGATCCTGGGGGCTGCGACAGGGAGCCTGTTGAATGGGCCCAGCGAGGCGTTGCTGGACCAAGTAGGTCTGGGATTGGCCGTGGAGCCAGGGCCATGGTGGTCGATTTTCACGTCGGCGTTCTTTGCTTCTTCCCTCTTGGACTACCTTGCCTGCACGGCCGCGATCCTGGTGGGCGTGGGAATCGCCGAGCGGGTCATGGGCCCGTGGCTCGCCCTCGTTGCCTTCATTGCGGGCTCAGCCCTCAGTGCCCTGGTTCTGGTGGCGCTGGTTGCTTTCGGGACCGACGCCAGCGACCAGTGGCTGAGTTTCCTGGGCGGCGAATACGTTGTGGGAGCCTACGGCGGCGCTGCCGCCACTTTGGGATGCGCGACGGCGGCACTTGACGCGCTGTGGCGACGGAGACTGCGGACGTGGTTGCTGGCCGCCACGCTGATGTTCGCCCTGTTCGTCGGCGTCGCCCAAACACTCCAGGCACTGGCTGGAGCGGTAATCGGCATACTGGCCGGCTGGGCCGTCCAGTCGCTGGTCCTCCGGCGCCGGGCAGGATCATTGCATTCCTCATCTCTCCGCGAGACGCGCTTCCTGGTGGGCACGGTGGTGGGTGTCTTCGCAGTAGGACCTTTGCTCACACAACTCACCGGCACGTGGGAAATCGGGCCACTCTCGGTCGTTTCCGAGGTGATGCTCCAGGCCAGTCCCGACGCCGACGAAGTCAAGGAAGCCTGTAACAACGACACCAACTGCGTCACGCTGCAAAGCATCGTGGGTGTTCAGAGCTTCGGCGCAGCCATTCTGACGCTGATTCCGGTCCTCCTGCTGCTGGTTTGCGCCGAGGGTCTCCGCCGTGGCCGCCGGCTCGCCTACCGCCTGACACTCGTGATCCAGGCGTACCTGGCAGCGGTGACGGTCCTGTCGATCATCCAGTACATCACTGATCCCGACGTCGCCCTGGGCGATGACGATTTCGGCTACCTCCTGCTTTATGCAGTCCCGGCGGTCCTCGCACCGGTGATCATCGTGGCCTTGCTGTTGGCCAACCGCCACAAGTTCCGGGTGGAGTCCAGCGACGCCGGATACAGGGTCCTGGGCAGGACCTCCCTGATCCTGGCCGTCGCCGCGATTGTTCTCTATGTGGCGTTCTGGTTTGTCGAAGGCAACCCGGGACGTTCCACGCTGTGGGACCTTGCGGGGCAGCTGACCCACATCCTGGTTCCTTTCCCTGTCCCCTTTGTGGTGGCCCTCCCCCAAGGCCTGTTGAGCACGGTGGTGTACGGGCTTGGCGGGGACATCATCTGGCTTTGCATCCTGGTACTGGTCCTGAACAACTTCCGACGGTTCAGGATGCTGGCCACCGATCCGGCCGCAGACCTCGGCCACACCCGCGAGTTGCTCCATGATGGTGGCGGCACCCTGTCCTGGATGGCGTTGTGGGACAACAACCAGTACTGGTTCACGCCGGACCGGAAGGCCGGCGTCGCCTATCAGGTGCACAACGGCGTGGCGTTGACGGTTGCGGGCCCCTTCGGGGCTGAAGAGCACCACGCGGATGCAGCCACAGGGTTCCTGAAGCACTGCGCCGGCCTGGGACTCATCCCATGCTTTTATTCGGCCACCGAAGAGCTCGACGCCCCTCTCGAACCACGGGGATTCCGCAAGCTGGAAGTGGCGGAAGAAACCCTTTTGAACGTCCAGGCCATGACCTTCAAGGGCAAGGAATGGCAGAACGTGCGCACCGCCCTGAACCGAGCAGAGAAGTTGTCCATCAAGGACCACTGGTATCCCTACCAGGGGATGCCGCCGGGAGTCAGGGCCCAACTTGCAGAGATCTCCGAGGAGTGGGTCGCGGACAAAGCCCTGCCGGAAATGGGATTCACCCTGGGAGGCCTCAATGAGCTGAAAGATCCCGAAGTCCTCTGTTGCGTGGCCGTGGACGATGAGGGCTTGGTCCATGGAGTCACGAGTTGGTTGCCCGTGTTCCGCAACGGCGTCATCTCGGGATGGACTTTGGATTTCATGCGAAGACGCACCACCGGGTTCAAGGGCGTCATGGAATTCCTGATCGCCTCGGCCGTGACCCATTTCAAGGAAGAAGTCCCGCAAATCTCGCTGTCCGGCTCGCCCTTGGCCAACGCCGGGGCTGACGGCGCCGAAGGGGACCGAAGCTCCCTGGACCGCGTCCTGGCGCTGCTCGGCAATGCCCTGGAGCCGATGTACGGATTCAAGTCCCTGGCAGCCTTCAAGTCACGGTTCCAGCCCGAGCACCGCACCCTGTACATGTACTACCAGGACCCCTTGGCCTTGCCATCCATTGGTATCGCTGTTAGTTCCGCCTATCTGCCGGGTCTCTCCCCCGCGCAGAGCGCCGGCCTCCTGCGGCAAATGGTCGCCAGGGAGCCCGCAGCATGAGGGGCAGGCGGTGTTCCCAGCCATGGACGACCTCCTGAAACTTGAGATCAGCGGCCCTGTAGTCATGACCATTGCCGGGGCGATCGGCGTCGTGTTCTTTCTGGTGCTTTTCCTCAGGCCGTCAGCCCGGTGGGCGCTGACCGCGATCATTGCCATTGTTTCCGCTGCCCTGCTGGGGTGGCTGACGGTGTGGATCATCGAGGACGTCATGGACGTCTTCCATGTTGGCCTGACTCCCCGCGTATGGTTCTGGGCCATCTCCTGCTTCGCCGCGCTGGGACTGTCGGTGGTCAGCTTCCGCCACAGCCGTGCTTGGCGGAAAGTGGTGGCTGCAGTCTCCATCCCCGTTTTTGTCCTCGTCGCGGGGCTGGGCATCAACACCGAGTTCGGGCTGAACAAGACCTTGGGCTCGGCCCTGGGGATTTCCACCGAAGGCGCCATCCAGTTGAACAAGCCCAACCCGGACGCGTCCATACCGGCAGGACCACTGTGGCAAAGCTGGAAACCCCCGGCCACCATGCCATCCAAGGGCAAGGTGGGCACCCAGGTGATACCGGCGACGGCCTCCGGATTTGAGGCCAGGCCCGCCGGCATTTACCTGCCTCCCGCGGCCCTGACGGACAATCCTCCCCGGCTTCCCCTGTTCGTCCTCATGATGGGCCAACCAGGCCTACCCGACCCCCAGTACGTCTCGGCGGCACTGGATGACTTCGCGGCGAAGAACAACGGCCTGGCGCCGATTGCGATCGTGGCTGACCAGATCGGCCCGGATGAGAACGACACCCTCTGTTTGGACACCACCAAGTACGGCAACGTAGAGAAGTACATCAATGAGGACGTAGTGAACTGGGCCAAAGCCAACCTCACCATCCTCCCGGACCGGGAGCATTGGACCATCGCCGGTTACTCCAACGGCGGCCAGTGCGCCATCTCCTTCGCCGTTAAGTACCCGAAAATGTGGGGCAACGTGGTGGACATCTCCGGCGAAGAGTTCCCGGGAGCCGAGGACCCCGCAGGCAACCTCGCAACCATCTTCGGCGGCAACCAGGCCGACTACGACGCCCAGAAGCCCATCAACATCATGAAGGGCAAGCAGTTCCCTGATACGACAGCCGTCTTCACTGTCGGATCCGACGACGTGACGTATGTAGCCGCGGCGAAAGCTGTCTCCGCCGCTGCACAGGCGGCGGGCATGACGGTGACCTATTACGAGGTCCCCAACGGCGGCCACGTGGGACTGGCCCTCAATGCGGGCCTGGCCAAAGGCTTCGAGGTGCTGTATCCCCGGCTGGGGCTCTCCCGCTAGGGCTCCCCCTGTTGCAGGCCCCGAACCGGCGATAAAGTTGGGGTGTGCCACATGGGCAAGAGCTGCAGCCGCTTCCGGCACCGTGGCAGCGTCGGGATGAACGCATCCTGCCGCTGTGGTGGGACCGTCTGTGCTCGGTGACCAGCCCGCAGTCGGCCGCCCTTTACGCCGCAGGCCTCTTCACGGACGACCGCCGCCGGCCCATCGCCCAGTGGTACAACCCCCAGGCCGACGCCGCCCTGCTGGTTGCGCCGGAGACTTCCCCTGAGTGGCCGGTCCAGCGATTCGGAATCTTCTATGCCCCGCCCGGTGGCGGATTCACGCGCGTCTATTCAGCCCCGCACGAGTGGCATCCGCGCGAACCCAGGACCCCGCCCACTGAGCAGGATTCGTTCCTTGCAGCTGTTGCCGAGGCCGCCCGGTTCCTGCAAGTGGAGATGGATTTCGTCTAGGAAAAGACGAACCCCGCACCGGCGTGACGCCGATGCGGGGTTCTTATGCTCCTCCGACTGGACTTGAACCAGTAACCCTTCGATTAACAGTCGAATGCTCTGCCAATTGAGCTACGGAGGAATGAAGCGGTTATGACTTTAGCAAAGGTTCTACCGGAATGCGAAATCGACTCCGGATACCCCTGAGGGGTATAAAAATACCCCCGCTCCGAAAGCTCGGAACGGGGGTATTGTGCGCTCCTCCGACTGGACTTGAACCAGTAACCCTTCGATTAACAGTCGAATGCTCTGCCAATTGAGCTACGGAGGAATGAAGCGGTTACTAGCTTAACAGGGGCCCGCCGGAAAACGAAATCGAGGTTCTCACCCGTCCGATCGCAAGGATCGGCGCTCCATTTCCAACACCATCAACTCACGGTTCAGCCGCTGGAATTCTTCCGGATTGGCTCCCGCATCCAGGCGTTGGAGCTGGCCCATCTTGTCTGCCTTGATACGGGTGATCTGCAGCTCGAAGAGGCGGGCCAGGATATCGCGGCAGTACCGCTGCATGGCCTCCGGTGTACTGGCGGGCAAGGGTGTCACTGCCAACTCGGACACCAAGGGCCGCAAAGGCTCGGGAACTTCCTGGCGGACCTGCTCCACCCACGCCACCGGATCAGCCGAATGGGCAAGTCCGGCAGCCCGCACGGCCGTGTGGACCGCCGCATACGCAGGGGTGGCGAAGTGCGAGGCCTCGAAACGCTCCCAGGCTCCCCCGCCCAACACCCCCGGCTCCTGGAGGACAACTTCCAGTGCCTGGCGTTCCATACCCGCAATGGGGTCCCTGGGATCGGGCCGTTGGAAGACAGGACTGCCCGACGGCGGGGCTGCAGCGGCCGATTGCCCGCCCGGACCGGCCGGAGCTGACGCATTGCCACCGGATGCGGCACGCTTGGCGGCCGCCCCAACGTAGCTGCTGACTTCCTCGATAGGCATACCCAGCCAGCCGGCCAGGTTGCGCGTGTAGCCGGGCCTCGTGGCGGAGTCCCTGATTTGCGCCACCACGGGGGCGGCCTCGCGCAGTGCCGCCACACGGCCTTCCACCGTGTCCAGGTTGTGCCGGCGAAGCGTGGCCCGGATGGCGAACTCAAAGAGGGGCTTGCGGGTACCGATGAGGTCGCGCACCGCGGCGTCGCCCTTGAGCTGGCGAAGATCGCAAGGATCCGCGCCGGAGGGCTCCACGGCGACGTACGTCTGGGCAGTGAAGCGCTGGTCTTCCTCGAAGGCCCTCAGGGCGGCTTTCTGTCCTGCGGCGTCGCCGTCGAAGGTGAAGATGACCTCACCGCCGCTGCCGTCGTCCGAAAGCAGCCGCCGGGCCACCTTGATGTGTTCGGTGCCGAAGGCAGTACCGCAGGTGGCCACCGCCGTCGTGACTCCTGCCAGATGGCAGGCCATGACGTCCGTGTATCCTTCCACCACCACCAGTTGCCGTTCCTTGGCGATGTTCCGCTTGGCGATGTCGATCCCGTAGAGGACCTGTGACTTTTTGTAGAGCGTGGTCTCCGGAGTGTTCAGGTACTTGGGGCCTTGATCGTCCTCGTAGAGCTTGCGGGCGCCGAATCCGATCGTGTCCCCGGCGATGTCGCGGATGGGCCAGATGAGCCTCCCCCGGAAGCGGTCATAGATGCCCCGGTTTCCTTCGGAGAACATCCCGGTGAGTTTCAACTCAGCATCCGTGAACCCGCGCCCGCGGAGGTGCTTGAGCAACGAGTCCCAGCCCTGGGGGGCATAGCCCACGCCAAAATGCTCGGCAGCGGCGCGGTCGAAGCCGCGTCCATCGAGGAAGTTGCGCCCTTCGGCCGCGCCGGGGGTCAGCAGCTGGGCGCGGAAGAACTCGTCGGCGATCTTGTGGGCGTCCAGCAGGCGCTGGCGCTTTCCCACTTCCTCGCGGCTGGGCCCGGTGCCGCCGTCCTCGTAACGCAGCTCGTAGCCGATCCTGGCGGCCAGCTTCTCAACAGCTTCGTGGAAGGAGCTGTGGTCCATCTTCTGGACGAAGGAGATGGCATCCCCGTCCTCCCCGCAGCCGAAGCAGTGGTACCTGCCCACTTGCGGGCGAACAGTGAAGGAGGGCGAGCGTTCGTCGTGGAAGGGGCACAAGCCCTTGAAGCTGCCCAGCCCGGCGCCCTTGAGGGTGACGTAACCGTCAACGACTTCCTTGATATCCGTGCGCTGGCGTACTTCGTCGATATCTTCACGTTTGATCAGGCCAGCCACGTCACCATCCTAGTCGCTTGCCCCCAATGACCCCGCCGTTAACGTCAGCGGCTCCGGAGTTACCAGAGGGACGGAAGACTGCCCACGAGGCGTTCGTACACGGCCAGCGCGGAGACATCCGTCAGCGAAGCGACCTGGTCAATCACTACGCGCAACCGGGCACCGTCGTCGGCGGCGTCACGCCAGTCCGCGGCGAACATTGGCTCCAGATGGCGGTCGCCGGAGGCGTTCAAAACACCCACGAGCGCGTGCAGCACTTCGCGCTGGCGTTCGTAAACGGGCTGGCGGTGGTCGGTGGAGATGACAAACGTGGTGGCCAGACCCTTGAGCACCGCGATTTCGGTAACGGTGTCCTCAGGAACCATGAGCTCTGCGTCATAGCGGGTCAGGTTGGCCGGGCCAAAGTGCGCCCGCGTGGTTTCCATGGCGCTTTGGCAGAACCGGCCGATCAACTGGCTGGTCATATCCTTCAGGGCAGCCATCGATTTACGGCTGCCATCCGCCTCGCGGACCCAGACCTTGGTGGCTTCCAGCCGGGCCAGGGCGGCGTCGATTTCGGCGGGGTCGTTGTGCGGCAGGTACCACTGTTTGGTGTAACCCACCACGCGCGCCCGATGGTCCGGGTTGTCCATCCATTTGAGCTGGAAATGACCCGCTACGATCGCATCCTCGACGTCGTGGACCGAGTAGGAAATGTCGTCCGCCAGATCCATCACCTGGGCCTCGATGCAGGAGCGGTTCCCGGGGGCACCCTCGCGCAGCCATTCAAAGACCGGAAGATCGTCCTCGTAGGCGCCGAACTTGCTGGTGCGGTGGCCATGGATGACGGGAGCGTCGACGGCGGACCACGGGTATTTGGACGCAGCATCGAGACTGGCGCGGGTCAGGTTGAGCCCTGCCGGCCGTCCGTCCTCGGCGAGCACTTTGGGTTCGAGCCGGGTCAGCAGGCGCAGTGTTTGGGCGTTGCCTTCGAATCCACCAATGGTGTGCGCCACTTCATTCAGCGCGGACTCGCCGTTGTGGCCGAAGGGCGGGTGGCCGAGGTCGTGGCTCAGGCATGCGGTGTCCACCACGTCCGGATCGCAGCCAAGGGAACGTCCCAGTTCACGGCCCACCTGGGCCACTTCCAGGCTGTGGGTCAGCCTGGTCCGGACAAAGTCATCAGTGTCCGGGGCAACAACCTGTGTTTTTGCACCGAGCCTGCGCAGGGCCGAAGAGTGCAGGACCCTGGCGCGGTCCCGTTCAAAATCGGAGCGATAGTTGCTCTTGCGCGGCTCTTCAACCCACCGCGCGGAATCTGCCTCGGCGTAACCGGGGATGGCCAGCACAAAATCGTGGGCCGTCCCGTCGTGGCCAAGTATCGCTTCGGTTCCCATGGGTATCTGCCTCCTTCAAGCGCCGGGGTGTGGAGCTTCTTGAGTCAGTCTTACACGTGTGAGGCTAGCCGCCCGAAACGTCCAGCTCCGCAGCCGAGATATCCGCGCTCTGTTCAGCGTTCAGCTGACGGCTCACCAGCCAGTCTTTCGGCAAGGCCGGCTTCTTGGGCGAGCCGGCGCGGCCCCGGGGACCTTCTGAATCGACACCCGGGTAGGGCGAGTCCATGTCCAGTTCATCGAGGTATTCGCGCAGCACCTCGAGGGTGGGGACCGTAGCCAGTTTGGCGCGGAGCTCGCCGCCCACCACGTAGCCCTTGAAGTACCAGGCCATGTGCTTGCGGATTTCGCGAAGCGCCTTGTATTCGTCGTTGCCGAAGGTCTCCACCATGAGCTCGGCGTGCCGGTAAACCCCCTCAGCCACTTCCCGGAGTCCGGGGCGGTGCCGCTGGTCACTGCCTTCGAAAGCTGCCTGCAGGTCCCCGAACAACCACGGACGGCCCTGGCAACCGCGGCCAACCACGACGCCGTCCACACCCGTTTCCCGCACCATGCGGACCGCATCCTCAGCGGACCAGATGTCGCCGTTGCCCAGCACGGGGATATCCGGAAGCGCTTCGCGAAGACGTGCGATGGCGGACCAGTCGGCCTGCCCGGAGTAGAACTGGGCGGCCGTGCGTCCATGAAGGGCGACGGCGGCCACGCCTGCGTCGCGGGCGATGCGGCCCGCGTCGAGGTACGTCAGGTGGTCTTCGTCGATACCCTTGCGCATCTTGATGGTCAGCGGGATTCCGCCCTTGGACGCTTCCTTGACCGCCGTCTGCACGATGGATGTGAAGAGATCGATCTTCCACGGGAGCGCCGAGCCGCCACCGCGCCGGGTGACTTTGGGTACGGGGCAGCCGAAGTTCAGGTCGATGTGATCCGCACGGTCTTCTTCCACGAGCATTCGAACCGCGGCACCCACCGTCACCGGATCCACACCGTAGAGCTGCACGGAACGGACTTTCTCGTCCTCATCGTGGGAGATGATGCGCAACGATTCCGGCGTCCGTTCCACCAGGGCACGGGAAGTGACCATCTCGGCCACGTACATGCCGCCGCCGTATTCACGGCAGAGCCTGCGGAAGGCCGAGTTGGTGATGCCCGCCATGGGGGCAAGGATCACCGGGGTGTCCACGGTGATCCCGCCGAGCTTCAAGGGCGGGAGCTCGAGCTTTGGTGCGGGGGGCGTTGCTACTACAGTCACCTATCCATTGTTGCAAAGCGAGGCAAATCGGCCGGAATCCCGCCACATAGTTGGGCAATACACCGTGTTGGCCAGTCTCCGCGCAGTCCAGCGGGCGGAGCAAAGACCGGCACGATCACGCGCTACTTTGTTTCGTCCCTGCCATGCCGCTCCGCTTCCCGCTGGGCGCGGCGGCTCCCTGGACGCGCCGGACGGCCGGAAGCGCCTTGGCCCGTACCGGCGTCGTGCGTTTCCTGCGTCTTTTGCTTGTCGTGGGGGGCCGAACCCACGACGGCGGCGGCTGCTGCCAGCGCACCGGTATCGTTCAGCTCGTCGGCAGTCACTGACGGCCCACCAGCGGCGGCGAGGCGCTTCATACCGGTGGCCTTGACCACCAGGACAGCGATCAGTGTGGTGACGGGGATCGCGAGGACCAGGCCGATGGATCCCACCAGGGTCCGGATGACTTCCTCGGACAGCTCGGCGCTGGTCAGGGCTTCGGCCAGCGGGCGGTCGTACAGCATCACGATGATGAGGATCGGCAGGGCGGCGCCCGCATAGGCAAAAGCGATGGTGTACACCGTGGAGGCGATATGGTCCCGACCGATCCTCATGGCCGAGGTGAACAGTTTCCGGGCCGTGGTGTTGGGCGCCAGTTCATACAATTCCCACACGGCAGATGACTGGGTGATGGTGACGTCGTTGAGCACGCCAAGGCCGGAAATGATGAGGCCGCAGAGGATGATCCCGGAGATGGAGATCTGGGGTGACATGTTCACCAAGGTGGAGGCATCGTGGTTTCCCACACCCGCCAGGTTGGCGGCGTCCGTAGCCCAGGCCGCCAACAGCGCGGTAATGCTGAGCCCAAAAATGGTGCCCAGCAATGCCGTGGATGTTCGCGCCGAGAATCCGTGCGCGAAGTACAGGACCCCGATCATGATCACCGTGGACCCCACCAACGCCAAAAGCAGCGGTGGCTTGCCTTCCACCAAACCCGGCAGGATGAAGCTCACCAGGACGAAATAGGCGCCCACCAAGCCAAGCAGCGCCCGGAAACCACGCCAGCGTGCCACAGCTATGACCACCGCTGCGTACAAGACGGCCAGGAGGGCGATGGGAATGCTGCGGACGAAGTCGACGAAGACGAAGGCCGGAGCGCCGCTGCCCGCGTTGGCGCCTTGGACTGCTGAAAGGTTCAGGTACCTGATGGAATCCCCCACGTCCACACCGTGGGACATTGCCACATCAGGGTTGATGACCACCTTGACCACGTCCCCGCCCTTGTCCGGCTCCGTGAAGGCGAAGGTGCACTGGGAACCGCCGGCCTGCCCACCCTGGTTGGAGTCGGGTTGGGCAGTGCTGGGCTGTCCGGTGTTGGGCTGTCCCGTGTCAGTTTGGCCGGTTTGCGTGCAGCTTTCCACCACGACGCTCTGGATCCGCCCGGTATCGAAGGTAACACCCGGGGCAGCCTGGTAGGGGCTCGAGAATGTGATTCCCTCCCGGCTTCCGGAAGGCCACATGACCATCATGGCCACGAGCGTCAGGACGCCCAGCGGAACCAGTATGGCCGCCAGAATCCAGTTGGCCCTCTTTCGCGAGGCAAGGGCCTGCGGTGTTGGCTCGGAACTTTCAGAATGTCCGTGGGAGTGACCGTGGCCCATCAGCAGCAAAACCTCATGCCCTTAACCCTACGCGGGACCAGGCCCACTGCAGAGTTCAGCCATAAAGCACAAGATCCCGTGCCGCCCGCAGAATGCAGGCAGCACGGGATCCAGTCGATCAACACTGGTCAGTCGCTGACGATCAACGTATCCGCGCCGCGCACATGGGCCTTGCCCGATCCCAGCAGTGGCTCCAGAACCGTCCGAAGGGCCGTCATGGATTCGTCCACTTCCAGCAGTACCGGGTGCTGGTAAGCGATGAGCGCCAAGAGATCACGTACCGCCGCGGCTGCGTCGTCGGCTGACAGCTGGGGGTCATGCCCCAGGAAGACATCCGACGGTTCGTCCGGGTTGCCCTGGGCGTAGCTGATGGCGAAGGCCTGGATTTTGCCCTTGCGGGTTGCTGGAACGCCTTGGCCAAAAGCACTGGCTTTGGGCGCGCGCAGCACGATCGCGCCATGGGCTCCGGTCAGGTCATGCAGGAACAACCGCTGCACTGTGGCGATGCTGAGCTCCCCGGGGCTGTCCCATTGGTGGACGTGCGAGTAGTACTTGCCCACAACGTCACTCAACTCAACCGAACCCGTCGCCAGGTCCTCCACTCGCTCGGACGCGGCTTCCTCGGAACCGTCACCGAACCGCGGCAAGGACAGGGGCTCCGGCTCCACCACCACCAGTTGCGACCGTTGGATGGGCGCAAGTCCCGCTGCCGCGGCGAACGCCGCACCGGCTGTGTCCGGCTCCACCTTGCTGCGCAGCTTGGAAACGCCCGACGGCGAGTTCCCGGCTTCGCGGCGAAGCATGGTCAGCAGGGTGGCGCCCACGCCTTCACGCCTGTGGTCCCTGGCAACCTCGATATACGCCCAGAGTCGTTCGGGGTGCAGGGATGCCTCGTGAACCACGCCGGCGGCCAGAGGGATCCGTACCCCGTCCACCACGTCTTCGGCCACGATGCAGCGGCGCCAAGGGTGGTTGCTGGACGGCGCCAGGGCCGCACGGAACTGCTCAGCGGGAAGGGTCTCCGGGCCGCCCCAGATTTCCAGGAGGGCGAGGTCGTCGCCCTCCTTCCATTCGCGATACTCCAGAGCCATGGCTAGGCGCCGATCAGGCGTGCTGCAAGGTAGCCCTCAACCTTGTCCAGGGACACACGTTCCTGGCTCATGGTGTCGCGTTCACGGATGGTGACGGCCTGGTCTTCCAGGGTGTCGAAGTCCACGGTGATGCAGAACGGCGTACCGATTTCATCCTGGCGACGGTAGCGGCGGCCGATCGCACCGGCGTCGTCGAAGTCGATGTTCCAGTTCTTGCGCAGCTGGGCACCCAGCGCCTTGGCCTTCGGGGACAGGTCCTCGTTGCGGCTCAACGGCAGCACGGCAGCCTTGACCGGCGCAAGGCGCGGATCCAGCTTCAGGACGGTACGGACGTCGACGCCGCCCTTGGCATTGGGTGCCTCGTCCTCGGTGTAGGCATCGATCAGGAAGGCCATGAAGGAGCGGGTCAGGCCTGCCGCGGGCTCGATCACGTACGGGGTGTAGCGCTCGTTGGTGGCCTGGTTGAAGTAGCTCAGGTCCGTGCCGGATGCCTTGGCGTGCGTTGACAGGTCAAAATCGGTGCGGTTGGCGATGCCTTCGAGCTCGCCCCACTCGGAGCCCTGGAAACCGAAGCGGTATTCGATGTCCGTGGTGCCCTTGGAGTAGTGGCTGAGCTTCTCCAGCGGGTGTTCGAAGAAGCGGAGGTTGTCCTCGCGGATGCCAAGGTCCGTGTACCAGGACATGCGTTCCTTCATCCAGTACTGGTGCCACTCAACATCGGTGCCGGGCTCGACGAAGAATTCCATCTCCATCTGTTCGAATTCGCGCGTACGGAAAATGAAGTTGCCCGGCGTGATTTCGTTGCGGAAGGACTTGCCGATCTGGCCAATGCCGAACGGCGGTTTCTTCCGGGACGTGGTGAGCACGTTGTTGAAGTTCACGAAGATGCCCTGGGCGGTTTCCGGACGCAGGTAGTGCATGCCTTCCTCGCTGGCCACCGGGCCGAGGAAGGTCTTCAGGAGGCCGGAGAATTCCTGGGGTTCAGTCCATTGGCCGCGGGTACCGCAGTTGGCGCAGACGATGTCCGCCAGGCCGTTTTCTGCCGGACGGCCCTTCTTTTCCTCGTACTCTTCTTCGAGGTGGTCTGCGCGGTAGCGCTTATGGCAGGAAAGGCACTCCACCAGGGGGTCGGAGAAGACCTCCACGTGGCCGGATGCTTCCCATACCTGGCGGGGAAGGATGACGGATGAATCCAGGCCGACAACGTCCTCGCGGCCGCGGACCATGCTCTGCCACCACTGGCGCTTGATGTTTTCCTTCAGTTCAGCACCGAGGGGACCGTAATCCCAGGCGGAACGCGAGCCACCATAGATTTCACCGGCCTGGAAGACAAAGCCCCTCCGCTTGGAGAGGGAAATGACCTGGTCAAGGACGGATTTTGCTGCCATGGGTAACTCCATTTGTTCTACAGGGCCGCTGGGTGCGGTCCGCGGTGGTGGCCCCGGATCCCGGACGAGGTTGTCCGGCGGGGTGCTGGGGAAGGTATGGGCAAGTACTCAAAGATACTTGAATCTACCTGCCTTCTACCCTACCGGCCTTTGGCAGGGCCCCTCCGTGCAAAGGAGCCTTTGGGCCACGGCAGCGTGGCCACGATGATCGCGGCCAACGTGAGAATCGTGCCCAGCACCGTGGGCAAGGCGACTACCGCACCGGGACTGGGGATCACGACGTCGAGCACCAACGACCCCACCAACTGGCCGGCGATCATGCCCAAGCCCGTGATCAGCACGCCCAGGCTGCGGACCAAGAGCGCTGCCAAACCGATGAACAGGCAGCCCATGGGACCGCCGAGGTAGTACCACCACTCGGAGGGAAGCGGATTGCCGGGTCCGGCAACGGCCAGCTTGATAAGCCAGGCGATCCAGAGAATGGCCGACCCCGCAATGAAGTTGACCAAGGTGGCTGCGATGGGTGTTCCGTAGTGGACGGTGGCCGTTCCGTTCATGGCCTGCTGGAAGCTCATGAAGAATCCGGCCGCCAGCGGCAGGAGGACCGGCAGCACCAGCGAGGCAATGTCGGCGTCGCCGCCGAAGCGGGGTGAAACCGCCCAGGCGACGGCGGCTACGGTCAGGACACTGCCGATGACGCGGACGCCTGTGATGGAGCGTTTACCGCCCGGGCCAATGCCCATGCGGTCCACGAGCAGACCGCTGAGGGTCTGTCCCGTCACGGCGGCGACGGTAAACAGCGCTACACCCAACAGCGCGACCGTGAACGACTGGGCAAAAACGAACAGCGCACCGATGGCCCCGGCCATGACGTAGAAGCGCGGAAAACTTCGGTTCCGGACTGCAGGGATGATGCGTTGGAGGCCTGCCCTGCCCTTGGGCGTCGCCAGTGAAATGGCCGTTATCAGCAGAAGGCCAGTGGTGAAGCTCACCACAGCTGCGGCGATGCCGTCGTCGAGTGTGGCGCCGAGGGCCCCGTTGATCCTTCCCTGGAGCGGGATGACCAGCCCTGTTGCTACTGCGACAGGGAGGCCAACGGCGAGCGGAAGGACGGGACGGGGAGAAGGCTGCGGCACCGTCACCACACTACTTCAGGCATCATTGCTGTATGAGCACTCCGGAAATCGAAGACATCACCATCCGCGACGACATGATCCGCCTGGGCCAGCTGCTGAAGCTTGCCAACCTTGTGGAGGACGGAGTTGAGGCCGCTGAGCTCATCAAGAACGGCTTGGTTAAGGTCAACGGCGAGATCGACGACCGCCGCGGCCGCCAACTCCACGTGGGGGACACTGTGACGGTCAACGGCCAGACCGTGCGGATCGCTGCCGCCTGAAACAACGCCCCTTAGGGGGCGAGGACCTTGTGGGTAAGGAACTCCCCTACGTGCCCGATTTCCTGCTGGTTGATGCCGTGCCACATGCCCGTGTACAGGACCTTGGTCAGGTCCACGTGCTTGCGGACCCAGCCCATGGTGTAGTCGATCTTGTCCGGCGTAATGACAGGATCCTGCTGGTCCCGGCCCCAGAACATCGGCATCGATCCGTCCAGCTCGTCGTCCTTGAACGCGGCGTCGCCATCGGCGTCGATCACAAAGCCTGAAAGCCCGACGACGGCGGCAAAGTCCGCGGGACGGTAGCGGACCATGGTGGTCGCCATGGCCATACCCATGGAGAAGCCGAGCAGGGTGACCGAAGAGTGATTGGCCTTGACCGTGTCCAGCCACTCAAGGGCGTACTCGGCCGCCAGTTTCACGGCATCCAAGGAGTAGTCGATGGAGGCCGTGAGCGGGAACCACGTGAAGCCAGGTCCCATGGGCATCGGCGCCCGGAGGGCCGCCACCACAAATCCGTCAGGGAGCAGTCCGGCCAGGCTGAAGAGATCGTCCTCGTTGGAGCCGTAGCCATGCAGCAGGACCAGGAGGGGTTTGCCGGCACGCTCAGCTTCTTCGTGGGACCACAGGACAACGGGCGCGGGGAAGGCGGGGGCTTCAGTCATGGATCCATTCTTGCAGTTACCCGCCAGTAACAACCTACGGTGGCGTAGGTTTGCCGTCAGGGGGCAGGATATGAACGTGAGTGAGAACAACCATTTGTTGAAACCCGACGATCCTGTTCAGAGACACCCGTGGAGCCGTTACGTGGCACTGGGTGACTCGTTCACCGAAGGGATCGGCGATCCCGAGCCGATGAACCCCGGCGGCCACCGCGGCTGGGCGGACCGGGTTGCCGAGGAACTGGGCCGTGGCCAGGACGACTTCGCCTACGCCAACCTCGCCATCCGGGGCCGGCTGCTCCAGCAGATCATCGATGAACAAGTGGGGCCCTGCCTCGAACTGCAGCCTGACCTCGTGTCCATTTCAGCCGGCGGCAACGACCTCATCCGGCCCGGCGGCGACCCCGACCTGCTGGCCGAAAAACTCGATGCCGCGGTTGGCGAGCTGGGTTCCGGCGGCGCCACCGTGGTGCTCTTTAACGGCCCGGACACCGCCGCATCGGTGCTGGGGCGCATCCGTGGAAAAGTGGCCATCTACAACGAGAACCTCAGGACAGTGGCTGCACGCCACGACGCCGTGATAGCGGACATGTGGTCTTTGCGGCAGCTGGCAGATCACCAAATGTGGGATGCGGACCGCCTGCACTTCTCGCCCCTGGGACACCACACCATCGCCATGATGGTCCTGGACTCCCTCAACGTCCAGCACACCCTTGAACCACTGATGCCCAAGCCGCTGCCTCCGCGGACCTGGCGTGAGGCCCGCTCCTCGGATCTCGTCTGGGCGCGCGAGTACTTTGTCCCGTGGGTTATCCGAAGGCTCCGGCATCAGTCCTCCGGTGACGGCATCACGCCAAAGCGTCCGACGCCGGGTCCTGTCTTCGGCCCCAGCGGCACCTTGCTGCCGCGGAGCTAGGGCGACGTTCAGGTGATGGTGCCAGCAGGGTTTCATGGGGCCGGACTTTCGGGTGGCCACAGTGGCGGATAAGGCGGACCTCTTCGCGGAGAGGGTCCGGCGCCTGCGACTGCGACGGCAGCAACTGCGGCCTCCTTTGTCCGGGACCGCCGGAGACGTGGTCCGCAACCTGTTGGCAGTCCAGTCCCAGGAATTTCCGTATGCGCGGTGGACCCTTGCACAAAGGACATCCGCTTCCACATCCTCCGATGTGGAACAAGCCGTTGCCGATGGAACCATCCTGCGGACGCACATCCTGCGGCCCACGTGGCATTTTGTGCACCGGGACGACCTCGGCTGGCTGATGGGACTCTCCGCGGACCGGCTGCATCAGGGAAACAAAGGCATGTACCGCCAAACAGGGGTGGACGAAAAAACGTCCGCACTCAGTGGCCGGATCCTGGCCTCAGCAGTCGCCAACGGCGCCCACAAGACGCGCGAAGAGCTGGCCGAAGTCCTGGGACAGGCCGGCTTACCCAGCAAGGGCCTGGGGTTTATCTACCACCTCATGCACGCCGAGGTCAGTCGCATCCTCGTGAGCGGTTCCCCCGTGCGCTCGTCCGGGGGCGCCCTGAAACAGACGTATGCCCTCTTCGAGGAGCGTGTGCCGGGTTTCGTCCGTAAGCCGTTGACCGGGGAGGACCGTGAAAAGGCCCTGGGCACGCTGGTTCTCCGATACTTCGGCAGCCGCGGACCCGCCACCATCAAGGACTGCGCCGCGTGGTCCGGGCTGACCATGAAGGACGTAAAGCTGGGCATCCAGGTGGCCGGCAAGCTATCGCCGGGCGCTCTGGCATCACTCGCCATGGACGGCCTGGAGTTTTACCTGGCCCCGGAAGACGCCGTCGAGCTCACCAACTCCGGGGGCCCTTCGCGTCTGCCTGGCGCAGGACTCCCCCGCATCGACCTCATCCAGTGCTACGACGAATACGTCATGGGCTATTCGCAGTCCCGGCACTATCTGGGTGGGACAGCACCGTACTTCCCCGAAGACAACGGGCCCATGCACGTGGTCCTGATGGATGGCAGGTTGGCCGGATGGTGGCGCCATGGATTCTCCGGCGGAGCCTGCCACCTGGATGTCCGCATGAACCGGCCCACAAGCCCTCCCGAACAGATGGCCCTCGACGCCGAAGTGGAACGCTATGGGCAGTTCCTGGGCATGGAGGCCCGCCTCCTCTGAAGCCCTCATTGCAGGCGCCGGAGTTCACGCCGTACGACCGGGCTAAGCTGGGATACGACCTAGGAGGCCTGCACTGTGAACAATCTGATCTTCTGGATCATCGTCTGCTCGTGGCTGATTCCGCTCGGGATCCGCATGTACAACCGATCCCGCGCGCGCCGGATCCAGAACGGAACCTTCCGCAGCCCCGGTTATCCCCCGCAGCAGAACCTGCCCGGCCCCGGTTACCCGGCACAGAATTACCCGCCGCAGAACTACCCCGGCTATCCGTCTGAACCGACCGTCATCCGCCCTGTGGATGACGCGCCGCAGCCCGGGCCGCCGTCGAACACTTTCTCCCCCACGCCTTTCCCGGCCACCAACGGATCGGAGCCGCAAGGCTACCGTGCCCGCAAGCTGGCAGAGCTGGACGCAAAGTTCAGCAACGGGGAGATCGCCATGGAGGACTACATGAAGCAGCGCGGCGACATCATGAACGGCTAGCCTGGCGGCCAACCCGGCGTCCTGCAGCCGCTACTCAACTGTCCGGCAACGGCCACTCAACTTAGGCGAAGAAGGCTCCGCGGAGCTGTGCTGAGAGCTGGCCGATTTCCGTCAGGAACCCGTCGTGGCCGATCGGCGCCTCAATGATATGAACCGGAACATCACCCGGCAAGGCTGCCGCCAATTCCCGGGATTGCGCCGGGAAATACAACCTGTCGCTGTCCACCGCCGCAACGAAGAACTCCGCAGTGGTACGCGACAAGGCTGCCTCCAGAGATCCACGGCCGCGTGCGACGTCGTGGGACATCAGGGCTTCAGTGAGGGCGATGTAGCTGTTGGCGTCAAATCGTCGGACGAGCTTTGTTCCCTGGTGGTCCAGGTAGCTCTCCACCTGATAGCGGCCACGCTCCCCCAGGACCGCAGCGGCAAGAGGTGTCTCCAGGTGCTGGGCTTCACGGCCAAAGCGGAAGTCCAACTCCAGTGCGGAGCGGTAGGTGATGTGGGCGATGCGCCGGGCCAAGGCGAGCCCGTGTTCAGGGGCAGTGCCACCGTAGTAGTCGCCGTTGTTGAAATTCGGGTCCTGACGGATGGCCAGGGTTTGGGCCTGCGCAAAGGCGATCTGCTCGGCCGTGCTGTAGGCACCTACGGATATCACGGCACAGCGTTTCACCCGCTCTGGGAAGGTCACTGCCCACTCCAACGCACGGGCGCCACCCATGGAACCGCCCAGCACGGCATGCCAGGCCTCGATTCCCAGGGCTTCGGCCAGGCGCGCCTCCGCCTCGGTGCTGTCGCGCAGGGTGACCAAGGGGAACCGGGAGCCCCAAGGACGGCCGTCCGGCGCCTCCGAGGACGGTCCAGTGCTGCCGTAGCAGCCACCCACGATGTTGATGGAGATGACAAAGAACCTGGTGGTGTCGATGGTGGCACCGGGGCCTACCAACTGCTCCCACCATCCTTCTTCGTCCGTAGCTCCCCGGGCTACGTGTGTGCTGCCCGTGAGGGCATGCTGGATGAGCACGGCATTGGAGGCATCGGCGTTCAGCTGCCCCCAGGTCTCATAAGCGAGGACGACGTCGGGAAGGAATCCACCGGCTTCAAGGTCCAGCGGCCCAATGGCGGCGTACTTGACGGTTCCGTCTTCTTCTCCGGATTTTGGAAGGGCTGCAGCAGTGATGGTCATTCCTTTGACACCTTAAACTCGCGCTTGCCCGTCGCCTTGGGTGCGAACAGGCCAGGTCTTCACCCGGGGCACCCCACCGCGGAGGAGGGTTGCCGGCCAGCAAGCCGGGGCTATGCGCTGGCACTCATGACCTATACGAAGAGTCTAGGAAATACAGGGCGGGTATGGCGAAGAATGTGACATCAGTGTGACGCTTTAGGGCGTTTTCGTTCACGAAGCAGCACTCCGGAATGCCGCCCGGCGAATAATCGTCGGTCCGGGCGGCCTCCCAGGAAGGTGGCGGGCGTGGTCGCGCCGTATTGTTCAGGTCCGGATTCAGGCTCCCTTGGCGGCCCGGAATCCGGCTTCGAGGTCGGCGATGATGTCATCCACGTGCTCAATTCCCACGGACAAGCGAACCAGGCCGGGGTTAACACCGGCCGCCAGCTGCTGTTCAATTGTCAGCTGGCTGTGCGTAGTGGACGCCGGGTGAATGACCAGCGAGCGGACATCGCCGATGTTGGCCACATGCGAGTGCAGTTCCAGTCCGTCCACGAAGCGCTTGCCCGCTTCAACGCCACCTTTGATGTTGAACGCAACAATGGCGCCGGTGCCTTGCGGACCATACTTCCGGCCACGGTCGTACCACGGACTGGACGGCAGACCCGCGTAGGCAACCGATTCGACGTCGTCGTGGGCTTCCAGCCACTGGGCCACTTTGGTGGCGTTGGCTACGTGACGCTCGACGCGCAGGCTCAGCGTCTCCAGTCCCTGGGCAATCAGGAAGGCGTTGAACGGGGACACAGCGGAACCGAGGTCGCGAAGAAGCTGGACGCGTGCCTTCAGGACGTAGGAGAGGTTGGCGCCGAGCGCCCCATCCTTGCCAAGATCCCGGGCGTAGACCAAACCGTTGTAGCTGGGGTCCGGGGTGTTGAAACCCGGGAAGCGCTCCGGGTCCTTGCCGAAGTCGAAGTTGCCTGAGTCCACGATCACGCCGGCGATCGCGGAACCGTGGCCACCGAGGTACTTGGTGGCGGAGTGGACCACGATATCGGCGCCCCACTCGATGGGACGGATGAGGTAGGGAGTGGACAGTGTGTTGTCGACGATGAGTGGCACGCCGGCCTCGTGGGCGGTGCGGGCGACGCCCTCGATGTCCAGTACGTCCTGGCGCGGGTTGGAAACAACCTCGCCGAAGAACAGTTTGGTGTTCGGCTGGACGGCATCACGCCACTGCTCCAGGTTGTCCGGGTCCTCCACGAAGGTTACCGAGATGCCGAACTTCTTCAGGGTGTGCGCCAGCAGGTTGTACGTACCGCCATACAGGCTGGGGCTGGCCACGATGTGGTCGCCGGCCTCCGCGATGTTGAGGATGGCGAAGGTCTCCGCAGCCTGGCCGGAGCTCAGCAGGAGGGCGCCCAAGCCGCCTTCGAGGCTCGCGATCCGCTGCTCCACGGCATCCTGCGTCGGGTTGCCGATCCGCGTGTAGATGGGCGCGAGCTCGGCCAGGGCAAACCGGTTGGCTGCGCTCTCGGCGCTGGGGAACACAAAGGACGTGGTCTGGTAGATCGGCAGTGCCCGTGCTCCCGTGGCCGAGTCAGGCTCCTGGCCTGCGTGGATCTGGCGGGTTTCGAAAGACCATCCTTGGGACATGGAGTTCTCCTGTTCGTGGCGCATGGGTTCTGTGGAAACGTGCTGCGTGTGAGCTGGGGCCAGTCTAGGAAGTGTCCGGAGCCTTGGACAGCTTTGTGACGCCGGTGGAATCTTTCGGTCTTTCAGCGTCGCCGCATGACGCGGCACGGCACCGGTTATGCACATCCCACCTTAGTTAGGCTTGACTTAGCTGAGACCCCGATCACAAAGTGCCAAGATGAAGCCATGCGCATGGATCACGTCTCTTACGCCTGTGAACGAGATGGCCTTCTGGCCACTACCGAACGAATTTCCGCGGCACTGGGAGTGGACGCTGTCCGGGGCGGAGTGCACCCGCGCTTCGGTACCCGGAACATGATCATTCCCCTTGCGGATAACAAGTACTTGGAAGTGGTGGAGGTCCTGGACCACCCCGCTTCCGACAAAGCACCCTTTGGCCAGGCAGTTCGTGCCCGCTCGGCCGCCGGTGGTGGCTGGATGGGCTGGTGCGTCGCTGTTGACGACCTGGCACCGTTTGAGGACCGCCTTGGCCGCTCAGCTGTTCCGGGCAACCGCAAGTTCCCCGACGGCCGCGAACTGGTTTGGCAACAGATCGGCATCCTGGGCTTGATCGCAGATCCCCAGGTGCCGTACCTGCTCAAGTGGGAGGGCGACCCCTCACTGCACCCGTCCAGGATCTACGAAAGCGACGTCAAGATGTCCAGCCTCACCATTGCGGGCTCGGCGGAACGCGTCACCGAATGGCTCGGAGAACCGGTGGAAAAGCCGCTTGAGGACGTCGCTGTCCAGTGGATGGCACCGCACGGCACTCCGGGAATCATGTCAGTAACTTTCGAAACCGCCTCAGGAGCAGTCACCATCTGACCGCCCCGTCCATCCGGGGTCGTCCCGGCACCGGTCATCCCTGTCCGGTAAGAACTTCGGCCGCCATCAGCGGGTGCCAATGACGTCACCCACCGATGGCGGCCGGATATGTTTAAGCGCACTACCCCAGGCCGACCGCCTTGCCGAACAGGCTGAAGCCCACAAACGCCACAATGTCCAGCAGCGCGTGGGCAATCACCAAGGGCATCACCCGCTTGGTCCTGGTATAGATCCACGCGAACACCAGACCCATGACCACGTTGCCGATGAACGGCCCGAAGCCCTGGTACAGGTGGTAACTCCCCCGCAGGACCGCGCTGACCACAATGGCCACGGGCATGCTCCAACCGAATTTGCCGAAACGGTCCATGAGGTACCCCACCACGATCACTTCTTCCACGACCGCATGCCGCATGGCAGAGAGGATGAGCACTGGCACGGTCCACCAGTAGGCGTCCAGGCCGCTGGGAACAATCGCCGTGGTGATGCCGAGGGCCCGGCCGGCGGCGTAGAGGCCCAGAGACGGAATTCCGATCACGGCAGCAAGGCCCACACCGTGGAGCAGGTCCTTGCCCGGCCGGGCGAAGTTGAAGCCGAGCCGGGCGAACGCCGAGCCGTTGTCGCCGTCGCGGTTTGCCTGGATATGCGCGGAGAGGAAGTAGAACACCAGAGCCACAGGCACCAGGGCGAAGATGATGTCCAACAGTTGGTAGGTAAGGTCAAAGTACTCGCGGGTGCTTTGGGACCGGTTCAGGGTTGAGGTGGCGTCGGCCAAGGGAGCCCGCGTCATCTTGTCCAGAAGTTGCACCACGGAATAGACGGCCGACTGGCCGAGGGACAGGCCCAGCACAATCAGTACTTCGGCGCGCAGCCGTCGGCGGGAAGCAAGGAACATGTACCCACCCTATGCTTGGTGGGATGGGTGCCCCAGCAAGAATTTTCATGATCCGGCATGGCCAGTCCGCCGCAAACGCCGACACGTCCATCTACAACCGTGTGCCGGACTACCGGATCCCCCTCACGGAACTCGGTGTGGAGCAAGCCCGCATTGCCGGTGAAGACCTTCGCCGCAGGCTCGACGGGCAACAGGTCTGCGTCTACGTCTCACCGTATTTGAGGGCCTACCAGACCTTGGAGGCGTTGAATCTGGGCTCGTTGATAGAACGCGTCATTGAGGAACCCAGGCTTCGTGAGCAGGACTGGGCCAACTTCCAGATTGCCGGGGAGATCGAGGATCAAAAGGAGCTCCGCAATCTCTACGGCCACTTCTTCTACCGGTTCCGCGAGGGCGAATCGGGTTCCGATGTGTACGACCGCGTGTCGTCCTTCATGGAGACGCTCTACCGCCATTGGCAAAAGCCCACCTACGCGCCGAACGCTCTCCTGGTGACGCACGGACTGACCATGCGCCTGTTCTGCATGCGCTGGTTCCATTGGACGGTTGAATACTTCGAATCCCTCAACAACCCGGATAACGCTGAGTTGCGCACACTGGTCAGGAACGACGACGGCCAGTACAGCCTCGATTCACCGTTCAGCCAGTGGGTGCCCAGGGATGTTGACGATTCGGTGCTGCACGCACCCAGAATGCGGTTTTAGGCAATGCACCCGGCTTGCCGGTGGCTAGCCGGCTGATGCGACGATGACTTCCGTGCCCTTGGCTTCGAAGGCAGCCTTGTCCTCTGCGCTGATTCCGGCATCGGTGATGAGGTGCCTGAAGTCGTAGCCCGCCATGGCTGCGAAGGAGCGGCGGCCCACTTTGGAGGAGTCAGCCACCACGTAGGACTCCGTGGCGCGCCGTGCCATCACAGTATTGACCATGGCCTCGCCCTCGTCGGTGATGGTAGGACCGAGGTCCGGGTCCACGCCATTGACGCCGATGAACGCAATGTCCAAAGCAACTTTCTGCATGATGACATCCGTGTAGGGACCCACGAGCTCGTAGGAGCGCGGATTCAGGATGCCACCGGTGACCATGATCTTGATGTTGGGCCGGACCGCCAGTTGCGAGGCAATGTTGATGGCGTTGGTCACCACCGTCAGCGTGGGCCTGTTGGACGGGGCGTTGAGGTCCTCGCGGGTGGAGAGCAACTGGGCCAGAGCGGTGTTGGTGGTGCCACCGCTGAGGCCTATCACAGCACCGGGGCGGATCAGCGCGGACGCCGCCTGGGCAATATCCTGCTTGGCTTGGGCGTGGTCGTCACGGTTGTAGCGGCCCGGGAGGTCATAAGCCACCGATCCGGTGGTGGCCCCACCCCGGGTCCGGCTGAGCAACCTCTGCTTGGCGAGGCTGTCCAGGTCTCGACGGGCCGTGGCCGGTGACACGCCCAGACGCGTCACGATGTCCTCGACTTCCACATGGCCGGACTCGGCCAGGAGATCGAGGATGGCAGTCAGCCGATCGGTGCGCGTCATGACGAGCCTTTCGCGGGTTCGGAGCTATTTCGCTTTGGCGAACAGCGTCAGCATACGTGCGGACTCCAGCACAAGGGCATCCCGGCCGGCCTTGAGGTACTTCCGGGAATCCACCACGGCAGGGTTGGCATCGAGGTACTCACGGACGGCGCGGGTAAAGAACCCGTTCAAATGTGTGGATACGTTGATTTTAGTCATACCCGCGCCGATAGCGGCTACGAGCATCTCATCTGTGACGCCTGAGGAGCCGTGAAGGACCAACGGTTTTCCGACCGCGGACTTCAGGCGGGTGATCAGGTGGAGGTCCAGTGAAGCGCTTCGTTCGGTCATGGCGTGGGAGGAACCAACGGCCACGGCGAGCGCGTCCACACCGGTGGCCTCAACGAAATCCTGGGCCTCGGCGGGGTCGGTCCGGACGCCCGGGGCATGGGCACCGTCTTTGCCTCCCACTTTCCCGAGCTCGGCCTCCACGTAGACACCGCGCTGGTGGGCGTAGGCGGCGACACGTTGGGTGACTTCGACGTTCCACTCGTACGGCAAATGCGCGCCGTCGTACATGACGGAGCCGAATCCCAGGTCGACCGCAGCCAGAGCGAGGTCCTCGGACTCCGCATGGTCCAGGTGCAGGGCCACCGGGACGGCGGCGGAGCGGGCGATCGCCAGGGCGGCTGACGCAATCGGTTCGAGCCCGCCGTGGTACTTGGCGCAGTTTTCGGAGATCTGCAGGATCAACGGAACACCTGCCGCTTCGGCGCCGGCCACCAGGCCCTCGGCTGTTTCGATGTGGATGATGTTGAACGCGCCTTGGCCTGTGCCGGAAGCCGCGGCCCTGTCCATGAGTTCCCGTGTGTTGACCAGGGTCACCGGGTCTCCTTCCATGTCACGATCAGTTGGTCTTGAAGTTCCTGGTACCGCGGTGAAATTTCGCCGGCGGCCGGCATGAGCACGGCAGCGGCGGACCACGCGGTGGCCCGGCGGAGTATTTCGCGCGGTTCCGTGATGCCTTCGGCGAGTGCGACGGCGGCAGCCGCCACACCGGCGTCGCCCGCCCCTGTGGGGTTGCCGCTCAGCGCTTCAGGCAGGCGCGCGCTCCAGTAGCCACCGGGAGCGGCGTGATCAAAGGCGAGCATGCCGTCCGCGCCGGCACTGACGAGTACCGTCCGGGCGCCCATGTCGATCAGGGCGAGCGCGGCTGCTTCAAGGCTGGACTCCCCGGTCGCTTCGGCCAACTCGTGGTGATTCGGTTTGAGGATGTCCGCACCCGCTTTGGCTGCGGCGATGATTCCGGGGCCGGAGGTATCGATGATGGCCGGAATGCCGGCATCGTGGGCCAGGCGCACCAGTTCCGGGTAGAAATCTCCTGGAGCACCCGGCGGCAGGCTTCCCGAACCGACCAGGACGGAGGCCGGCAGGTTTCGGTTTCCGCTGACGGCCTCAACCACCGCAATCCTGAGTGAGCGCCAGTCGTCCGGCAGGAGCGCCTGGCCTTCCTCGTTGAAGATGGACGTTTCGCCGGCGACCGTGTCCACCAGGGCGATGCTGCGGCGGGTCTCGGCAGCGACTCCTACCAGGGCGTGGGGAACGCCGCTGGTCCAGAGCTCAGCTGCAAGGGTCTGCCCGGCGGCGCCGCCGGTGGGTGCGATGGCCAGGACAGGGTAGCCCAGCTGGTGTGTCACACGGGCAACGTTGATGCCCTTGCCGCCGGCCCGGCTCAGAGGGGTGGGCACACGGTGGCTGGCGCCCTCGGTGATTCCCTGCACGGCATAGGTCATGTCGATGGCCGGATTGGCGGTGACGGTGATGATGCGGTTCACGTTGGCTCGCTTCATTGTGTTGCTCCCAGGAGTGCCCGCGCATTCAGGGCTGCACCCAGCAGGCCGGCGTCTTGCCCCAGTTCGGCCCGGATCAGCTGTGGGCGTCGTTGGAAGTCAAGGATGCCGTCCACCTTGGCCCGGAGGGGTTCCAGCAGTTCGTCACCGGCTTCAGCGAGGCCACCGCCGATTACCACCGCTTCGGTTCCCACGATGTTGACGCACTGGCAGATGGTGAAGGCGAGGGCATCCACGGCATCCGCCCAGATGCGCGCGGCCAGTTCATCGCCGTCTCCGGCCCTGAGCAGGACTCCGCGGGCACCGTTCACCCTGTTCCCGGACGCCTTGTAGTAGCGCTTGGCGATGGCACCGGCCGAACCGACTGCTTCCAGGATGGTGGAACCCGGGGAGCCAGGTCCGGCGTCGGGGTCCGGGACCTGGGCATGGCCAAGCTCACCGGCGAAGCCGCCAGCGGTGACCGCCTTGCCACCGGAGAAAACGGCTGCGGCGATGCCGGTCCCCACCACCATCACCACAACGTCCTTGAACTCTTTGGAACCACCAAAGGTGTGTTCCACAGCGGCAGCGGACCGGACATCATGATCAAACGCCACCGGAATCCCCAGGCGCTTTTCGGCTTCGGCCGTGAAAGGGAAATTACGCCAGCCGAGATTGGCAGAGTAGACACCGATGCCGGCCACGGAGTCCACGATGCCCGGGACGATGATGCCGGCCGCTTTGGCGGGGACGTCCGGGAATTCGGCAGCCAACTCGGTTTTGAGTTGGGCCAGCCTGTCCAGGACCGCCTCGCCGGGACGGGCAGGATCCAATGGTGTAGGAACCCGGCGCATGCCCAGGACTGTCCCCCGGGC
The DNA here is from genome assembly GCF_037402035.1 of Paenarthrobacter sp. CCNWLY172. Classification (NCBI taxonomy): domain Bacteria; kingdom Bacillati; phylum Actinomycetota; class Actinomycetes; order Micrococcales; family Micrococcaceae; genus Paenarthrobacter; species Paenarthrobacter sp. CCNWLY172. Next base: position 55,232 of record NZ_JBBEGB010000002.1, read on the forward strand.
ATCCACCAAGCCGGCCTTGATGTCAGTCCCGCCAACATCGAAGGAGAGGACCGGTGATTCTGCGGCTCCGAGAACCATGACCGAAGCCTAGGCGGAGGCGTCGAGAATGACGGAGCGCGTCAGGTTGCGGGGCAGATCCGGATTCAGGCCACGGACGCGCGCACGCTCCAAGGTGACCTTGTGAACCCTGGCCAGCTCAGCCAACGGGTGCTTGTCGGTGTGGATGTAGAGGGCGCCGGTAACGGCCATGTCGCCGTCCAGCCCTTCAGGCTGGGCACCGAACAGCCAAGTGACGCGGCCCGGAGCTGCGATGGAGATGGGCCCGTGCCGGTACTCCATGGCGGGGTAGGACTCTGTCCAGCCCTGAACTGCCTCCCGCATTTTCAGGCCTGCCTCGTGGGCCAGTCCGACCGTCCATCCAGTGCCGAGGAAGGTGAACTGCTCGGCGTCCAGGAGTTCCTGCGGGACCGGCGCGCTCACGGCGTCGCGGGCATCATCGATAGCCTGCTGCACATCGATGTCAAGGCTGGTCAGCAGGTACACCAGCGCTGTGGTGGCAAAACGGGTCTGAACTACCGAACGCTCGTCGGCGTACTGCAGTCCGATCACGGCATCTGCCAGTTCGATGATCGGGGAGGTGGTGTCACCGATGATTGCCACGGTGGGGACGATCCCCTGAAGCTCGGCCAGGATCTCGAGTACCTCAGTGGTGGTGCCTGACCGCGTAATGGCCACAACGGCGTCGTACTGGCGATCGGCGCTGTTGCTGTTAAGGAAAGCTTCGGACGCGGCGAAGGCATCGGTGACGCCCTTCCCGGCGGATTCGCGGGCGGCCGCGTAGCTCTGCGCCATGAACCAGGAGGTCCCGCACCCGATCACGGCGATGCGCTTTCCGTCAGCCGGAAGCACGTCCTCGGCACGGGCTTGCTCAACAGCCCGCTGCCATACGTCGGGCTGGGAAACCAGCTCTTCCTCCATGAAGGCGCCCAGTGTGTTCTCGCTCATCGTGTGTTCCGCTCCCGCTCAGCTTAATGACGTTTTCTGATCTATAGAAACACTAAACGATCATTTTCGATCTCACAAGGATCATTCGCGGGGGAACTCCGCTCATCAAGTGCGCACGGCCGGAATGTACGCCGGACCGCGGAAAGCGTGTGCCGGGATGTGCTTTTAAGTTAACTAGCTGTTAACTCTTGTCAACTTCTGTCCTGTGCAGCAGTCTTAGACAGTCCGCAAGAACATGATCGTTATTCGCACGGAAAAATCAAGAAGGAGCATAATGCCCCGCTTGTCATCCACCAGACGCCTCGCATCGCTGAGTTTGGCCTGCGTCGTCGCCTCATCCTCGCTCGGCCTCATGGCACTTCAGCCTGCCACCGCAGCCCCATACTCCCCTTTCGCCCCAATCGTCCCGCAAGCAGACATCGCCGATGCTACCGATGCTGCCGTCATCACCTCCGGCCAACTGGGAGTGGAGGTCTCCACCACCTTCCCGCAGGTCCTCGGCTACATCGATGCCGCCACCAGGGCGCGCTTGGACGGCACCGTCACCCGGCTCAGCACCATCATGCTCAATGGCGTGGAATACACGGTGACCGGTTCCTCCACCGGCTCCGGAGACGACGCCCGCGAGTACGTGCTGACCGTCCCGGAATTCGGCAATACCCTCATCAAGGCCCGGCTCTCGGTCAAGAAGAACGTGGTCTCCTTCAATGTCACAGAGATCAAGGACTCCGCTGATCATCAGGTCAAGACCTTGCAACTCCCCCGGCTGAACCTGGTGACCGTCGGATCCACCCAGCCCGGGGCCCAGGTCTCCACTGCAAACCTGTCCGTGGACCGCAGCGTCACCGGTGACGAATTCACGCCCATCACCCCGGCGACTCCCCTCGACGCCACCGCCAAGAGCTCCGCCTACGCACTGGCAAATACCGCCACCTTGGGCGCCGCTGTGGAGTCCAATGCCCTGTACGACACGTCGTCGGGTCCGGGCGCGAAGGACCGCGGGCGCTTCTGGCGCCAAGCCGTCAGCGACGGAGCCGGCGGCGTATCCATGGGTATCGCCAGCGGCCAGTGGCTGTACCGTGCAGAAGGCTCCGCGACCACCGAGGAACTTCCGTGGACCCGGGTGGCCATCACCAGCGATGCCAATGCCGACGGCGGCGTGGACTGGCAGGACGCGGCGATCGCCATGAGGTCCATCCAGGTCAGCCCCAATAAGGCCGAACAAACGCCGGACAACGTGATCACGCACATCCCGTTCAACTTTGCTTCGCAGGCAACCCACCCGTTCCTGAGGACCCTGGATGACGTCAAGCGCATCGCCCTGGCCACCGACGGACTGGGGCAGGTGGCCATGCTCAAGGGCTACACCAGCGAGGGGCACGACTCCGCCAACACGGACTACGGCAACAACTTCAACACCCGTGCTGGCGGACTGGAGGACCTCAACACGCTGGTGAAGGAAGGCAAGGACTGGAACGCCAGTTTCGGCGTCCACATCAATGCCACGGAGATCTATCCGGAAGCCAAGTCCTTCAGCGAGGACCTGTTGCGCGCAGACAAGGGCCTGGGATGGAACTGGCTGGACCAGTCCTACTATATGAACCAGCGTGCGGACATTAATTCCGGCAAGCTCGCCCAGCGCATCAAGGAACTACGCGAAGCCACAGACAAGAACCTGGACTTCGTGTACGTGGACGTCTACTACGAGTTCGGTTGGCTCGCCGAGCGCCTGCAGCAGGAACTGGTCAAGAACGGCTTCCGGGTGGGCTCCGAATGGGCAGACCACCTCTCCCGGAACAACACCTGGTCCCATTGGGCCAACGATGAGAAGTACGGCGGTTCCACCAACAAGGGCATCAACTCCCAGATCCTGCGTTTCATCAACAACACCCAGTCGGACGTCTGGAACCCAGATCCCAAGCTCGGGGTGAGCCATATCGTGGAGTTCGAAGGCTGGACCGGGCAGAACGACTTCAATGCGTTCAGCGAGAACGTGTGGACGGCCAACGTGCCTGCCAAATTCCTGCAGCACCACCAGATCACCAAGTGGACGGCCGACCGGATCGAACTCGCCGATGGCGTGTCCGTCACCGGAAACACGGCTGCAGAACGCAACATCACCGTAGGCGGCATTTCCGTCCTGCAGGGTGGAACCTACTTGCTCCCGTGGTCCTCCAAGGAAAACGGCACGGCAGACAAGCTCTACCACTACAACCCTGCCGGTGGCGCCACCACGTGGACGCTCACCCAGGAGTTCGCCAAGGCCGGCTCCTTGGAGCTCTTCAAACTGACGGACAACGGCCGCGTGAAGGTCGCCGACGTCCCCGTGGTCAACGGACAGGTTGCCCTGATAGCCGACGCCAAACAGCCCTATGTCCTGGCTCCAAAGAACAACAAGGCTGAGCTGCCCAAGAAGGCCAACTTCGGCGAAGGAACGGCCTTCAACGATCCCGGCTTCAACAGCGCAGACCTCTCCCCATGGAACCCCACCGGTACCGTCACGCAGGTCCGCGATGACAAGGGCCGCCGCTTCGCCGAATTGGGGGCAACGCCGTCGTCCATCAGCCAGGAAGTGAAGCTGGACGCCGGAACCCAATCAGTGAGCGCCTGGGTGGAAATCCAGCCCGGCAAGACCCGTCCCACCACACTCTCCGTGGACATCAGCGGCAAGACCGAAAGCGTCACCATTGATTCCTCCAACGCAGAGAATTTCGTGGCCGGCGACGAGAAACACGGGACAGCCTTCCAGCGCATCCGCGTTGTGGTGGACGTTCCCCACAAGAACACCAAGGCCAAGGTCACCGTCACAGCGGCCGACGGCGACGCAACAGTGCGCGTCGACGACTTCCGGGCGGTGAAAACCGCCAGGGTGGCCACTACCGGCGTGCTCAGCGAGGACTTCGAAAACGTGGACCAAGGCTGGGGACCCTTCGTGAAGGGCGATGCCGGCGGCTCCACGGACCCGCGCACGCACATCACCGAACGTAACGAACCCTTCACCCAAAAGGGCTGGCACACCAACGTGATCGACGAAGTACTGGACGGAACCTGGTCGCTGATCGCGCACGACGAAAACCGCGCACCCGACGGCGGACCGGGCATGGTGTACCGGACCACGGAGGCAACAGTTCCGTTCCAGGCGGGCCACAAGTACAAGATTTCCTTCGACTACCAAAACTCCAAGGACGGCCAATACGCCTGGGTTTCCGGCTACGACTCCCAAGCCGGACCCGCAGTGACGGGCAGCCAGGCGGTCGAGGCCGCGACGTCCACCACACGGTTCGAGCAGACCCTGGATACCGGATTCTGCGGAGACTACTTTGTGGGACTGCAGCGCACGGGCAGTGCCAATGGTTCGGACTTCACCCTGGACAACTTCCTGGTGGAGGATCTCGGCGCGTCCGAATCCGTCCCGGCCTGCGCGCAGCTCTCGGCGGCGCTCCAGGGCGATGTGGTCCAGCAGGGCAAGGCCCAGGACTTCGTCACCACGTTTGTTTCCGATGAACCGGCAGCCATCAATGATCTGACCGTGTCGCTGAAACTGCCCGAGGGGTGGACGGCAACACCATCCACGCCCGCAACGGCCTCGACGCTGCCCGCCGGGGGCACCTTGACCACCACGTGGAAGGTCACCGCGCCGGCTTCGGCTGACGGCGACTACCCCATCACGGCGACGGCCAACTACAGCACGACCTCGCAGCCCGCAGGCAGCCGCACCATCAGCACCACCACGGCCGTCCGAACGCTGCCCAAGCCTCCGCAGGCCACCGTGTTCGCCAGCGACCACCCGTGGGTCAGCGCCACCAATGGCTGGGGTCCCGTGGAAAAGGACCAGTCCAATGGTGGAACCGGAGCCGGTGACGGCACTCCGCTGACCCTGAACGGGACGGTCTATGCCAAAGGCTTGGGAGCCCACGCCAACGGTACCGTCCGCTACTACCTGGGCGGCTACTGCACCGCCTTCACCGCGACCGTGGGCATCGACGACGCCCAACCGACGCGGGGAAGCGTGAAGTTCTCCGTGGTGGCTGATGGGACCACCAAGGTGACCACACCGGTTCTGGGCGCTGCGAGCGCTCCCCTGCCACTCACTGTGGACGTCACCGGCGCCCAGTACGTGGAACTGGTGGCCAACGACGCCGGCGACTCCAACGGCAACGACCACGCTGACTGGGCAGATGCCAGGTTCACCTGTTCCTCAACCTCCCAGCAGCCCCCGGCGCCGGTGTTGTCGGGCACCGTCTTCGCTTCCGACCTGCCCTGGATCGGCAGTACCAACGGCTGGGGACCTGCAGAACGGGACCGGGCCAACGGTGAGCAGAACGCCGGCGATGGACCCGCGCTGCGGCTGGACGGCGTCGTGTACTCCAAGGGCATCGGCGTCCATGCCGACTCGAAGATCAGCATCGCCACGGAGGCCAAGTGCAACGCCTTCACCGCCGTGGTGGGAGTGGACGACGCCAAGCTCAACAAGGGCCTGCACGGTTCCGTGGTGTTTATCGTCAAGGGCGATGGGCGCGAACTGTTGCGGACCCCTGTCCTGAGCGCAGACTCCGCCGCGCTCCCCCTCACCGTGGACATCACCGGTGTCCGCAACGTCGAGCTGATCGCTGACAAGAACGGCGACGACGCCGGCGATGACTGGGGCGACTGGGCCGACGCGAAGTTCAGCTGCGCGTAGTCCCTTCATCCCCCACGAAGAGGGGCGGTGTTCCTACCGGAACACCGCCCCTCTGTGCGTTGCTTACACGGCCCGTACGCCGGCCCGCCACACGGAATGAGTCAGCGGGATCCCCGGTCGGTAAGCCAGGTGCGTGGCCGACGGTGCCTTGAGCAGGTGCAAGTCTGCCCGATGTCCGACGGCGAGCGAACCCACCGCCCGTTCGCCGTCGACGTCGTTCCCTGACTCCCGGCCCAACGCCAACGCGCCGCCGTACGTCGCAGCCCGGACCGCTTCGTGGACGCTCAAGTGCATCTGCAACACAGCAGTGGTGACACAGAACGCCATGGAGCTGGTGTATGAGGTCCCCGGATTGCAGTTGGCAGCCAGCGCGATCTGCACGCCGGCGTCGATCAATTCACGGCCTGGTGCCAGGGGCTGACGGGTGGAGAGGTCGCAGGCGGGAAGGCAGGTTGCAACAGTGCCCCTGGTGCCCGTTCCGGTTGCCGGGTCCCAGCCCGCCCAGGTTCCCGCGAGGTCCCGGATGTCTTTGTCCGACAAGTAGTTGACATGGTCAACACTCGCTGCGGCGAACTCTACGGCCAGGGCAACACCTGGCCCCTCGCCCAACTGGTTGCCGTGGACCCTCAAGCCCAGACCGGCCGCGCGCGCTGCAGTCAGGACCCGACGGGACTGGTCCTCCGTGAACGCGCCCCGCTCGCAGAAGACGTCGGCCCAGCGAACGTGCGGGAGGACGGCGTCGAGCATGGGCCCACACACCAGGTCCGTGTACTCCTCGGGATCGGAGCCCTTCGGGACCAAGTGCGCGCCCAGGAAGGTGACCTCGTCCACTTCGGCTGCGGCGATGCGGGCACTGCGGGCCTCGTTCTCGACGTCCAACCCGTAGCCGGTCTTGCTCTCCAGGTACGTGGTCCCTTGTGAGACTGCCTCGGCCACGCGATCCCGGACGAGGCGGGTGAGTTCGTCATCGCTGACGCTGCGCGTAGCGCCCGTGGTGACCGCGATCCCGCCTGCGCTGTAGCTGTCCCCGGCCATGCGGGCTTCGAACTCGGCAGTGCGGTCCCCTGCGAAAACAAGATGGGAATGAGAATCCACCCAGCCCGGCAGGACGGCGCGGCCTTCGACGTCGATCATTTCGTCAGCAGCGGGAGCGTCTTTGGCAGCGCCGATCCAGGAAATCCGTTCTCCTTCAATGACCAACGCGGCGTCCTTCAGGACCCTGTGTTCAAGGTCCTGGGTCATCAGTTCCCCGATGTTGGTGATGACAGTGCTGCCGCTGTTCCCGTTCCTGATTCCGCTCATGTCCCTATTGTTCAGCGCCGGATGGACCAGCGCACGGCCGCCAGCTGCTCCGCTGTCCGGGATTCCGGACTGTCGTCAACTACCGTGCCCAGGATCAGCGCGGCTGCCAGCTCCGCGATGGCGGACGAAGTCTGGAAGCCGTAGCCGCCTTGCCCTGCGAGCCAGAAGAAGCCCGGCGCTTCGGCGTCGAAGCCCACCACTGGTATCCCGTCCGCAGCTTCTGTCCGGAGGCCAGTCCATGCCCGGTCCACTGAATGGATTCCCAAGGAGGTCACGGTGTTGAGTTTGCTGATCAAGGCCTCCACATCACCCGCGTAGGGCTTGGCGTCCTCGGCTCCGCTCGGCACAGATTCAGACGGCGAAATCAGCACCTGGTTGCCCTCGGCGCGGAAATAGAACGTGTCGTCAGCGGCACACACCATGGGTGTTTCCGGCGTCAAGGGGCTATCAACATTGACGATGGCAGCCGTCCGTCGGTACGGCTGCAGTCCCAGCTTCTCCACCCCGCTGATGACGGCCAGCTCGTCCGCCCACGCGCCTGCCGCGTTAACCACGACGCCGGACTGGAACCCTTCGGTTCCCGCGCCCACCTGCCAGCCGCTCCCCAATCGTTGGGCGGAGTGGACCTTAGCTCCAGTGATGATGTCCACTCCCGCAGCTTCCGCTGTGCGGCGGTGTTCCTCAAGCAGGAGCGGAGCGTTGCAGCCGAAGGAGCCGTTATCCAGTCCTGCGGCTGTAAATGAGTCGGGGTCGAGCACCGGGCAAAGTCGTATCGCTTCGTCGTGGGTGATGGCATGCATATTACCGCTGGCCTCGGCGCGGACTGTTTCTTCGTCGCCAACCAGCATGAAACCACGTGGCGTCAGGATGGGTTCGTCCGCCTGGGCATCGCGCGCCGCCAACATTTCCAGGGTTCGAATGGTCAGCTCCTGCACGACTGCCGGACCGTAACTGGGGATAAGTTGCCGGGCTGAACGTGACGACGTGTGGAAGGCCAAGGACTGCTCGGCCTCAACAAGTGCAACCGTGCACCTGCCCGCGAGGGCCGCAGCCAAGGACAGTCCCCCGATGCCGCCGCCTACGATTACCACGTCATAATTCGAAGCCATGGCTCCATCCTGTCAGAACCGATGCTCTCTCACATCCCGCGCCCTTCAACGCAACCCTCTCTCACATCCCGCACCCTTCAACGCAACCCTCTCTCACATCCCGCACCCTTCAACGCAACCCTCTCTCACATACCGCGCCCTTCAACGCACCCCTCTCTCACATTCCGCGTTCGTGGTGCGCGCCGGTACTTGTGGCCTTAACGTCTGCCAGGACTGCAACAATGACGGCATGCACCGCAACCATCCCATTCGGCGGGTGATGGAAGATCCCGCCAATGCACTGGACCGCCACAAGTGGCCAGCCAGCCTGCCTCCGGTAACCCAGCTTCTGGAACAAGGTCTGGATCTGCCTCCTGCAACCATCCTCGTGGGCGAAAACGGTTCTGGTAAGTCAACAGTTATGGAGGCCATCGCCTTGGCCTACGGTTTGTCCCCGGAGGGCGGATCAACGGGGGCCCGTCACACCACAAGGTCTACGGAATCCGAGCTGGGCAACCACCTGCAACTCATCCGCAACGCCGGCAGCAGCAGGCGTGGTTACTTCCTCCGTGCTGAGACCATGCATGGTTTTTTCACCTATCTGGAGAAGAACCCCAGCACGTTCGGCGACTTGCCCTTCCACGACATGTCACATGGCGAATCGTTCCTTCAGCTCGCTGTTGACCGGTTCCGCGGGCCCGGACTATGGGTACTGGATGAGCCGGAGTCAGCTTTGTCCTTCAATGGTTGCCTCAGCCTGCTGTCAGTTCTCAAGGAGTTGTTGTTGGGGGCAAGTCCCAAGTCATCATGTCCACGCACTCGCCCCTGCTTGCCGCCCTTCCGGGCGCCCAAATACTTGAAGTCGGGCAGTGGGGCTTACGTCCCAGGCAATGGGCCGACTTGGACCTGGTCACCAACTGGCGATCATTCTTGGACGCCCCGGAACGATACCTTCGGCACCTATAGGCCGACGCTCTCGCACTTTCGTGAAGAAAGTGAGAGAGCGTCGGTCTTAAACCCGCGGGACGTGCGAGAGCGTCGGTCTTAAACCCGAGGGACGTGAGAGAGCGCCCGCCCGAAACCCGCGGGACGTGAGAGAGCGTCGGTCTTAAACCCGAGGGACGTGAGAGAGCATCCGCCTTAGGCGACCGCGGCGCGACTCTTGACGAACGCCTGAACGCAGGCTTCGACGTCGTCCGCGCTGTGCGCAGCGGACAGCTGCACGCGGATCCGGGCCACGCCCTTCGGCACTACGGGGAAACTGAAGGCCGTGACGAAGACGCCGTTGTTGAGCATTTCGTCGGCTACCTTGGCAGCAACCACGGCGTCACCGAACATGACGGGGATGATGGCGTGCTCGCCGTCCAGGAGATCGAAGCCTTCCTCGCTCATGCGGCGGCGGAACAATGCAGCGTTCTGGAACAGTCGGGTACGGAGTTCGCCGGATTCCTGGACCAGTTCGATCGCCTTGATGGTGGCCGCAACGATGGCCGGGGCAAGCGAATTGGAGAACAGGTACGGGCGCGCCTTCTGGCGGAGCATGGCCACAATCTCGCCGCGGCCGGAAACGTAACCGCCCGAAGCACCGCCGAGGGCCTTACCGAAGGTGCCGGTGTAGATGTCCACACGCTCGGAGACGCCGGCGTGCTCGGGGGTGCCTGCACCGGTGGGTCCCATGAAACCGACGGCGTGGGAGTCGTCCACCATGACCAAGGCGTCGTGCTTGTCGGCGAGGTCGCAAATGGCCTCGAGCGGCGCGAGGTACCCGTCCATGGAGAACACACCGTCGGTAACGATGATCTTCCGACGGGACCCTTCGGCTTCGACCAGCTTTGCCTCGAGGTCCGCCATGTCCTGGTTGGCGTAGCGGAAGCGCTTGGCCTTGCTCAGCCGGATGCCATCAATGATGGAGGCGTGGTTCAGGGAGTCCGAGATGATGGCGTCTTCGGGGCCAAAGAGCGACTCGAAGACGCCGCCGTTGGCGTCGAAGCAGCTGGAGAACAGGATGGTGTCTTCGGTCCCCAGGAACTTCGAGACACGGGTCTCCAGTTCCAGGTGCAGGTCCTGGGTTCCGCAGATGAACCGCACAGACGCCATGCCGAAGCCGCGCTCGTCCATGGCGGTCTTTGCTGCAGCGATGATGTCCGGGTGGTCAGCCAGGCCCAGGTAGTTGTTGGCGCAGAAGTTCAGGACTTTGTTGGCGGGCTCCCCGAGCTGGCCTGCGGCGATGTGGCTGGCCTGCGGGGAGTCGATGTGGCGTTCGGTCTTGAAGAGGCCAGCGTTGCGGATCTCGTCCAATTCGCCTTGCAGCTGGTCTTTGATGGCTGAGTACATAAGGGGTGCTCCTAAAGGTGAGGGGGCCGGGTGCAGTTCAGGTTCAGCTACAGTTCAGTCCAGTCGAGGACCACTTTGCCGCCGGTCCCGTTGCGGGCGATTTCGAAGCCCTTCTCCCAGTCCTTGGCAGAGAGCTTGTCGGTGACTACCGCGGAGATGTTGCGGTGCAGCACGGGGTTTGAGGACAGCATGGCGCTCATGGCGTACCAGGTCTCAAACATCTCGCGGCCGTAAATGCCCTTGAGCGTAAGCATGTGCGTGACGACCTTGCCCCAGTCGATGTCGATGGATTGGCTGGGGAGACCGAGCATGGCGATGCGGCCGCCGTGGTTCATGTTGTCGATCATCTCAGGCAGCGCGGTGGGGTGTCCCGACATTTCCAGGCCGATATCAAACCCTTCGCGCATCCCCAGTTCCTGCTGGGCATCGCGGACGCGCATCTTGGAGACGTCGACGGCCAGGTCAACGCCCATCCGGCGGGCCAGTTCCAGTCGCGGAGCAGAGACGTCCGTGATGGCGATCTTGCGGGCGCCGGCATGGCGGGCGACGGCGATGGCCATGAGCCCAATGGGACCGGCACCGGTAATCAGCACATCTTCGCCGACCAGCGGGAAGCTCAGCGCAGTGTGGACGGCGTTGCCGAAGGGATCGAAGATGGCACCGAGTTCCGGGGTGACGGATTCATCATGGTGAACCCAGACGTTGGTTTCCGGAATGACGACGTATTCAGCAAAGGCACCATCGCGCTGCACGCCGACGGAGACGGTATGGATGCACATCTGGCGGCGGCCGGCGCGGCAGTTGCGGCAGATTCCGCAGACCACATGGCCTTCGCCGGAGACCCGGTCCCCTACTTTGACGTCGCGGACGTCTTCGCCGATTTCCACTACTTCGCCATAGAACTCGTGGCCGGCGATCAGCGGCGCTTCGATGATGCTCTGGGCCCAGGCGTCCCAGCTCTGGATGTGCAGGTCGGTGCCGCAGATACCGGTGGTCATCACACGGATCTTGACGTCGCTGGGGCCCGCTTCGGGCTCAGGACGTTCGACGAGTTCGAACCCTGCGTGGGGTCCGGATTTGTAGAGAGCCTTCATGGGATTCCTCACTGCCGGGGCTGCTTCGCTGCTGCTGAGTCCATTAGAGCCCCGTCAACGATTTAGCACAACTAGGTTCTTCTCAATCAACGATTTAGACTTTGCTAATGGAAATACACCAGTTGCAGATGCTTCGTGAGCTCGGCGACCTCGGCAGTGTCAAAGCGGTGGCCGAGACGCTCATGGTCACTCCATCGGCTGTTTCCCAGCAACTCGCCCTGCTGCAGAAATCGGTGGACGTGCCGTTGACGCGCAAAGAAGGCAGGGCCTTGGTGCTGACGGACGCCGGCCGCGTCCTCGCCGAGGCCGGTGCCGCCGTCGTGAACGCCATGGCAGATGCGCGGGCAGCAATCGGCGCTTACCACGATGCTCCGGACGCGCCGGTCAGCGTGAGTGCGTTCCACAGCGCCGGGCAGGCTCTGTTCGCGCCGTTGGCGGCGCTGCTGGCGTCCGGAACAGCGTCCGACGGCGGGAAGTCGCCGCGCCTGCGACTGTCCGATGAGGATGTGGCACAGGAGGATTTCCCGGGGTTGGCCGCGCGGTACGACCTCGTGTTGGCACACCGGATGGACAACAGCCCGCAGTGGCCGGAGGACAAGGTGGCGGTGATTCCACTCGCAGACGAGCCCTTGGACATCGCTCTCCCGGCGGACCATCCCCTGGCGGTCCGGCCGGAACTGGAGCCATCCGACGTCGTGGGTGAATCCTGGGTGACCAGCCGCGACGGCTACTCCCCCGCGGACGTGTTGGCCGCCGTCGTTGCCGTGAGCGGCAGACCGGCCGAGGTGCTGCACCGGATCAACGATTATTCGACCGTCGCGGCGTTGGTTTCCGCGGGCGGGGCGATAGGGCTGTTGCCGAGGTTCACTGCACGCCGCGTGTTGGATGCCGGAGTGGTGCTGCGTCCGCTGTCCGGCGTGAATTCGGTGCGCAAGATCGACATCCTGGCCAGGCCGGAGACACTCAAACGGAAATCGGTCATGACGGTTTGCGAGTCACTTCAAACCGTCATGACCGAGCTTGTGGAGCTCTCCGGCCCGGGCTGACCCAAGCGGGCTGACCCAAGCGGGCTGACCGCGGTCGGTCAGTCGCGGACCAGGGCGGGCTGGCCGGCGTCGAAGTACTCCACCAGTTCGGCGGGGAGGTCCGGAACCTCGCGCGCAGAGCCGTCACCGCGGAGTGATTCCGCGGCAAGGATGCCCGCCACGACCGCCTGCCGGGCCGCAATGGGACTGGTCTGTGTTTGGCCACCTTGGGAAGCGAACCGAAGGAACTCCTCGATCAAACGGGGATCCGCGCCACCGTGGCCGCCTTCGCCGTCCTGGATGGTTATGACCTCGTCCGGTGCCGCGTAGCCGGATGACCGGCTGGTCCACACGTTGATGGTCTCGCCGGGTCCGTCGCCGAGGTTTTCGATGCGGCCCTTGGTGCCGATGACGGTGTAGTTGCGCCAGTAGTCAGGGGTGAAGTGGCACTGCTGGTAGGAGGCGAGCACGCCGTTGTCCAGCACCATGTTCATCATGGAGATGTCCTCGACGTCGATCACTTCAGCCAGGTCCTTCTGCTCTGTGGGCGGCCAGTTGTCCATGGAGAACCAATCACCCATGCGCTTTCCGGCGTTGTTGCTGCGGTTCGCGACGTCGCCGTAGACCGCGAGGTCGCCGACGGCGGCAACCCTCTTGGTGTAGCCCCCGGCAAGCCAGTGGATCACGTCGATGTCGTGGGCACCTTTTTGGAGCAGCAGTGAGGTGACGTTGGCCCGTTGTGCATGCCAATCCTTGAAGTAGTAGTCACCACCGTGGCCCACGAAGTGGCGGCACCAGACCGCCTTGACCTCGCCGATCCTGCCGTCCTCGATGAGTTGGCGCATCTGTACTACAACGGGCATGTGCCGCATGTTGTGGCCCACGTACAAGCGCGTGCCGGTTTCGTATGCCGTTGCCAGGATCCGGTCCGCAGCGTCAATGGTGATGTCCAGCGGCTTCTCGCAGAAAGTGGGGATGCCCGCCTTGAGCGTAAGGACCGCGACGGCGGCGTGCTGGTTATCGGGGGTCAGGACCAGGACAGCGTCAATCCCACTGCTCAGGAGTTCTTCCAGATCCCCGGTGACGCGGGCGGTCGGGATCCGGTCCGCAGCATCTGTCCGGCCTCGTTCGCTGAGGTCGCAGACAATGGTGACCTCAGAGCCCTGGCCTGGCTTGTGGGCGTGTTTCCATAGCCCTGAACGCAGGCCGAAACCTACGATGCCAACCTTCAAATCCTTTTCCATGGTGTGCAATTTCCTTCTTCTGTTTCTTAGTAAAGTCTGGTTGCGGCGCTGCGGTGCGGCGCCGATTCACGCACGAACAAGTGCCACGGGAAGTCCAGGACGTCGGGTTCCTCTGCTGTGGTGGTGTCAGCAGGGCCAGTTGCCCGCCGCAGGAGCAGCCGGGCCAGCTTGTCGAAGAAATCCACGGGACCTACGGTGCTGAGAGAGGGGGACATCCGTTCACCCTCCACGGTGTTGCCCACACCGATGATGTCCACATCGGTGCCCACGGAAAGACCCAAACGCTGGGCAGCATTGATAGCGGCGACGGCTGCGTAATCCGTGGTGGCATAGATGGCAGTGGGCCGGTCCGCCATGCTGAGCACCCGGGTTGCCGCAGCGTAGGCCCCAGCGCTGGTGCCATCGAACAGTCCCACGTAATCGTCCCGCTCCGGAATGCCGGCGTTGGCCAGGGCGTCGGAGTACGCCCGGTATCGGGTCCCACCGGAGGTGCCAGCGGCGGTTGCCGGTGTCAGGCACGCGATCTGGCGGTGGCCGTGGAGCAGGTGCTCCACGGCCATGCGGCAGCCGGGCCCGGCGATGGAGCGGATGACATCGAAGCCCTCCGCTTCCACCTCTTCATCAAAGACCACCAGCGTGGTTCCATGTTCGGCCAACTTGCGCAGCGCGTCCCGCTGGTCAGGACGGACGGCGTCAACGAACACCGCATCGGCGTTGTGGGTGCCGAGCACTTTGACCCAGTCGGCGTCTCCAAGGATCATCGGTGTGATTCCCAGAGGACCGGCCGCCTTTTGCACGGCCTCGATCACGGACAGGGACCATGGATCGGACAGCATGGTCAGCGACAGAATCACGGTGTTGGTGCGACCCGTCCGGATGGCCCGGGCCGCTTGGTTGGGGCGGTATCCCAACCGCTCCGCAGCCGCCTTGACCTTTTCCGCCGTCGGATCCGAAACTCCCGGTCCGCCGTCACCGCGGCGGCCGGACAGCACGTAGGAAACCGTGGCCGTGGACACTCCCGCCAGCTCGGCCACCATGCGGATGGTGGGCCGGACTCCGGTGGTGCTTGCTTTTGCCATGGTTCCCCCTGCTGATCTTCTCTGTCTTGGCGCGTTGGTTCGTTGTTGGTTTGAGGCTAGCTTCTGAACACCGGAGCGTTGGGGTCCAACGCGGCCTGGTACTCATCGCGCATCTTGTCGCCGCCTTCGCTCTTCCAGCGCTTGACGGCATCCTTGAGCTCATCGATTTTGGCGCGGCCGGTGATGATGTCCACCACCTTGTCGCGAAGCTGCTTGGTGATCTTCGCTCCCACCTTGGCGTTGGTGTCCGAATAGGAACCGTTGGTGGGGTTGCGCCACGCGAATTCAAGGAGCTTCTCCTCCTGCTGGCTGACGTACCGGGTGTCGTCGTCGAATCCCGGGTTGAAGATGACGTTCTCCGGACTGGACATGATGTTCAACGCCGAAACCAGGCCTGGTGCGTTGGTGGTTCCCGTTTCGGTGCGCGCCGGGTTCCCGGAGGCGTCGATGGTGTAGTCCTCGCCGAGTTCACCAAAGTTCTTCTGCAGGTACTCCACCGTTCCAAAGGGCGCCGACAGGTAGTTGATGAGCGCCAGCAGTTCACGGATCTTGCCCTCTTCGGCCTTCTTGAACGGCGTGAAACCCACCGTGCCGTAGCCCATGTCGTACACCGGCTTGACCTTGCCGTCGGCACTGAAGGGAATGAGGACATCAAACCGGGCAGTCTTGTTCAGGGCACGGTAGCTGCGGATATCGTGCGGGCCCACCACAACCTGCGCGGCCACACTGCCGTTTGCTACGCGGGAGCGGATGTCCGTGGCCTTGGAGTCCGGGTAGAAGACGCCCGCTGCGAACATCTTGGCAGTGAACTCCACACCGGCCAGGTATTCGTCGGTTTCATACAGGTGGGTCAGGGTGCGGTCCTTGTTGACGGCCCAGCTGTTGGGGGCGCCAAACCACTCCGTGACCATATGAAGGGCGTTGATGTAGGCCGGCTCCAGCGCATATTGCTGGTCGCCGGGACGGGTCAGCTCCTTGGCCTTCTCCAGGAATTCCTCGGCGCTGGAAGCTTCAAACCCGCCAACCTTGGACCACATGTCGTGGTTGCCCAGGTACACCTGGCCGAACGGGGTACTGGGGATGGGAGCTCCCCAGATCTTGCCGTTCACGACGGCGGTCTTCCAGGAATCGGGCTTCAGTGCAGCCAGGTTGGGGTACTCCAGCACGGCGTCACCGGAGAGGTACGGCGTCAGGTCCTGGAACTTGGCCTCCAGCATGGGGCCGACGTTGGGGATGCCCTGGTTCGGTGGAACCCACATCATGTCGGGGAGATCGTTGCTGGCCAGAACGGTGGCGAATTTGGCCGGGTAGCCGTCTCCGATGTCTTCGGCGATCTGGAGCTCCAGGTCCCCGCCGAGCTTGGCATTGAGCCTCTGCCAGAAGGGGTTGTCCTTCAGGCCGGGGCTCATAGTGTCGAAGGTTTCGGTCAGGCCGGTCACCTTGCCCTTGAGCGGCGGCGTCTTCACGGACTGCACAGCGGTGGGCAGCTTGAAGTA
The DNA here is from genome assembly GCF_037402035.1 of Paenarthrobacter sp. CCNWLY172. Classification (NCBI taxonomy): domain Bacteria; kingdom Bacillati; phylum Actinomycetota; class Actinomycetes; order Micrococcales; family Micrococcaceae; genus Paenarthrobacter; species Paenarthrobacter sp. CCNWLY172. Next base: position 71,580 of record NZ_JBBEGB010000002.1, read on the forward strand.
GCCGGCTTGGAGGCCTTTGGCGTTGCCCGCGATGTCCGGGGTGACGCCGGTGAATTCCTTGTACGTGGGCAACTTGACCGACGCGGAGGCAGCGGCGCCACCGTTGCTCGCGGTTCCGCCACCACCGCATGCGGACAAGCCTGCGGCGGTCACGGCCAAGCCAGCGAGGCCAAGGAAACCGCGGCGGCTGAATCCAGCCTGGGAGGTAGTGCTTGTCATGGCATAACCCTTTCTGGTTACTTGCTTTTCTCTGAGGTTTGAGTGCGTTGGGTTTTTCTGGATCCTGGGAGGGAGCTAGCCCTTGACTGCGCCGGTGATGACGCCCTTGGCAAAGTGCTTCTGGAGGAACGGGTAGACCATCAGGATTGGGACCAATGCCACGACAACGACGGCCATTTGGATGGACTGCGGCGGCGGAGTGGTGGTGATTCCCAGTTGGTCCGCCGCGCCACTGCCCTGGACCACGAAGTTGCGGAGCAGCAATTGGATGGGCCACTTGCTGTGGTCGTTGATGTAGAGCAGGGCGTTGAAGAAGGAGTTCCAGAACCCGACGGCGTAGAACAGTCCGACGACGGCGATCACTGCTTTGGACAGTGGCATCACGATGCGCCACAGAATTTGCCAGTCGTTGGCGCCATCGATCCTGGCACTTTCGATCAGTTCGCCCGGGATGTTCATGAAGAATGATCGCATCACCACAAAGTTGAAGGCTCCAAAGATGCCCGGGAGGATCAGCGACCACAAAGAATCGAGCAGCCCGAGTTGACGGATCATCAGGAACGACGGGATCAGGCCAGGCGCAAACAGGAGCGTAAACAGCACAGCGAGAATCACGGGACGGCCAAAGAGCACGGTGCGGCTGGTGGCGTAGGCCATGGTGATGGTCACGAACAGGGCCAGGATGGTGCCCACCGCGGTGACCAGCATGCTGACGCCGAGCGATTGCAGCACCATGGGCCCTTTGAAGATAGTGGCGTAGGCCTCCAGCGTGGGACGCTCGGGCCAGAGGACGAAACCGCCTGCCTTCACCAGTTGTTCGGTGTCAGCGAGGGATGTCGACACCACCAGCAGGATGGGCGTGAGGATGGACAAGCTGAAGACGACCAGGACTATCGCTTTGATCGTTTGGTATAGGGCGGAAGGCTTCTCCTTCCACACCGGGCGCTTGGGGTTGTAGCTAAGCTCCCGGGGTTTCCTGGTGAAAAGTGTTGTTGCCATGGGGTTCTCCTTGTGCGGCAGGCGCGCGGGTCAGCGTGGCTGTCAGCGCACTTGTTTTGCGAAGATTCCGTCTTCGCCGAAGCGGTGGGCAAGTTTGTTGGCGCCATAGATCAGCAGCGCGCTGACCACGCCCTTGGCGAGGCCGGCTGCAGCACCTGAGCTCCAGCCGCCTCCTACTACGCCGGTGTAGTAGGTGAAGGTGTCCAGCACTTCTGCCGCCCCGGCGCCCACAGCGTCGCGCTGGAGGATGAACTGTTCAAATCCGACAGAGAGGATGTCGCCGATGCGCAGGATCAACAGGAGCACGATCACGGGCCTCAACCCGGGAAGGGTGATGTGCCACATCCGGCGCCAGCGCCCGGCGCCATCAGCCGCCGCAGCTTCGTAGAGCGAAGCGTCGATGCTTGCCAGGGCGGCCAGGAAGATGATCATTGCCCAGCCGGCGTCTTTCCAGATCATCTGGACGACCACCATGACGGGGAAGGTTTCCGGGTTGGTCATGAAGGGAATGGGATCCATGCCCCAGTCCCTCAGCAGGTTGTTGACGAAACCAGCGCCGCCCAACATCTGCTGGAAGAACGCGATGACAAGCACCCAGGAAAGGAAGTGCGGCAGGTAGGCGATGCTCTGGAAGATGCGACGGACCCGTGTGCTGATGAGTGAATCAACAATCAGCGCCAGCACCAGCGGCACCGGGAAAAGGAAGATCAACTGCCAGGCGGCCAGATACAGGGTGTTCCAGAACGCGTGGATGAAATCCGGATTCCCGAACAGATCCACGAAGTTCTGCCAGCCAACCCACAAGCTGTCGCCGATGCCCAAGTACGGCTGGTAGTCCTGGAACGCGATGACGTTGCCCAGGATGGGGATGTAGAAGAAGAGCAGCAGGAAGGCCACACCCGGGACCATCATGAGCAGCATCTGCTTGTCGCGTCGCAGGCGGGACCGGAAGCTCTGCTGCGGAGGCTTGCTCCGTTTCCGCTTCTTTGATCCGACCCCAGGGGCGCTCCCCCGTGCCGGCGCCGCGACCCGGCGGGCTTCGGGCAATGCCGGAGCCTGTTCCGTCGTCGAGTTCATGGTGTCTCCTCAAGTGCCGAGCCGGAACCACCAATGTGATCCAAGCCACGCTCGTTAACCGTTTAACAAACCATAAGTGACCCGCATCTCTTTTTGCAAGATCATGATCGAAACTGAGTGCAGAAATCACATTTCGTCACTTCGGGAAGGCCTCGGGTTTGCGTGGAGTCGGGGTGTGACGCCGGAGTGCGCAGCGGAAAGTGGTCCACCCGTGGGGTTTGGGAAGGAGCGTGTGGCAGGCCACCGGACCCCGCTAAAGTACAAGCAGTTGGTTTATAGACAGAAGGTGGACATGGCAGACTGCTGCAGCCCGGGTGCCGGCGCCCGGGAACACTCGACGCCGGGGCTGGCGCTCCCCCTGCGCGCGGTGGGCGGACACCCGACCAGCGGCACACCCGGGACCAACCATATGCACCAGACCAACGACGTGGACATCCCCGGCGGGACGTTCACCATGGGCGATCGTTTCAACGAGGGCTATGAAGGCGACGGCGAATCACCGCTGCACGAGGTCGCCATCTCACCATTCCGGATCAGCGCCACAACAGTGACCAACCAGGAGTTCGCACAGTTTATCGACGCCACCGGCCACCGCACCGAGTCGGAGATCTTTGGTACATCAGCGGTGTTCCACCTCGCCGTGAAAGCCAGTCCGCATGACATTCTCAACCGGGTCAACAACGTCCCGTGGTGGCTTAACGTCCGCGGCGCCGACTGGGCGCACCCGGCCGGGCCCCTCTCGAACTGGGAAAACATCCCGGACCACCCGGTGACCCACGTGTCGCACAACGACGCCCTCGCGTACTGCGAATGGGCCGGCCGACGACTGCCGACGGAAGCCGAATGGGAATACGCGGCCCGCGGCGGGGTGCCGGGACGGCGATACCCGTGGGGCGACGAGCTCCACAACAACCCATCAGGCACCGCCGCACACAATTGCAACATCTGGCAAGGCGATTTCCCGTCCCGCAACACCGAAGACGACGGCTACCTCACCACCGCACCCGCCAGGTCCTTCAGCCCCAACGGTTACGGGCTCTACCAAACCAGCGGGAATGTGTGGGAATGGTGCAGCGACTGGTTCCTGCCCAAGTACTACAAAACCTGCCTGGCGCAGGGAACGGTCGAGGACCCGCAGGGGCCCACCATCGGCCGGGGCAGGGTGATGCGCGGTGGCTCATACCTCTGCCACGAGTCCTACTGCAACCGGTATCGCCTGGCAGCGCGGAGCTCGAACACCCCGGACTCAGCCAGCGGCAATCTGGGCTTCAGGACTGTAGCCGCGTAACTATTTGGGGCCGTGGCCCTTGTGCCCGGGCCCACCCTTGAGGCCGGCCGGCAGTTGGCCTGCCAATACCCTCGTGGCGGTCACCGTATCGCCCTCCCGAGTACCGCTGATGCGCACCGTATCGCCGGCCTTGAGGTCCGCTGCTGCAGCTGTGGGCAGGAATGGCTTACCCCTGCCGTTCCTGGGCCCGGGAACAGCAGGAACCATGGAGATCCGGGTGTCCGCGGTGATTGCGTAGCGCTGTGTGAAGCCGTCGTCGCTCTTCACGGTCACCTCTGAATCACTGGCCGCTTCGATGGTTCCGGTCTGCGTGACCACCGTGCGGTACGTCCCGTCCCGCTGCTTCACCACGTGCTCGCCATGAATTGCCTGGCCGCGGCCTTCAGTGGACTTGGCGTTCGCGGACGCGGAAGGGCTGTTGGACGGAAAAGCGCTCGACGGCGGGGGGCTGGCTTGCGTGCCTGCCCAGACAGCGGCGGCCCCGCCACCTGTCAGGGTGACGGCGATCCCGCCGGCAAGGACGGCCTTCCGAAGGCCCGGTGAGAGTGTGGCCATGCATCCATTGTGCGCCCAAAAAGCAAAGTAGGCCGCAGCAAAAACTGCGGCCTACTTTGATGGGAAAAACGGGTGTCAGCCCTCGACGCCGAGCTTCTCCAGGATGAGTTCACGGACTCGTCCAGCGTCGGCCTGGCCGCGGGTGGCCTTCATGACGCCGCCAACAATCGCACCGATCGCTTGAACCTTGCCGCCTCGGATCTTCTCCGCGACGTCCGGCTGTGCTGCCAGTGCTGCGTCGATGGCTTCCAGGAGGGGTCCGTCATCGGATACAACGGCGAGTCCGCGCTTTTCGACGATCTCCGCCGGGGTACCTTCGCCGGCGAGGACGCCGTCCAGCACCTGGGTGGCCATCTTGTTGTTGATCTTGCCGTCCTCGACCAGCTTGTTCAGCTCGACGATGACCTGCGGCGTGACACCGAGTTCGGAAGGATCGACGTCGGCAACCTTGGCGCGGCCCACGATCTCACCCATCCACCACTTGCGGGCGACATCGGCGGACGCACCGGCGGCGATGGTTTCCTCAATGGAATCCATGACGCCGGCGTTGACTACATCGCGGAACTCCAGATCCGAGTAGCCCCAGGCTTCCTTGAGGCGCTTGCGGCGCTCGGCCGGCGGCTCGGGAAGGGTGGCGCGGAGCTCTTCCACCCACTCACGGGAGGCGACGACGGGAACCAGGTCAGGCTCCGGGAAGTAGCGGTAATCGTCAGCGTCGGACTTGGGCCGGCCCGACGTCGTCGAACGCGTGTCCTCGTGCCAGTGGCGCGTCTCCTGGATGACCGGCTCGCCGGATTCCAGGACGGCAGCGTGGCGCTGGATCTCGTAGCGGACGGCATGTTCGACGGCGCGCAGCGAGTTTACGTTCTTGGTTTCCGAACGGATACCGAAGCGTTCCCGGCCGTGCGGGCGCAAGGAAACGTTGGCGTCGCAGCGGACATTGCCGCGCTCCATCTTGGCATCGGAAACACCAAGGTTCTTCACGATCTCGCGAACAGCAGCAACGTATGCCTTGGCCAGCTCGGGTGCACGGCTGCCCGCGCCCTCGATGGGCTTGGTGACAATTTCCACCAGCGGCACACCGGAACGGTTGTAGTCCACCAGCGAGTAGTCGGCACCCTGGATGCGGCCTGCCGCGCCACCCATGTGGGTCAGCTTGCCGGCATCTTCCTCCATGTGGGCGCGTTCGATTTCCACGCGGAAGACCGTGCCGTCCTCAAGCTCGATGTCGAGGTAACCGTCGTAGGCGATCGGTTCGTCGTACTGGGAAGTCTGGAAGTTCTTGGGGGTGTCCGGGTAGAAGTAGTTCTTCCGGGCGAAGCGGCAGGACTCGGCGATCTTGCAGTTCAAAGCAAGGCCGATCTTGATGGAGGACTCCACCGCCGTCTTGTTCACCACCGGCAGGACGCCGGGCAGGCCCAGGTCAACCTCGTTGACATTGGTGTTCGGCTCGTCTCCGAAGACATTCGGTGCGGAGGAGAACATCTTGGTCTTGGTGTTGAGTTCCACGTGGACCTCAAACCCCAGGACGGGATCGTACTTCTCCATGGCCTCTTCGAAGCTCAGGGTTGCGTCGACGGACATTAGTTGGAACCTCCGGCGGTGTTGGATACTGCACCGAGAGCAGGCGCCTGGGCAAGCATCGGACCGCCCCACTTCTCTTCGAGCATGGATTCGAGGACCGCACCAACGCGGTACAGGCGGGCATCCTGGCGGGCAGGAGCCAGCAGCTGGATGCCAACAGGCAGGCCGTCTTCGTCAGCCAGGCCACCCGGCAGGGACAACCCCGGGATGCCAGCGAGGTTGGCGGGGATGGTGGCGACGTCGTTCAGGTACATCGCCAGGGGATCATCCAGCTTCTCCCCCAGCTTGAACGCCGTGGTGGGCGCCGTGGGCGAGATCAGGACATCGGCCTTCGCAAAAGCTGCGTCGAAGTCACGCTGGATCAGCGTACGGACCTTCTGTGCGGAGCCATAGTAAGCGTCGTAGTAACCGGCGCTCAAAGCGTAAGTGCCGAGGATGATACGGCGCTTCACTTCGTCACCGAAGCCTGCGGCACGGGTAGCCCCCATGACGCGCTCGATGGTCATCGGACCATCCTTGGGCAGCACTCGCATGCCGAAGCGGACACCGTCGAACTTGGCCAGGTTGCTGGACACCTCGGACGGCATGATCAGGTAGTAAGCGCCCAGGGCGTACTTCAGGTTGGGGCAGGAAACCTCAACGATTTCAGCACCGGCATCCTTCAGCAGCTGAAGGGACTCGTTGAACCGGTTCTCGACGCCTGCCTGGTAGCCCTCGCCGTGAAGTTCCTTGACGATGCCGATCTTCATGCCCGCAACATTGCCCACGCGGGCAGCAGCAACAAGATCGTTGAACGGATCGGTCAGCGACGTGGAGTCATAGGGGTCGTGGCCGCCGATGACTTCCTGCAGCAACGCCGAGTCCAGAACCGTACGGGAAACCGGGCCGATCTGGTCCAGGGATGACGCCATGGCAATGGCACCATAACGGGAAACAGCACCGTACGTCGGCTTCACGCCCACAGTTCCGGTGACGGCACCCGGCTGGCGGATCGAGCCACCAGTATCGGTGCCGAGCGCCAGCGGCGCTTCGAAAGCGGCGACGGCGGCCGCGGAGCCACCGCCCGAACCGCCGGGAATGCGGTCCAGGTCCCACGGGTTGCGGGTGGGGCCGTACGCCGAGTGCTCCGTGGAGGAACCCATGGCGAATTCATCCAGGTTGGTCTTACCCAGGATGGGCATCTTCGCCGCGCGCAGCTTCTTCACCACGGTGGCGTCATACGGGCTGTGCCAACCCTCGAGGATCTTCGAACCAGCCGTCGTCGGCTGGCCAATCGTGACGATGAGGTCCTTGACGGCAATCGGCACACCAGCGAGGGCGTGCAGCTCCGCGGCAGCGGCACCGCCGGCGGCACGGGCGGCGTCAACCTCGGCTGCGACAGCCAAAGCCTCTTCGGTGTTAACGTGCAAAAATGCGTGGATACCGTCGGCTCCGCCATCAACAAGGGCGATGCGGTCAAGGTGCGCCTGCGTCACCTCGACGGCGGTCACCTCACGGGCAGCCAGCTTCGCAGCGAGATCGGCAGCGGAGTGGCGGATGAGCTCGTTCTTCGATTCAGTCATAGTGATTAGTCCTCATCCAGGATTGCCGGGACCTTGAAACGGTTCTCGTAAGCATCCGGAGCGCCGGACAATGCCTGCTCAGCCGTGAACGTGTGGCCCACAACGTCCTCACGGAACACATTGGTCAACGGAATCGGGTGCGACGTCGCCGGGACATCCTCCCCCGCAGCTTCGCTCACGCTCTTCACCGAATCCACGATGACAGCAAGCTCAACAGCCATCCTGTCCAGTTCTTCGGCACTCATTTCAATGTGAGCCAGACGCGCAAGATGCGCGACGTCGTCACGGTTGATCGCAGCCATGGATCTCCCCTGCAAAGTTCAAATGGTTTTCGGAACCAGTCTACTTGGCTTGGGTGCGCCGCCGTACGCGGGCTGCGGCCCGCTCGGTGGGGGTTGTCGCCTTCGGCCGGTGGGCCTCCTACGCAGACCGGGCCAGGCATCCGGATGCGTGCGTCAAAGCGACGAAGGAGCAGCACGCGGAGGATGTCTGGCCCGGTCTTGCACCTCAGGTGCAGACGGTTGCGCTGGGAACAGCGGGTCAGCCGATGCCGATGGCTCCGGTCACGACTCCGACTGCCAGCATGACGACTGAGACCACTGCCGTGCGCCAGAGGACCTTCTTGTGGTGGTCACCCAGGTCTACCTTGGCGAGGGACACCAGGAGGAGGATCGCCGGTACCAAGGGGCTCTGCAGGTGGAAGGGCTGCCCGGTGATGGAGGCACGGGCCATGTCCACTGCATCGACGCCATAGTGCGCGGCCGTTTCGGAGAGGACCGGAAGGACACCGAAGTAGAAGGCGTCATTGCTCATGAAGAAGGTCATGGGGATGCTGAGCAGTCCGGTGATGATCGCCATGAACGGACCCATGTCCGCGGGGATGATCTGGACCAGCCACTCGGACATAGCCTTGACCATGCCGGTGCCGTTGAGGACGCCTGTGAGGACGGCGGCGGCCATGACCATGCTGACGACGGCGACGATGGACCGTGCGTGGGCGATCAGCTGGGCGCCTTGGTCTTTGACCTTGGGAAAGTTGACCAGCAGGGCGATCGCGGATCCCACCATGAACACGAACGGCAGCGGAACGATGTTGGCCACCAGGACCACCATCACGGCGACGGTCAAGCCCAGGTTGAACCAGAACAGCTTGGGACGCAGGGTGGAGCGGTTGGGGTCCAGCGCGGTGTCCGCCATGGCGGTGTCGTGATCGTCCACCAGCGTGGCAGGGTCTTCGAGGACCGCGACGCCGGAACCTCCGCCGGTTCCCGGCTTACCTGCGGTTGAACCGTTGCGGCCAAATCCGAAACGGCCGGCGCCGAAGCCTGCACCCAGGCCCGAACCTGCGGCGACGGAACCGCCGCGGCCGGCGCCGCCGTCGAACGCTTCAGAAGGATCGGCGACGTCGCTCCAAATTTCGGGCGCAGTGGTGCGGAGGCGGTTGCGTTCCTGCAGGCCCAGCAGCCAGGCGAAGACCAGGACAACGATGAGGCCAACGATGAGGGACGGAACCATGGGGACGAAGACGTCGTTGACATCAAGGTTCAGGGCGGTCGCAGCGCGGGCGGTGGGCCCGCCCCACGGCAGGATGTTCATGGTGCCGTTGGCCAGGCCCGCCACGCAGGTGAGGACCACGGGGCTCATCTTGAGCCGCAGGTACACCGGGAGCATGGCGGCAGTAGTGAGGATGAAGGTGGTGGAGCCGTCCCCGTCCAGGGAGACTGCTGCGGCGAGGATCGCGGTGCCGAGGACAACCTTGGCGGGGTCGTTGCCCAGCTTGCGCAGGATGAACTTCACCAGGGGGTCGAACAGTCCGACGTCGATCATCAGGCCGAAGTAGATGATGGCGAACATGAGGAGCGCGGCCGTGGATGTCATGGACTTCATCGAGTCCATCACCATGTCGCCAATGCCGAGGCCCGCCCCGGCGAAAAGGCCGAAGACGGTGGGGACGATGATCAGCGCCAGTACTGGCGTCAATTTTTTGGTCATGATCAGGACCATGAATACCGCAATCATTGCGAATCCAAGCAAAACCAGCACGGCCGGCTCCTTACTACTGTGAATGGCGCCACGTCGGTGTGATGCGCACTACAGACGATATGGTGGCGCCGATCACGGCGGGGGGTTTCCGGGAATTGTTGGGAATACTGCTCGTTGCGAACGTTTTGCGCATTGTGCTCAGTGATTCAATGGATCATGCGGTTTTCCACCCAGACCCTCCTCCTCCAACTGGGGGTTGTCCTGCTGGTGGTCCTGCTCAGCGGAACAGTCCATGCCTGGCTGGTGTACGAACGGATCGGCACCGAAGCCGAGAACCAAGCCCTCACCCTTGCCAGGACGGTCGCGGCGGATCCGGATATCAGGACCAACGTGCAGCTCATCAGCAGGGAAGAGGGAACGCCTCCCTCGGAAGTACTCGCCGTCGGGCCCCTGCAAGAAGCTGCCGAGGCGGTACGGGCGCGCACCGGCGCCTTGTTCGTGGTCATCACGGACGAAACCGGCCTCAGGCTGGCCCACCCGGAGACGGCGCGGCTGGGTGAACGCGTCAGCACGGACCCCTCGGTGGCATTGGGCGGTGAGGAAATCACTACCCGCAACACCGGAACGTTGGGACCATCGGCCGGCGCCAAGGTGCCGGTGTACTCGCCGGAAACGCCCGGCGCAATCGTGGGCGAAGTCAGCGTGGGCTACTCCGTGGAGTCTCTTGGCAACAGCCTGGCCCGCGACATCGTACCCATTGCCCTCACTGCTGGCGGAGCATTGCTTGCCGGCGTCCTGGCGTCGTTCTTGCTCCGCCGCAGGCTGCAGCGGCTCACCCTCGGTCTTGAGCCCGAAGAAATCAGCACCCTCGTCCACGACCAGGTAGCGGTACTCCAAGGCGTGGATGACGGCGTGATCGGTATCGCGGCGGACGGGCGCATCTCCGTGTTCAACGCAGCAGCCGCCAGGCTCCTGGACATGCCCGATGCCACCGGGCAGGACTGGGCGTCCGCCGCCGTTCCCGAGCAACTCAAACAGCTCACGCAGCCCGCGGCACGTGATGCGGAGGCCGTGGAGATTGTTGCAGGTGGGCGCGTTCTGGTGGTGAGTGCACGCAAGGCCTGGCATCGCAAGGAGGACCTTGGCTGGGTGGTCATGCTGCGTGATCGTACGGAATTGCAGCAACTCACCCGCCAACTCGACGCCGTGGGTACCATGTCCACAGCCCTCCGCGCCCAGCGCCACGAGTTCGCCAACCAGCTCCACACGATCGCGGGTTTCATGAGCATCGGCCAGTACGAATCGGCCAAGGCATACTTGGCCCGGATCTCCGCAACGGGCCCGTTGAAGTTCCCGGTGGAGCAGGCTGAACTCCTGCAGGACCCGTACTTGCAGGCGTTCGTTGGCGCCAAGGGCGTGGAGGCTTCGGAGCGCGGCGTGGCCCTCCGCGTCGGGCCCGAAACATTGGTCCGTGGGCACGTGGCCGATCCCCAGGACGTGACCACGGTGCTCGGCAACCTGATCGACAACGCGGTGAGTGCCGCCGTCGCCGGGTCCGCCGCGGACCGCTGGGTGGAGGTTGAACTGCTGGACGACGCCACCACAACGGGCGGCACCTTGCATATCGTGGTGGGAGACTCGGGCGACGGTTTGGGGAGCCTTGAACCCGAAGAGGTCTTCGCAGAAGGATTTACGACGTCGGAACAACCGGTACGCTCGGGGGCTGGACAAGGTTTGGGGTTGGCGTTGGTGCGGCAGCTGGCGCGAAGGCGCGGCGGCGACGTCCGCGTTCTGGAGCCCGGCAGCCATGGCGGTCCGGGGGCGGTGTTCATGGCAACCATCCCCGGTGTCATGGACTTTTCCGGCACTGTGGATGCAGGTGCCGACTCTACCTTGAGGGAGGACAGCAGTGGCTGAGGATTTGAGGGTGCTGATCGTGGATGACGACTTCCACGTGGCAAGGCTCCACGCTGCCTATGTGGATTCCGTGGCCGGCTTCATGGCTTTGGCGCCGGCGGGCTCCGTGTCCCAAGCGCTGCAGGCGATCCACAGCCTCCGCCCGGACCTGGTGCTGCTGGACGTGTACCTGCCGGATGGCTCCGGCTTGGACCTGCTGGGCCAGTTGGACGTCGACGCCGTGATGCTCACCGCCGCCTCGGATGCGCAGTCCATCAAGGTTGCCCTGCGTCGCGGCGCGCTGGGGTACATGCTCAAACCCTTCACGGCCGAGTCCCTGTCCCAGCAACTCCGGTCCTACGCCAGGTACCGGAGGATTTTGGGCCAGCAGAGCGCCGTGGACCAGACCACCATTGAACGCGCAAAGCGCTCCCTGATTCCCGGTGACGTCACGCCGGCCGCCAAACCCCGCTCGGCGACCGAAGCGGCGGTCCTGGAATCGTTGATCCCTGGTGAGCAGTATTCAGCTGCCGAGGTGGCGGAACGCGTTGGCGTTTCCCGGGCCACGGCGCAACGGTACCTGTCCTCGCTCGCGGACGATGGCGCCGTCGAAATCCAACTGCGCTACGGGACCACGGGTCGGCCGGAACACCGCTACGGCATCCCGAGCTAGCTCAACCAACTGGCATTAGTGGTTGTTCTGAGCGCTCACAACAACCACTAATGCGACTCAGTTGGGTGCGTTACGCGCTCTTCTGCGCCACGAGCTCGATCTCCACCAGCATCGCGGGATCGAGGAACGGCAGGACGTGGACCAGGGCAAGCGCGGGGCGGATCTCGCCGAAGACCTCACCGTGCGCACGGCCGGCGTCTTCCCACTTGCTGATGTCCGTCAGGTACAGCTTGGACTGCACAACGTCCTCGTAGGAGAACCCGGCTTCTTCCAGAACGGTGCCGAGCTTTTCGAGAATGTACTTGGTCTGCGAGTAGAAGTCTTCGCCAACAATGCCATCGGGCCCACTGGCTGCCGTCGCAGAAATGAAGAGGGTGCTGTCCACCTGGACTGCGCGGGAGTATCCAAGGGTCTGCTCCCAGACCGAACCCGTGCCGAATGTCTTGCGCATGCCGCGCCTTCCTGTCGTTTCGCACGGTCCGGTGACCGGCGTTTACGAAGGAAACTTTATGACTGCGGGAGGTCCAGCCGGTAAACGAACAGCTTTATGTCGGTGCCGGGAACGAACCAGTCGCGGTGCGGCGCGCGGTCAAAGCCGGTGCGTGCATACAGGGCGTTGGCACTTTCCCACGTCGCGCCGGTGGTCAGCGAAACGGCCCTGATGCCGTCCATGGCCTTGGCCTGATCGACGACGGCCTGCACCAGGGCGCGGCCGGCACCGGAGCGCTGCACAGCCGGATCCACCACGAGGGTCCGCAGTTCCAGCTCATCCTCCAGGCCGATGTCCGAGAAGCCGCCGCCCGCAGGAGCCGCGGTGACCGAACCGATCACCTCGCCGTTGCGCTCTGCCACAAGGATGTCGGCGTGCTCTGCACGGCCTGCCACATCCTGGAGCTTCTGCAGGTACGGGTGGTCGGCGTCGCCGTAGTACCCCGCAGTGACGTAGGAGTCCTGCGTAATGCGGGCAACGGCGTCGTAGTCTTCGGGCAGGGCGGGACGGACGGTAATCGGCGAAAGCACCTACCAATGGTAGTCGTGCCGGTCGCACCAAAGGCGCCAAAAGGGCCTTTCCGTGATGGAACTATCAGTCACGAACGGAACACACGACGACGGCGGCCCGTGCTTTGTTGATCGGGTGGACAACTGCTGGGCTGCTTTTGTGTTGCCTCCCGTGGCGTCGGATGGAGCCGCGTTGCCTGCCGTGAACCCCGGTTTCGTGCTGTTGCGGGGACATGTCGAAACGCTGGCGGAGGGCTTTGGACCCGTGCTTGAGTTGCCACACACCGGCCCCAACTGTCCTGACCCGAGGAGAAACCATGACCCCGCCAGACCGCACATTGCACCTCAACGCGTTCCTGATGAGCACAGGGCACCACGAAGCATCATGGCGCCTGCCCGAAAGCGACCCCCTTGCCTCTACCAAAGTGGAGCACTACCAGCACCTGGCCCGCACGGCCGAACGCGGAAAGCTCGATTCCATCTTCTTCGCTGACTCCCCCGTCCTCTTTGGCGAGGTGGGCCGCCGTCCTGCCGGAAAACTGGAACCAACCGTGCTGCTGACGGCCATCGCTGCCGCAACTCAAAGGATCGGCCTGATCGCGACCGCCTCCACCACCTACAACGACCCCTTCAACCTTGCGCGCCGTTTCGCTTCGGTGGACTGGGTCAGTGGTGGACGTGCAGGCTGGAACGTCGTCACGACGGCGGGACCGGACGCCGCGCGCAACTTCGGTGTGGATGACCAGCCGGCCCATGCCGTCCGGTACGAGCGGGCCGCTGAGTTCATCGAGGTGGCACAGAAACTCTGGGACAGCTGGGAAGATGACGCCATCCTCGCGGACAAGGCCGAGGGCGTCTGGGGCGATGACAACAAGATCCGGGTCATCGAGCACGAGGGGAAACACTTCCGCGTTCGTGGCCCCCTCAATGTTCCCCGTTCACCCCAGGGCCACCCGCTGATCGTCCAGGCCGGCTCTTCCGAAGACGGCAAGAAGCTGGCGGCGCAGTATGCCGAAGCCGTCTTCACCGCCCACCAGACCCTGGCCGACGCCCAAGCCTTCTACTCTGACCTGAAGTCACGCACCGCAGCGGTGGGCCGCGACCCGGAAGGCATCAAGATCCTGCCGGGGATCGTCCCGGTCATCGGATCCACTGAAGCCGAAGCCCTCAAGCTTGAGCGTGAACTGGACGAGCTCATCAAGCCCGAATACGCCCGGGAGCAACTGGCCAAGACGTTGCGCCTGAAGCCTGAGGACCTCCCCCTGGACCGCCAACTCCCTGCCGACCTGCCGTCCGAGGACGACATTGAGGGTGCCAAGAGCCGCTACACGCTGATCGTGGAGCTGGCCCGCCGGGAGCAGCTCACTGTTCGCCAGCTGATCGGCCGGCTGGGTGGAGGACGCGGGCACCGTACCTTCTCCGGAACACCTGAACAGGTTGCTGACGCCATCCAGGACTGGTTCTTTGCCGGCGCCGCGGATGGCTTCAACATCATGCCGCCGGTCCTTCCCTCAGGACTGGAGGTGTTCGTGGACCACGTAGTACCGATCCTCCAGCAGCGCGGGCTGTTCCGTACGGAGTACACCGAGTCCACGCTCCGCGGACACTACGGACTGGCCCGGCCGGAGAACCGCTTCGCAGGCTCCGCGGCGCAGCAGCTCACGTCCATCGGATCAGCGTTCTAGGACCCATGCCGCGTCACGCGGGCGGCCCTCAGCGCTTGGGCCAGCTCCACGAGGGACCTTCCAGCGATCCCAGACCCTTGATCCGGGTCTCGCCGAGGTCCTTGTAGAGCTCATGCTCATGGGCGGCACCGCTCTCGCGCAGCGCCTTGAGCAACGCTTCCGAGTGGGTCACGACGATCATCTGGCTGTTGGCACTGGCCTGGACAATCAATCCGGCCAGTGCCGGCATCAGGTCAACGTGGAGGCTGGTCTCGGGTTCGTTGAGGACCATGAGCTCGGGGGGCCGCGGGGTCAGCAACGCCGCGGTCAGCAACAGGAACCGCAGGGTTCCGTCCGAGAGCTCTGCGGCCTTCATGGGCCGCAACATGCCGGGCTGACTGAGTTCCACGCTGAACCGGCCGTCGTTGACGGCAATCTCCAGGCGGCTTCCGGGAAAGGCATGGCCGACGGCGGCATCCAACTGCCGCTCGAAGCCCACCTCGCGCAGTGTTTGCAGAGCAGCCGCAAGATCCTTGCCGCTGTGATGAAGCACGGGTGTGCGGGTTCCGAGCTGCGCCTGGCGGGCGGGAGCGTCGGCATCCGTGCGGAAGTGATCGTAGAACCGCCATGAACGGACCGAATCACGAACCCGCAGAACCTCCGGCGCCCTGTCCTGGTCCGAAACCTCCGTCAGCATGCTCTGGAAAGTGTCCAGCCGCCTGGATAACTCTGTCCACTCGCTGCCGGGTCCGCGCAGCTTGGCCAGGCTTCCCTTCCGGTCGACCAACAGTGAGCTTGGCCGTGCTACAGGGCCGGAGAAGATCTGCTCCCGTTTTATTTCGGGATCCAAGCTGAAGGCGGAGGGCCGGGGCCTGCCGGTTTCCTGGTCGAATCCGGCACCGCCGGGCGTTGGCATCCCCAGGTCCACCAAGTATCCAAAATCGTCCCCGGAGTAACCCAGCTTCAGGCTTACGGACTCACGCCGTACCGTTCCCTGGACAGGCACGTCACCACTGCGCATGGCCTTGCTGATGGACTCCGGGCCTGCCCACAGTGTGGAGGGCAAACCGCCGTCGCGGGCAAGCGAACCCACCACGTTGCCGGAGTCGCCCCCGGCACACTCTGCCAACAGCCGAAGCGCCCGGTACAGCGAGGACTTTCCGCTGCCGTTGGCACCGGTCACGATGTCCAGGCCATGCAACTCCATGGCGAGGTCCCGGATGGATCGGTAGTTGGCGATGGCGAGGGTTTTGATCACGGATTGGTCATCACAAAGGAAACTTGCCGGACAGTTCCAAGGCGCCGGCGCACATCCAGGCCGCCAGACGGTCTTCGGTGCTTGGCCCACCGTTCAAAGGGCTCTCCAACCGTGGTCTGCGCACCCAGCAGCCCGCCTCTTCGGCGATCAGCGCACCGGCAGAGAAATCGTGCTCGTTCAGGCCACGCTCGCCGTAAGCGTCAAAAGTACCGTCGGCGACCAAACAGAGATCCAAGGCCGCAGAACCCAGGCGCCGGACGTCGGCAAAACCGTCCATAAGCTCAGCGAGGCCGGCCGACTGGTCTGCGCGGGTAGCGGGATCGTAGCTGAATCCCGTAGCCAGGATGAGTCCCCTTCGTCCCTGGACAGGACCTGCCAAGCGGGTGGTCTCTCCACCGACCTCCAACCAGGCTCCTTGTCCACGGGCGGCCGAGTAGACGCGACCCAGGGCAGGTGCGTGGACCACCCCGGCCAGCCATACGCCGTCGGAATCGGCTACGGCCACAGAGGTGGCGTAGTAGGCGATGTTTCGGATGAAGTTGGTGGTCCCGTCCAAGGGGTCAATGGACCAGCGGTATCCGGAAGGCATGTCCGGCCTGGTGGTGCCGTGCTCCTCGCCAGTGATGGTGTCGTGGGGCCGCTCTGCAAGGATGGCTTCGCGGACGGCATTCTCAGCCGCGACATCAAAGGCCGTGACCCAGTCGCCGTCCTCACCCTTGTTGGTGGTTTCGAGGCCATCGCCGCCTGTGCCGCTGACGGACCGCTGCGCGAGCACAGCAGCACCCGCCGCAGCGGCACGTTTGGCTACTGCCAGGAGCCCGTTCACCTCCGTCATTCGGAGACTGCTTCCGTGGCGTCGTCCTGCGCCGTTTCGTTGTCCGCAGGCTCGTCTGCCGCAGCCGCGGGACCATTGGCGAGCAACTCCCGGAACCCGTCCTCGTCCAGCACGGGAACTCCCAACTGCTCTGCCTTGTCCAGCTTGGTGCCGGCGCTTTCGCCGGCGACCAGGTAGCTGGTCTTCTTGGAAACGGAACCAGACGCCTTCCCGCCACGAATGATGATGGCTTCCTTGGCTTCGTCCCGGCTGAAGTTGGGCAAAGTACCGGTAACAACGATGGTGAGCCCTTCAAGGGTGCGCGGCACGGACGTGTCCCGCTCGTCTTCCATCCGCACACCGGCCGCTGCCCAGCTGTCGACGATCTCGTTGTGCCAGTCCACGGCGAACCACTCTTGGAGTGCCACTGCAATGGTGGGGCCTACACCATCCACATGGGCCATTTGCTCCTCCGTGGCGTTCCGGATGGCGTCCATGCTGCCGAAGGCGGTAGCCAGAGCCCGCGAAGCGGTGGGGCCCACATGCCTGATGGAGAGCGCTACCAAAACACGCCAGAGCGGCTGCTTCTTGGCTTTCTCCAACTCCACAAACAGTTTCTCGGTGGTGGCCGTTGGCTTGGAGGGGGACTTGGCCGTGCCCTTGGTATAGAAGTACGGAACCAGCTCATACTCGCCCGTGCCCACACCCTTGGAACGCTTCTCCCTGCGGATCAGGACATCGGCCAGGTCCTCGCGGGTCAGGCTGAACAGGCCCGCCTCACTGGTCAGCGGCGGGATCTCCGGCTCCGCGGGCTGCGTGAGCGCTATGGCCGCTTCCCACCCCAACGCCTCAATATCGAACGCACCACGGCCCGCGAGGTGGAACACGCGCTCACGCAGCTGCGACGGGCACGACTTCGCATTGGGGCAACGAATGTCAACGTCGCTTTCCTTGG
Source organism: Paenarthrobacter sp. CCNWLY172 (assembly GCF_037402035.1). Lineage (NCBI taxonomy): Bacteria > Bacillati > Actinomycetota > Actinomycetes > Micrococcales > Micrococcaceae > Paenarthrobacter > Paenarthrobacter sp. CCNWLY172. Next base: position 89,106 of record NZ_JBBEGB010000002.1, read on the forward strand.
CCGGAGCCAGAGGGGTGCCGCAGGACGGGCATTCGGTGGGCATCACGAACTCCCGGACCGGTGGATCCTGTTTGTCACGCAGGGCCAGCACAGGGCCCACGATTTCGGGGATGACATCGCCGGCTTTCCGAAGGATCACGATGTCGCCGATCATGACGCCCTTGGCCTTGACCACGTCCTGGTTGTGCAGCGTCGCCATGCCCACCGTGGAGCCGGCCACCTTCACGGGTTCCATCAATCCGAACGGAGTCACCCGGCCGGTACGGCCTACGTTGACGGCAATGTCCAGGAGCTTGGTGTGGACTTCTTCCGGCGGGTATTTGTAGGCAGCAGCCCACCTCGGAACGCGGGAGGTGTAGCCGAGGGCCCGTTGGGTGGCGAAGTCGTCGATCTTGACCACAATGCCGTCGATCTCATGTGCGAGGTCGTGCCGGTGCTCGCCGTAGTGCCCAATGAACTCAAGGACCTCGTCAAACGAGTCCAGGACCTTGAGGTACGGACTGGTGGGCAGCCCCCAGGCTTCAAGAAGCTTGTACGTTTCGGACTGGCTCTTGGCTTCCAATCCTTCGCGGGCGCCGATGCCGTGGACGTACATGCTCAGGGGCCGCTTGGCGGTTTCCGCAGGATCCTTTTGTCGCAGCGAGCCAGCGGCAGCATTGCGCGGGTTGGCGAGCGGTGCTTTGCCGGCGGCGACGAGGGTTTCGTTGAACTCTACGAAGGCCTTGGAGGGGATAAATACCTCACCCCTGATTTCGACTTCAGAGGGATACCCGGATCCGGTGAGTTCGCGTGGGATTTCCTTGATGGTCAGGACGTTGTGGGTGATGTCTTCACCAGTTGTGCCATCGCCGCGCGTGGCCGCACGGACGAGCTTGCCGTCTCGGTAGAGGAGGTTCACAGCGAGGCCGTCGATCTTCAACTCTGTCAGCCAGGCAATGGGCGGAACGGAGTCTCCGAGTTTGGCCACCGAAGCTTCCGCCTTCCGCACCCAGGCCTCAAGCTCGTCCAGGGAGAAAACGTCATCCAGGCTGTACATGCGTTGCAGGTGCTCCACGGCAGCGAATGCCGAGGAGACCTCGCCGCCCACTTCCTGCGTGGGGGAATCGTTCGAGACAAGCTCCGGGTGGAGGGCTTCCATCTCCTCCAGGCGCCGGTACAGTTCATCAAACTCGGCATCGGATACCGTAGGTGAGTCTTCCTGGTAATAGGCATACCGGTATTTGCGGACGAGATCGGCCAGTTGCTCGTACTCATCGCGCAAAGACTCCGAAGGTGGGGTCCCCTCTGCTTCCACGACGGTTGCAGCCGCCTGTTCACCTGTGGTTTCTACCGGATTCGCAGTTTCTGGTGTGCTCACACGTCTATCTTGCCGCAAGCCAACGACATTTTTGCGGCGCGGCTAGTGCGAAGAAAGCCGGTTCTTGCTCCACAGGGCGAACGCCAGGCCGCCCAGGCCCACCAGGAGAACGGCACCCAGGATACCGAAGAGGCCCAGCACGTTGGGGCCGGAGATGGACGTGCTGGCCATGGCGGCGGCCTGCGTCTCCTTGCCCTTGTCCACGGGGGTGTTCCAGTTGGACGACTTAGACGGGCTGGGGCTGGCTGAGCTGGGTGTCGCAGAAGGCGAGGCCGACGGCGTTGCAGACGCCACGGTCGCCTCAGGCGTGGGCGCGGGTTCGGACGGGCCCGACGCCGGACTGGTCACCCGGGGTGCCACGGTAACGAACTGCGTCACTACGGGCTGTGGTGCCTGGACAGGCGGCTCGGGAGCGGCTGGTGCAGGTGCAGGTGCCTTCTGTGTCTCGCGGACACGGGTCGGTTCCGGTTTGGGCGTGGGCCTCTTGTCCGATTCCGGGGCCAGCGCAGGCTGCGTCGGCAAGGGGTCCTGGACTCCCTCACTGGGCGCGCAGGATAACTTCCCGTCACATGGAGCAGCGTGGACGGCGGCAGCTGGCGCCAACAGCAGACCAGCGGTCAGAAGAACGGCAGGGACAACGGAGTGTCGCATGAAGTAACCTCAGCCGGGGCGTTGGGGTGCCACCGGTTTTCAAGAAGTTCGGGTGTTTTGTGAAATCCTCCTATATCCCCCGCGCTGCGGCAAATCCTAGCTTCGGTTCTCCGGCGGCATGGCGATCTGCAGTTTGCGTACTTTGCCGCGTCCAACAATGTATCCGCGGCCGGGAATGAAGTCGGTGCTGATCCTGCCCAGGGAGGTGTTGAGCAGGCTGTCGCCTTCCACGTCTCCCGGGTTGAGCAAGAGCCCACGGCGCCCGGACTTGAACGGCTGTGCCAAGGACCAGGCCTGGGACCAGGTGGACGTTTCAGATTCGCCCACCACCCATTGATCGGCCTTGATGGCCGCCGTGACCAGGCGGCCGACCCCCGATTCAGCCAAGGTGTCCGTGAACTCGGTCAGGCCCTCGATGAAAATGGCCATGCTGCCCGGGTTGTCCGAGGCCTTGTCGATCAGGTCATCCACGACGTCGGACACTTCATCCGGACCCACCAACGAGCGGCTCCAGATGTTCAGCGACGCCACGGCGGACCGGCGCGAGCCGATGTAGATCAGGTCTGTCCGCGGGTTGGAGCGACGCAAGGCGTACGCCAGGGTCACCAGCGCCACCGTCCGTCCGGCACCCGGAGGGCCAGCGAGGAGGAGCGAGCCCTTGGCGGCGATGGCCGCCGAACCCAGTGTCTCGTCGTCGACACCAATAACGGGGTTGTCCGGAGCACCGGTGGGCAGGATGTCCAGGTCCACCAGCTCCGGGAGGCGCTGGATTTGCGGTGCCTGCTCCAGCCCTTGACGGACCATGGCCTGGCTGAGCTTGGCCACTTCGCGCGCTTGCAGTGCCAGGTTCGAGTTGCCACCCAGCACGGCGAGCTGGACTTCGAGTCCATCCAGCAACCCACGCCCGGGAGGAGAGGCGGCGTTGAGGACGTCCTTGGGGACGTCCAGGGTCATGTAGTCGTCTTCGGAGCTGAGGCGCAGGACCAACCGTTTCTGGATGGAAGCCAGGAGCGACGCCGGAACAGAGTTGGTGCGGTCACCGCTGACTACCAGGTGGATGCCCAGGGGACGTCCGTCGGTGGCCAGTGTCAGGAAGATGTCCCACAGCGCGGACAGCTTGCTGTACTCGTATCCTTCCCGGAAGGAGGACATGCCATCGACCAGGATGAAGATGCGCTTCTCGTCCGGCCGGTTGGCCAACTGCCGGTACTCCACGATCGTGGAGGCCCTGACTTCGGCGAACCGTGCAGCGCGGTCGTCGGCTACTTCCTTGAGCCAGCGGAGCAACCGGCCAACGCGTTCAACGTCGTCGCCATTGATGATTTCACCCACGTGCGGGAGTCCGTCCAGCATCTTCAGGCCGGAGGAACCGCAGTCGATGCCGTAAATATGTACCGGGCCACCGCGGGGTGTGACGGCTGCGGCGATGGCGATACTGCGCAACGCTGCCGACTTTCCGGATCCACCCGTGCCGTAGACGGCCATGTTGCCGTCCTTGTCCGGTTCGTAGAACACGGTGGGCTGGTCCTGGTGGGCGGGATCGTCCGCGACGCCCAACAGGAGCCGCTCATCCGTCCGCGGATTAGGGAGCTTGGAGAAGTCGTACGTGGTGGCCAGTTCGTTGAGCCACGGCTTGCGGGGAGGCTCGATCGAGAGGACGTCCGCGGCACGGATGATGTTTTCCGTCATCCGGGCGATATCGTTCGGCCCCGCGGGTTCTTCCTCCACCTGGGCCACCAACGGCGGCTCCCAGGTGGGCCCGGAGCCGAAGGCCATCTCCACGATGTCGATCCGCGGACGCTGCGGTTTCTCGGTGGTCCAGCCACCGGCATATCCGGTCTGGAAACCCTGGATCCGCCCGGGGCCGGTCTTCGCGGCGCCACGGCCCGGGATGGAGGGATCAAAATAGGCGGCGGTGGGAACACCAAGAATGTCCACCGCATCCACTTCATCAGCCATGCGCAAAGCGACACGGAGGTTGGTGTTGGCACGCAGGTTGTCCTTGATGACGCCGGCGGGCCGTTGGGTGGCAAGGATCAGGTGCAGACCCAGGGAACGGCCACGGGCAGCAACGTCCACCACGCCGTCAACGAACTCGGGAACTTCCGTAGCCAGCGCCGCAAATTCGTCCACGATGATGATCAGGTACGGCGGGGCCTCGGGATCGGCTTCGCGTTGCAACGCCAGCAGGTCCTTGGCCTTCTTACGGTTCAGGAGCCGTTCCCGATAGTGCAGTTCGGCGCGCAGGGAGGTCAGTGCACGGCGGACCAGGTGCGGGGACAAGTCCGTCACCAGTCCCACGGTGTGAGGCAGGTGGAGGCAATCCGCGAATGCTGCGCCGCCCTTGTAGTCCACGAACAGGAAGCTGACACGGTCCGGGCTGTAGGCAGCGGCCATGCCCATCACCCAGGATTGGAGGAATTCGGACTTGCCGGCACCGGTGGTTCCGCCCACCAGTGCGTGGGGCCCCTCGTTCTTTAGGTCGAGGTAGAACGGTTCCACGCCCTTGGAACCAACCAAAGCCCGGAGGCTGCCGCTGTCCTTACGGTTGGGCACGGCGGTGGCGTGGACAGAATTGTTCTCCTGCCAACGTTCAGCAACGGCCTGCGGGTTGTCCATCAGTTCCTTGCCGATCAACGTGGCGTAGGACACGGCGCGCGGGAGGTCGGAGTCGTCGTCGAGCGGGTTTCCGACGTCCACCAACGGCGACATCATGCGGGCCAGTTGCGTGGCAAGGTCCGCATCGAGGCTTTCGCAGCTCACAGGATAGGTGTGCCTGCCCAGGCGGACCTGGCCTGTTGTGGTGCCGTGATCGCCGTCAACGGAGAGGAAGTCCCGGCACGCTGCAGGGAGGGACTGCACGTTGGCTGCTACCCACATGACGTGCACTCCATGGTCAGGGCCGCGCTCCACCAGGCGCGTGAGGCGTCCACGGTCCACGGGAGCATCGTCTTCCACGATCACCAGGACAGCGGGCACAACGGGGGCTGGGATTTCTTCGTGCTCGTTCTTGAGCCCGGGGCGATGCTGCGGCCCTGGTTCCTTGGCCATGGACTCGCGCTCTTCCACGAGGCTTTCCAAGCGGGACAACAAGGCAGCACCGGCGCCAGGGCCTGCGGCGAGGTGGTCACCGGACAGCGGGCTGTGGCCTGAACCGACATGCGGAAGCCATTGCAGCCAGTCCCAACGTTCACGGGAGCGCGCAGAGGTCAGCGAGGTCAGGACCACTTCTGCAGGCGAGTGGAGGCCTACCAGTTGAAGCACCATCCCGCGGGCAACATCGTCCACCACGCTGCGGTCCCCCGCCACGCCGAACGATCCGGAGGTCCGCAGTTGGGAAACAATGGGCACGCCCTCGATCACCCGGACCTGCTGAAGGCATTCCTGGATTTCCCGCATGTACTGCGGTTCGGTTTCGTTGGCGCTTGGCTCGTCAAAGGGGATGCGCGACGGCGCGGAGCCCAGCCCGAAACGGACGCCCAGGAAGTGCTGGTGCTCGGGACGGTTGGTCCACAGCAAGGGGCCAAGTTTGTAGATCGCGTCCACAGTATCGCTGACCGAAGGCGCTTCCTGGAGCCTGACGGCGCGCTCGATGTTCTGCTGCCGGTCGATGTCCTCGCGGAAAGCCAGCATGGCGGCCTTGAACTGCTTGTGGCCTTCCTTGGCCTGGCGCTTGCTCTGCATCTTGTGGTCTACGTAGTGCCCCACGATGAACAGCGGCATCATGGCCATGAAGAGGACAGAGAGCAGGTTCTGGGTGACGGCAAAAAGCACGCCGCCCATCAGCAGCGGCGCCACCAGCATGATGTAGGGGAACGGCTGGTGCTCGGGGCGCTTGGGACCGGCCGGCGGCACCCGCTTGGGTGACTCGAACCTCGGCAGGACCCGCGGTGACCGGTTGAAGTCCACCAAGGGCGACGACGGTCCACCACTGTGGTTCCGGGACAACGCCACCACTCCTACAGTGGTATCGCCCAACGTAACCGTGTCCGAGGATTGCAGTGTTGCCCGCGTGACGGGCAAGCCGTCCATGAGCAGCCCGTTGGCAGAGTTCGTATCCACGATCTCCACCGTCTCGCCCACCGTGACGCGGGCATGGCGCTTGGACGTCAGCGGGTCGGAAAGCCTGATGTCGGCGTCCCTGTCCCGGCCGATGTAGCTGGTGCCGAAAGGCAGCGAAAACTCGCGCCCGACGTCGGGCCCTGACATGACGCGCAACGTCGCCGCTGCCGGTCCCCTGTTGGTGCCGCTGGCGTGGCCGTTCGAGGCAAACTGTTCGCTGACCTGCGCGAGCGAGACCTTGGATCCGGGCCGCAACCCGGACTCCAGCAAGTTGTCGGTGGGGCGGAGCACGTGTCCGGACAGGCCACCGCCAACGAACGCTTCGTCCACGCTGATGGACAGGTTCGACGGCGGTTCGGTCCCCTTGCGTACGGGGTCGGCGACCCAGAGTTCGGTGGCTATGTCCGCCACGGTGGCGCGACCATCCACCGTCACGGCGAGGTCCTTTGCTTCGGCAGGATCACGCCGCAAGGTCAGGCGAAACTTCATCCTTCGTCGACTCCAGTCATTTTTTCAAGGAGGTGCAAATCAGCCGGGGTCACCAGATGCGAGGTCACCGCGTGCTCCACCAGGCGGGCGCGGCGGTTGGTGGCGAGTTTCCCTGCGCCACCGCGCAAACCAACGACTCCAACGCGGTCCAGTTTGTCGCACACGTTGTCCAGCTTGCGGTTGAACCGTGTCAGGGCCCAACCCAGCCGCTTCGCAGCCTCTGCTGAGGAGGGAATGGCGCTGAAGCCAGTGCCTTCGCGGCGCAGCATGGGCTCAGCCAAGGCCACGATCAGGGCCTTCTGTGAGTCCGTGAAGACCACGGGGCCAATGGTGGTGTCCCCCGCCTGGTCCTCTTCGCGGGCCTCATGCCGGAACGACGGCGTCTTCAAATGGACGGCGAATTCATACGTTGTGGGCCCGGCAGTGAAGATCACGTTGGTGTGGCTGAAGACCAACGGGATCCTTGCACCCGGCGCAAGCCAGGCCTGCATGCCGCCGGAACCATCGGCGATGGTGGCAGACAACATGCTGCCCACGTTGCTGAGCCACCACATGCCGTCGTAACGGGCAATCTGCAGGAAGCGTCGGTGCAGATACGGGTTGTCGTCGACCTCCAGGTCACCTTCGCGACCAATGTCAAAGACGTCTTCGTCGGATGGTTCGTACCATTCCCCACAGAAATCTATTGCTAGATCCCCCATGATCTGTGCCTCCTCAGTCGGCGGTAAGTAAGTGTCATATGCCGGCTACCCGTCCAGGCAAGCGATGGAGCCCGGCCCCTCAGGCGACGCGCTGCCGTCCGACCGGACAATGATGACCTGCACGCAAATGGGCGGTTCGCCAAAGCCTGAAACGAAGGCCTTCTCCGTCTGCGTTGTCTCATAGGGGCCGTCAGCCTTGGCCGATTTGGTGCGCCACTTGTAGGTATCGCCCTCTTTAGGCTGCGGGTTCTTCCAGGAAAAAACGATGATGTTCGGATCCTTGGTATCCCGCGCCGCGGCCAGTGCCTCGACGTCCGGGACGCTGCCACTGTCCAAGGCATCGGCCGGGGCCTTGCTGGCTGTTTCCGTCGGGGCAACTTTGGGTTGCGCCGACGAACCCAGGACCATGCCCACCACGACGGCGACCACCAGCACTGCCGCCCCGGTGGCGGCGAGCCACAGGTTGCGCTTGGTGTGGTCGGCTGCCTGGACGTTATCTTCCGTTGCCGATGCCCCTGCGGACGCAGCGGAGCGGCTGACCGTTGCATCAACATCCACCGCAGCCGGCGAAGCCTGCCAGCCTCGCAGGACCGTGGATTCCGCGACCTCGGGTGCCTCCACCGCGCTTTGATCCCGGACCGGCGCATGAAATTGCGGTGGGGTTTGCTGGGCGGCGCCTGGATGCGTTTGTGGCGGGGAAACGTGTGCAGGAGCTTGCGTGGCGCCAGGAACCGTGGACGGGAAGGTCCGGGCGGGGAAGGTGGGCGCCGATCCCGTGGTGGCTGTCCCGGAAGCGTCGGGATCAATCGCAGCAATGCTCCGGACCCGGGTTTCCTCGAAGTTGTCGTCCGGATGCTGGTCGTCGCCGTGCCCGGGTTCTTCAAGCACTTCAAACGGTGTCTGGGACAGGTTCAACTCTGTCTGGATCCGCTGGAGCGCCAGGGCAAAAGCATGCGCAGACGAGTAGCGGGACCCTGGAGACTTTGCCATGGCGGTGGCCAGGACGAGTTCCAGGGACTCCGGAACGTCCGCCCGCCCAAGCCTGGGAAGGGGCGAGTTGGTGATGCGCGAAATCAGCTCGCGCTGGGAATTGTCCTGCCCGGGCAAGACGAAGGGCGAACGGCCTGCCAGGAGGGTGTAGAGCGTGGCTCCCAACGCCCAGATGTCAACGGGAACCCCGTCCACCGCGCCACCCCGGAACTGCTCGGGCGGCGACCACGGAATGGACATGCCGGCGTCGTCCTCGGTGTCGGCGCCAATGGTGCCGGAGATACCAAAGTCCGTCAGTGCGGGACGGTTGTAGTCGGTGACCAGGATGTTGGCCGGTTTGATGTCCCGGTGGACGATGCCGGCCCGGTGCGCGGTCTCGACGGCGGACGCCACCTGGATGCCGACGGCCAGGACCTCGTCCACGCTGAAGCGCTGACGGCGGTACCGCACATCAAGGCTTGGCCGGGAGCAGTACTCCATGGCGAGGTAGGAGTGGCCGCTCTCCGTAATCTCGGCTTCGAAGATCGTCACGATGTACGGGTGCGACGACAATTGCGCCATCAGGTTCGCTTCGGACTCGAAGCGTCGGCGTGCGCCCTCGGTCTTCAGGTCTGACAGCAGCACTTTGACGGCCACTTTACGGCGCGGCCGGTCTTGCTCATACAGGTAAACATCCGAGAATCCGCCGGAGCCCAGCAGGCTCACATACTGGAATCCCGGAATGGGTGGAGGCGGCGCGGGGGGCCTCTTGGAACTCAAAGAATCTCCTCGAAACGCAATGAAATGTCGTCACCCAGCTCGGCGATATCGCCGTCCAGCAGAATGGCCATTTCGTTTTGGGCAAGGCGGCGGGGGGCCTGGCCTTCCCTGATCAACACTGTTCCGTTGGTTGCCTTCAGGTCGCACAACATGACGTGCCAGCCCTCCAGCCTGACCTCGACGTGGGAGCGGGAAATGTCCCCTCCGGGACTCTCCACCTGCACCAACTTGGGCATGGTGCCACCTTGGACACGGGAAACGGAAGGTTGCCGTCCAATGATCAGCGACTGGTCAAGATCGATCAACTCGCCCGTGGAAAGGCGCATGCGGCCAAGTCGCGGCCGCTGGACCTGCTCGGCATCCCCGGACAGTGCCGTGCCACAGACAGAACACTGCGGATACGTAGGTGGATTCGCGTGCCCCTGCGAACACACCCGTGCCAACACGCTTGGCCCATTGGCAACCGCAGCGTCCAGGGCAGCCGGTGCCGGTTTGGCCGCGTCGTCATTCCCTGCAGCCAGGCTGCTTTTCATGATGGTCTGGCCGTCATGGTCCGCATCTTCGTCGACGACGCCTGCGGGCGGTGCAGGTGGCCAGCCGCCCGGAAGCTGCGGGGCAGGGCCCGCAGTGGGCTGTGACTGGGCCGGGCCTGGCGACGGCGCGGACCCGATGGCCGGAGCAGCGGGCAGGCTTGAAGACGCGGGGGCGGCACTGCCTGCATCCGACGCGGCAGGGCCGGTCCGCAGCCAAGGTACGGAATCAATCAGACCCGTTCCCTGGCCGGAAGGGAGTTGCACAGCCGCAGGTTGCCCTGCCGAAGGTTGCTCTGCCGAAGGCTGCTCTGCCGGTGCTGGGGTCACTTGCGCCGGAACTGACGAAAGCGGATCCTGCGGTTCTGCAGCAGGTGCTGCAGGCATGGGCGCAGGGGCCACCGGAGCACCCGGCGTCTTGGACACCGGGGCATCGTGGTCATCGGAGTCGTCATCCACCCGTACGGCGGCATCTTCGATGGTGCGCATCACCGTCTTATCCCACAGGTGATCGTAGTTGGTGGTGTTTTCCAGCGTGGGGACCAAAGGATCAGTGGTGCTGGTGTGGACGGGTTCACCGGCCTCTTCGAGGCCGTCCGTCGCGACTGGTTCTTGAGCGGTCTCCCCTGCCAAAGCACGTGCCGGTGAAGCAGCTCCATCCTCCGAAGGCGGGCCGGCGGCGGGCGGGGCGGTGGCGGTTTCGGCGACGACGGGCTCGGCGGTGGCGGTTTCGCCATGGGAGGTTTCGTCGGCAGAGGCTTGTCGGGAAGCAGGTTCTCCGGCACGCCCATCCGCCGCAGGTTCACTGGCAGGTTCATCGCCAGGATTTGATTCCTGCCCCAGCCCCAAGTGGCCGGGTGCGATGGTCAGGCCAAGGTCCGCTTCGGTGTAGCCGATCATGGTTTCGTCGGAAACCTTGTCCGGGACAGGGTGCTGGTTTTTTCCGTCGTTTGCCGGCTCCTCCAAAGGAACGGCTGCTGCATGGATCGCCGGCCCCACATCGCGGCCGGGTTGGCCGGGCTCAGCTTCGAGAACTGACAACAGCACCACGCCCTCCGTCAGGGGCAGGCTGTTCAACGGCATGCCGGAGGCGGAACCGCTCCCGATCCGAAGGCTGTAGGAAGATGCGCCCGCGAGCCTGCGTTCTGTCCAGGTGGTGACGTCACGGCCTGTGAGCTGTTCGGTGCCCGATTCCACCTGGACCAGCAATTCGAGATCACCACGGAGGAACACGCGGAGCGCGTCCTTGGCGTCAATGATCCCGAACGGAGGGATCCGGCTCAACGAAACACCAAAGGCATCCGTCACCTCGTGAAGGACCTCGTGGGCCTCGGGAGCCGATGCCAGCAACTCCCAGACAGCGTCGATCAGCGCATGCGGTGTATCCGGGCCAAGGAGAACCACGGTCCCGTTCCGCACAACGCCAAACCAGTCGCCTTGCTGGTAGCGGGTCAGCGAAAGGTTACTGCTTGCCATCGACGCCTTCCTCCTGGTCAGCCGCGGATACCTCGTCCGCGCCATTAACCCAGGCCCGTGGAAGGGTGTCCTCTTCAACCTCGGAATCAACCTCGGGACGGGGCGCAGTGGTGGCGATGCCGGCGTCGTTCATGACGTTCTTGGCGTCCACCACGATGACGGTGACGTTGTCCCGGCCACCGCTTCGCAGGGCAGCCTGGATCAGAGCATCCACGGCATCCTGCGGATGGGCGACGGTGCTGAGGATGCGGAACATGTGGTCGTCGCCCAGCTCACCATTGAGACCGTCGGAGCAGACCATGATCCGGTCACCTTCCTGGATGGGAAGCAACCAGAAATCGGCCTCGGTCTCATCGCCGGTGCCCAAGGCACGGGTCACTACGTGGCGGCGGGGATGAACCGTTGCCTGCTCTGCGGTGATGTCCCCGGAATCCACCAGTTCCTGCACCTCGGAGTGGTCCACGCTGACCTGCGTGAACTCCCCTTGGCTGAGGCGGTACGTCCTGGAATCTCCGATGTTCATCACCAGCCAATAGGGCAGGCCCATCTGTTCCACCACCACCACGCCGGACAGCGTGGTTCCGGCGCGGGCTCCCGTGGCGTTGCGGATGGCTGCGTCAGCCCTCAACAGGCAGGCCTGCAAGTCCGCTGCAGATGCGGTCCGCACGCCAGCTGCAAGTTCGGGGGCACTGCCCAGGGCCCGGACACACATGCCGCTGGCAATTTCACCGGCCTCATGTCCGCCCATGCCGTCTGCAACCGCAAAGACGGGGTCTGCAGCGATGAACGAATCCTCGTTCAGTTCACGGCGCAGTCCGCGGTCCGTCCCGTACCCGTAACTCAGGCCAAAGGAAGACCCGCCTGCAGGAGCGCCGGCTTCGGCATTGGCAGGGGTGGCCGGCTGTGAATTCATGCTTGTCCTAGGTGGAAGGAACGGTCCCCGAAGTGAACGGTGGAACCGGGACGGACCAAGACTGCCTGGCCCGGATGGAGCCGCGTCTGGAGACCGTCGGGCGTGGTGACGGCACTGCCGTTGGTGGAGTTTCGGTCGGTGACCCAGACGCCATCGCCATCCACCCTCAGATGCAGGTGGGTTTTGGAGATGGACCGGCCGGGATCGGCAACCGGCAAAAGTTGCTCTACCGCTTCCCCGGGCTGCGCAGCCGGGTTCCTCCCCAGCAGGACCGAGCCGCCGAGTTGGACGTCCTGGCCGTCATCAATCCGGATCCGCAGGACCGCTTGTGCCCGCGCTGTGCCGGGGCGCATCTGGGTGCGCTCTACATCGTCGTCGGGGTGGCCGGCAAAGCCGGTAACCGGCGCGGACGGTTGCTGAATGACCTGCGGCTGCGGCGTCACGGGAGCCAGCTGTGGTGCAGCCGTCGCAGGCCGTGGCGCCGACGGCGGACGCCACTGGTTGGGGTCATGTGAGGGCTGCTGGGCTGCGGGCACCATTGGAGTCACCGGCGCAGGTGCGGACTGCCCGAAACCGGACGGAGTGGCCGCAGAGGAAGCGGCAGCAGCCTGAGCGACACCGGATCCCCTGGCACCAGTCGTTGCGCCGGAGGGGACTGGAGAAGCCACCGGTTGCACGGGCGGGAGATCCATCGGCGCGAAACTGTAGGGGCCCTGGATGCCACCCGTGGCCACGGGATTGCGTCCTGCGTTGACGTCGAACACCAAAGACTTCGCGGCCTTGTCCTGCCAGCCGCGGAGCTTGCCGTCCTTGTCCCAGGCATTGGAGACCACCACGAGGACGGCCCACACAACACCCAGGAGCATCAGTGGAAGCCCGATCCACAGCACCAGGGTAATCAGGCCAAGGGCAGAAAGAACCACCGAGGTGATTCCGCCGAGGAGCAGTACGCCGCCGGTGATGATGCCCCGTACAAAAACGGCACCGGCACCGGGGGCGTAGCCCTCGGCATCGGAGCTGCGGATTCCCATGAGCTGATTGCCGATGGTGTTGCCGGACTTGGCTTCGAGTGCAAGCAGCACAAAAATGTAGACCACCGTCACACCCAGGCCGATGCTGCCCAGGAGGACCAACAGGCCCGTGTCATAGACAATGAAGCCGTTTTTGCGGGTTTGCGTGATGCCTGCGATGCCGATGGCGAAAGTGGTGGCCAGGACTGCAATGGGGCCAAGCCAGTCCAGCACAGCCGCGCCAAGCCTCCTGCCTGCAGACGCGGGCACCAAGTGGAGCTTGGTGGTCATGGTGGTCCCTCCCCCTGGCCCAGTGATACGGTCCGGCGCCGTGGTGGTTCCCGGAGGCGCCGGGTGCGTCGGCGACGCCGGCGCCGACACTACCGAGATACTACCGGGATCGGGCATGCCCTGCCGGGTCGCGAACTCCAAAGCCGCCTTTTGGGCGTGGTTGATATTCCCTTCCTTGCGGGCTCCACGGTTGCTCAACGGCGATCCGCACTGCGTGCAGAACGTGGCCCCTGGAAGGACCGCATGCCTGCAGGCCGGGCAAAGTTCGGCCTCATTATTCATTCGTAGTGTCCTTCTTGAGCGGCAAGGTGAAGCGACGGCGCGTCGAGGGATCGGTGGTCGCCTGATCCCGGCGCCGGAGGGCAGCCCGCCCATCGGACAGCAAGGACCGCGGCGAGAACCGGGCCTGCTGCCGCTTCCAGAAACCGACGCTTCCCGTGATGTCGGTCAAGGACGAATCGACGATCTCCCAATAGTGCTTGACCTCGTCCTCGCTTGGCTGGCCGGCGCCAAAGACGGCGGCGTCTGCGCGGTGGGCAAGCATCGTGGTGGTGCCGCCGGCGTTCGGGAACGCCTCCGCGATAACGGTGGCCGATTCACGCCGCGTTGACTTGGTGTTGATCGAGGCGCCCATGTCGGTGGCAAGGCTGATCACTTCGTTCCACCCACCGCCGACCCGCTGGGCAGGATGGCCGTCACGGAAACGTGCCTTCCGGCGTCGCGCTTTCAACAGAAGGATGAGCAGCAGCGGCAAGGCGAGTATCCCCAACGGGATCAGCGCGACACCGATGGCTGCCAACAACGGACCCCAGAAGAGCCAGGGGTTGTTTTTCTTCTCGTCAGCGTCCAGGGCATCCGGTGTGGAGTCCGGCGGCAGGTCCGCGGGTTCCTGCGGCGGGGGCGGCGGCTGCAGCACCTGTGGCTTGGGCTTGGACTTGTTCTCCGGGTCCGGCGGGATGGGCACGTTGTCCTTGGGCGGGGTGGGATCGAACGCAACCCAACCGACGCGGTCGAAGGCCACCTCAACCCAGGCGTGGACGTCCTTGCCCGTGATCTTGATGTCGCCCGCACCGTTTTCGGGGCTCTTGGGATCCGGGTAGAAGCCCATCACGACGCGCGACGGGATGCCGAGGTGCCGGAGCATGAGGGACATGGAGACGGCGTATTGTTCGTCGTCGCCCAGCATCTGCTTGGCGGAGAGCATGTTGCGTACACGTGCGGCGCTGTGGCCGGGGAGGCTGGGAAGCTGTCCTTCCGTCACCAGGCCGTTGCTGAAAGCACCGCTCTTCTGGAAATGCGCTTCGATCTGCCGCACACGGTCAATGGCCGTTGGCGCATCGGCGGACAGTTCATTGGCCTGCGAGGCAATGATCGGCGGCACCTCCTGGGCCTCCGGCAGCGTCAGCTTCGCGAAGTCGTACTGCGTCAGCTGGCCGTGCTCCAAGGTGCCGGGGTCGGAGACCTGGACCGTGTAGTTCTCGCCTTTGGACAGGCCCTTGGTGGTGACTGCGGTGTCCGTGCCGGCGTTGAAGTATAGACCCGATGCCGCACCGGACGTGTCCGCGAAACTCATGCCGGTGGTGTGCCGGCCGCCCGGAACGAAGTACCCCTGGTAGTCCTCGATGGTGATGTCCAGCGTGTAGTTGGTGCCCTTGACCGGGCTCCCGGTGTCAGCCAGCGTATTGAGGGAGCGGGCGTCTCCCACCTTGCTGAAGTTCCCGGAGCTGTTGGGATCCATGGTGTAGTTCAGGCCGTTGAAGGCATCCAGGGCGGCCAGGCGCACACGAGCGTCCTTCGGCAAGCCCTTAACCGTGAACAGCGTGCTGTCCTTCTCGTCCTTGACGAAGTTCCGGAAGCTCGCCAAAGGAGTGATGTAGTCGCGGGGATCGAACGGCGGGACGATCGTGTTGCGCAGCACCTTCCGGTCGTCGCTGGCGGTGACAATCGGCGACGCGATGGCGGTGACGCCGACGGCGACGGCGATCACGGCTGCAGCAGTCCCCAACCGGCGGAGCTGGCCGCGGCGCGCTGCACCGGCGTCGGAATCCGGCCTGTTGGCCGAGACAGTCTTGGTGCTCCGCTGCCGAAGGACATCGCGGCGGAACGTCGCCCACACGATCGAGACAATGGTGAGGGAGACGCCGCGCTCCACATTGAGGAAGCCGGCGCTGGTGCTGAAGGCGATACCCGTTACGAACAACACCAACACAGGCAGCAAAGGCCAGTACGGGCTCTTCAGCCGCCAGGTCAGCAGGCCAGCGGCCAAGGCGGTCAGCAGCGAACTGAGGAACGGCACAATGAGCATGCCGTTGGCAGTGCCCACGGGAACGCCGACCGTCAGCATGTCCTTCCAGGCAAACACCACGCCCAGCAGCAGTGTCCGCAACGAATCGAGGCTGGGAAGGACGCCGAAGACCGCTGAATCAGGAACGGCGAGGGCGGAGCCAAACAGCATGTAGGCACCGAAGGCCACGGCGGCAGTAATCAGCAGGCCCAGGCGAAGATGGGCGTTCAGGACCGCGATGCCCAGTCCAAGGAGCACACCGCCCAGGCCGGCGATCAGATAGTGGGGGTCTCCCCCGAAACTCAGGCTGAATCCGAGGACTCCCAGGAACAGCAACACCACCAAGGCGCCGCAGTCCACGGCGAAGTGCCACAGCGGGCGGCCGTCGGCAAAGATCGACCCTCCGCCCGCGCGGTTGGCGCGGCCTGTTGACCTGGATCCTTTCGCGGCACGGGGACGCACACGGAGATTCGGTGCGGTGCTCATGCTGCCGCCTTTCGAAGAACAATGGCCAGATCATCAAGGTCGCCGACAGTGAGGACCGTCAGGTCAGCGATGTTGGCCCTCGTCGGCGCCGCGCCGGGTTGGACCCGCACTGCCAGGCTGCGAACGCCAGGGGGCACGGATGCGGCACAAGTACGGAGCTGGGTTGCGGTGACGTGACTGCCCACGACGAAGAACACCACGGAGGCGTTCGGGACAGCGTCGGACAGGTTCCTGGCGAGGTCGACGGCGTTCTTCCGCATCGGCGCCCCGACAATCCTTGTGGCGTCGTCCAGCAGGTTGCGGCCGGTTTCACAGCGGAGTGGTCCCTTTTGAGTCAGGACGTCCAAATCGCGCTGTTCGCTGATGGCCTGGCGGCCAATGGATGCCGCTACTGAGATGGCCATTTCGAACTCCGGTTCGGAGTCGTATTCGTCAGTGTTGATGGAGAGCGCAATGGCCAGGTGTGCACGGCGGGTTTCCTCGAACTGGCGGACCATGAGCTTGTTGGTCCGGGCTGTGGTCTTCCAGTGGATGTGACGGCGATCGTCCCCCGGAACATAGTCACGCAGGGCATGGAAAGAGACGTCGGCGCTGGACAACTCAGTGGTGGGCATGCCTTCAAGGTCGCGGATGAAGCCCGCGGCCGAGCTGCCCAAGGACACCGTGCGGGGATGGACAAAGAGGTCCACAGGTTCGGTCCACATCACGCGGCGGCGGAGAAGGTGGAGGGGGTCGGCGCGGACCGAGCGAACCGGACCAACCACGATCACAGCGCGCCGGGCCGTTGGAATGGTGAAGAGGTCCTCGTGCACCTGCGCCGGCTTCATGCGCGGCAGGTGGAAAACGGCGGTGTTGGAGCCCACCGGAAGCTCCAGTGCTGCGGGCAACAACGGCCTGGTGGAGACGTTGGACACGGCAATGCTGCCTACAGCGTCGTCGCCCACAGCTACCCGCGTGCGGGCGAGGTCCAGGACCACGCCGTACGCCGAGCGGCCCACAATGAACGCAATGGCCAGGACAAACAGCAGGAAAGCAACCATCGCCGCGGACTTCGCTTCCTGCCAGCCCCAGGCCTGCCCTGCCCACCAGAGCCCGATGGCAGCAGCGAGGACCACCCAGCCCAGCAGGCTCACCACGGCGAGGACCGGCCACACGAACTTCAGCCACACTGCCCGGACGTTGCGCCAAGCAGGTGAGAGGAACTCGCCGGCTGTTCCCGCGGCTTCGGCCCACACGGCGGCCGGGTGCAAGGAACTGGGCTTGCCCGGTTTCCCGTTGCGGCCGGGGCGGTTCCCTGGTTCGTTGCGGGGTGAACGGGCGTCGCGAATCTTGCCGCTCACAGCGGCCGTTGCGCGTTTGAACGAGTCAGCAGCCCTGGTCAGGGGTGTGCTGGAGGACATGTGGAGGCCTTTGTTTGAGCTGGGGAGCAGGTGGGGTGCGATGAGCCGGTCTGGCTCGTGCGGTGCCGCGGACTAAGCGGTGGCGCGTTGCTGCGGGGCGGCGACATCCGCCAGGACGCGGGTGAGGACAACGTCCGGTGTTGCACCGGAGAATTCCGCCTCAGGATCCATGACCAGACGGTGGGTCCACACCACAGGTGCCAGTTCCTTAATGTCGTCCGGGAGGACGAAGTTGCGGCCTTGGCCCGCGGCCCACACCTTGGCGGCACGAACCATGGCAAGTGCACCACGCACGGAAACACCAAGGCGGGTCTCGGAGGCGTTGCGGGTTTCCTCGCACAAGCGTGAGATGTACTCCAGCACAGCCGTATCCACGTGGGTGGTGGCCGCAAGGTCTGCCATATCGGCCACGGCCTGGGTGGTGATGAGCGCCGTGAGCTCCTTGGACCGGTCCTTGAGGTTGGCCCCGCCCAGCAACCGCACCGTGGAGGCATGGTCCGGGTAGCCGATGGACGTCTTGATCAGGAAGCGGTCCAGTTGGGCCTCGGGCAAGCGGTATGTTCCGGCCTGCTCGATCGGGTTCTGGGTTGCCAGCACCATGAACGGGCGGCCTGCCTCATAGGTGGTTCCATCCACGGTCACCCGGGATTCTTCCATGACTTCCAGCAACGCGGACTGGGTCTTCGGCGACGCACGGTTGATTTCATCGGCCAGGACGATGTTGTTGAACACCGGGCCCTTGTGGAATTCAAACTTCTGGGTCTTCTGGTCATAGATGGTCACACCCGTCACGTCCGACGGCAGGAGGTCAGGCGTGAACTGGATACGGTTGTGCGAACCCTGGACTGTTGCAGCCAGGGCGCGGGCCAACGAGGTCTTACCCGTGCCCGGTGCGTCTTCAAACAGGATATGTCCCTCGGCCAGCATCGCCGTGAAGGTCAGCCGGATGACGTGCTCCTTGCCGAGCACCGCCTTGCCCACATTGGCCACGAGCTTCTCGAACGTTTCTGCAAACCACGCGGCCTGCTCGTTTGTCATGGTCATCGGTTGATCCTGTTCCTTATGTATCGGTAGGGGTTTGACGTTGTTGTTGCCATGGGACTAGCAGCCGCCGGGGCGCGGCCCGTAGAGGTCCACTGTCGTGGACTTCACGAACCAGCCGTCCTTCGGGGAACCCTGGAGCCGGTACCACGGCGTGCCGTTGTTGTAGATGTCCTTGGTGCAGTTGATGGTGATCCTGCCCCAGGAGCGTTCTACCCAGCCCACACCACATTTCGCGGGACTGCCAGGTGTGTAGCTGTCCGTCTGACCGGGCTTACCGGGGCATGTCCGCACGCTGCTGGCGTCCACCTGTATCTCTGATGCCGGCGGGTCCGGGGGCGGCGGCGCAGATCCGCTCCGGGAGGTGTCGCTGCCGATGTTGCCGGCCTGGCCACCACTGATGGCACGGACTCTCAACGTTTTTGTTTCGCTGAAGCCCACGGTCGTAGAGAAACTTCTCTGCGTTGTGTCTGTCCACCCGCCGTTATCGAGGCTGTACTGGTAGCCGGTGACGGGCCTGCCGTTGCCGTTGGGCTGGTTCCACGTCCAGGACACTGTCTTGTCGCCGACGCCGCTGCTCTTGCTGCCGGTAACGCTAGGGGCAGCCGCCACACCGTAGGGATTGACGGTGTTTGATGCGGCACTCCTGTCGCCAGGTGTGGGGTTTCGTGAGGATACTGCCCACACCACCACAGCCGTGTCCTGGCCGTTCGGTGCCGCGATAACGCCACCGCCGGCGGGGATCGCTCCGCTGCCGGCGCCGGACGTCAGGGCATACCGGTAGCTGATCTCGTTGGCGTTGGCCCCGTTGCGTTCCTTCTGTGACAGCGGGTTGAAGGCCACGCGGATCTTGCCACCGGCCGCGTTGGTCTCCATCAGGGCTGCTGTGGGCGCAGCGACGATGCCTGGCTTTCCTGCCGCGCGGATAGCCGCTGACTGCTGGCTGACACCGCTGACGCCGGCCTTGTTCGTTGCCGAGACAGTAAAGGTGTAGTCGGCTTCACTGTTGGCAACCGTGACGTTTTGCGAGGTCGCCCCGACCGACTGCGTGGTCACTACGGCCCCGCCCCGGTACGTGGTCAACGTGTAGGCGGACACGGCGTCGCCGTTGTTGTTTGGCGCGGCCCAGCTGACCTGCAGCTGGCTCTGGTCACCCACCGACCCAGCGCCGGCTACGGAAGGCGCAGCAGGCGTCGCCGGCACACCAGCAGGAGTTTCCGCCGCCGAGTAGGGGCTCCACTCGGACGGCTCCTTGGCATCGTTCCGGGCCAGGACGCGGACCTTGTAGGCCACGCCGTTAGTCAGTCCGGACCAGACATGGCTGTTGCCAGTGAGGTTCTGGATCTGGGGATTCTGCCCGGCCGGAGCCGGCGAGATCTCAAGGTCGTAGGACTTGATGGGCGAGCCCTTGCTGGCCGGGGGAACCCAGGCAACCGAAAGTTGCTTGTCACCAAACTTCAGTGTGGGAGCAACCGGGGTATCAGGCTTGACATCCGGACGGACCTCGGCGGAAACCGGAGAACGCTCGGATTCATTGATCGCATTGGTGGCGGTGACAGCAAAGTGGTACTTCACGTTGTTGGTCAACCCGGTCAATGTGCACGTGTTCGCAGGGCAGTCCTGCTTAAAGCCGTTCTCTCCGTACACCGTGTACTTGGTGATCGGTGAGCCACGATCTGCCGGCGCGTTCCATGTCAGCAAGGCTGTCTGGTCGCCCACGCTTTGAGCCAGAGGCGTGGTGGGCGCGGCCGGCTTGTCCTTGACGGTGAGTCGGATACGGGCCGTGGCATAACGTGAGGTTTCACCCGTCTTGTCGCCCACTACGTAGGCAACAACCATGGTCCCGGTGAAACCCGACGACGGCGTGACGGTCACGTTACCGCCGTTGACCTCTGCTGTGCCTTCGCCCGTCTCAGTGACCGCCGAGATGATCTTCAGCGGCGTATCCGGGAACGGGTTGGAGTCGTTCGCCAACGCATTGACCGTCACGGAATTCCCGGATTTCGCATCCGGTTCAAGGTCGTCGTTGGCCACCGGTTTGGGTCGGTTGGATGCCGTCAGTGACAGTTTGTACGTCGCGACCGCTTCAAGACCCCGCGGGTCCTTCGCTTTCACCTGGACCGTGCCGCCCTGGCCGATCTGCACCGAGTCTTCGGCGGAGACCTTCAGGGTCTTGCCATCGATGC
The DNA here is from genome assembly GCF_037402035.1 of Paenarthrobacter sp. CCNWLY172. Lineage (NCBI taxonomy): Bacteria > Bacillati > Actinomycetota > Actinomycetes > Micrococcales > Micrococcaceae > Paenarthrobacter > Paenarthrobacter sp. CCNWLY172. The sequence goes on from NZ_JBBEGB010000002.1 coordinate 109,732, forward strand.
TCACCTTGAATCCACCCGGTGCTGCTCCGGCCAACTCATACTTCATGTTCTGGACGTCGTCGGAATCGGGATCGGACGCGAGCTTTTCCAGGTCCAGGCTGGCCGAGTCACCCTTGGGAACGTCCACGTCGCTGCCCAGCAGCACCGGCGGGTTGTTCTTGTTCGGATCCGGCAGCACCTTGGTGCGGATGCTCAGTGTCGACTTCAAGCCGTTGGGGTCGTCGGGTCCGCTTCCATCAGTGACTTCGAAGCTGATGGAGCCGGGACCAACGTATTCAGCGCCGGCCGTGTACTTCAGGGCCGTTCCATTGCCCGCTACGGGGTCGCTGCCGTCGGCACCGATGAGTTTGATGCGGTCCGCCTGGGTGAGCCGCGGCGACTTACCCTCGCGGACCTTGACCCATTCGGCCAGGTTCACGGTGACGGACTGGCCTGAAACCATCTCCACCACTTCATCCTTGGCGAGCGTCGGAACCTGCTGCCCGATACCCGGCACCCAGATGATGGCCGTGGACTTCTGGCCGTCTACATCCTCAACGGTGTAAGGCACCAGCTGCGGCTGCTCGGTGAGGTCCACCACCACGTTGCCTTCAGAACCCGGACGAGCCGTTTCCAAGCCTGTGGTGACCTTGAGGTTCTCCCCCACGCCGTCCGGATCCTCGTCGTTCTTGAGGACCGGAACGTCCACGGCGGTCTTGCCCAGCGTCTGGGCTGATGTAACGCGGTCATCGCGGGCGATGGGAGCTTGCAGCGGAATGTCGTTCTTGACGTTCACCCTGATGCTGGCCTGGCCCACGGCGTCCCTGTCGTCAGCCACGGAGTAACGGACGTTGACCGTGCCCTCGGCGGCCGGAGCGGTGACCAGGACGCGGCCGCTGGTCTTGCTGACCTGGGCTTCGAGGCCAGCGTCGGCTTCGATGCTGTCCGTCAGGATGCGGATGATGTCGCCGTCGGGATCGGTGTCGTTGGCGGTGGCATCCACAGCGATCTGGCGCCCAGGACGGACCTGCACTTCGTCGTCCACCGGGGCAGGCTTCTGGTTGTCTTCACCACGGGGCGCGACGCCGACGGTCACCGTTCCGGTGTTGACCGCACCTTGGCGGTCAATCACCTTGTAGCGGAACGTGTCGGTTCCTGCGCCATCGCCGGCGGCGACGAAATCGATGAAGCTGCTGCCCGCCGTCGCGGTTCCCATGGTGGGCGTGCTGTCGATGCCGGTCAACTGGACCGAGTCGCCGTCAGGGTCGATGCCGTCCAGCGGCACCGGGATCCGGACGCTGCCACCGGCCACCACGCGCGCCGTCAGGTTCTGCGGCTGCGGACGGGAGTTCTGCGCGCCTTCCAGCGGCAGGATGTGGATGGTGACGGCCGCTGCGCTCTTCTGGCCCTGGGGGTCCACCGCGTTGTAGATGGCACGCACGGTCTTGGGTGTGGGTCCGGCGATGAAGCGCAGGGTCTTCTCGGAGATAAAGGCCTTACCGTCTTCTTCAGGGACGCTCTGTGCCAGGACAGGATCGACAGAGAGCTCTTCACCTTGCGGGTGCGTGTCGTTGTCCAGGACCCGAATGGTCACGACGTCGTTGACGCGGACGTTGACTTCGTCGGGTTTCGGCTGGGGGGCCTCGACGACGGCGGGGGCCGGCACCGGGACGACGCCAACGGTGCCTGTGGCCGAGCCGCGGCCATTGGACATGGTGTAACTGAACACGAACGGCTCTTTCGCGCCGAGCACATCGGTAACGCGCAGGACGCTGTGGTCGATCACGCTGACCGAAGCTGACGAGCCGTCGGGGACGGTGACGGACTGGAGGACCAGCACGCCGCCGGAAGGATCGGAGTCGTTGGCCAAGGGATCCACCAGCACACTGCCGCCCACAGGGAGCAGTGCGACGTCGTGAACCGCAACGGGCGCTCCAGCGTCCTTGCCGGACTCGACGTCTACACGGATCAAGCCTTGGCTGCTTTGAGGCCCGTTGCTGGCGATGTACGTCAAGTAGATCGGGCCCGGTGTGGTGCTCCGGAAGGTGAACGTACCGCCGTCGGTCACTGGACCCAGCTCTGCCGGTCCGGCAGCCTCGACGTGCGCTACCCGGAGGGCACCGCCATTGGGGTCGACGTCGTTCTTGAGGGGCGCAATGACCAGGTCCTGGCCAACCACGGCCGTGACGTGGTCGGCGTTGACCACCGGCGCCAAGGCGCCCGGGGGCTGCACGTTGACAACGATCCGGCCCGTCGTGGTGGCCCGGCCGTCCCACACCGTGATGGTGACGTTCTTCTTGCCCGGTGCTGCACCAGAGTCCTGGTACGTGAGCAGGCCGTCGCGACGGACCTTGACCTGGTCCTGGTCGTTGTCCGTCTTGGCGTCCAGGAGGACGAGGTCGTCGCCGTCGGGATCCATCCAGTCGGTCAGGATGTTCTGACTGACGGACTTGCCCTGCTCCACCAGCATGGTGGTGGGCTCGCCGCGTTTGAAGAAGGGAGGCTTGTTTTCCTCCGGAGCCACGACGCGCAGCGTGACCTGTCCACCGGCGGACAAACCGCGTCCGTCCGAGGCGTTGTAGTCGAAGGTTTCCGTTCCCGGCTTGGCGTCAGCGGGGACCTTGATCTGGAACGCTGAGCCACCGTAGATGTTCTCCAGCGCCCCGGATTTTGGCCCGTTGGCGCCTACCGCAGCGGTGAGGACATCGCCGTCGGGGTCTGAATCATTGTCCAGGATGCTGAGGATGGAGGTCCGGCCCGGCCGGACACCGAACTCGTCCGGTTTGGTTTCAGGCGCACGGTTGGGCTTGGTGCGGTCCGGCAGGACGTTGATGGTGTTGTTGTCCGCGGACTCCTGGTCCTGGTCGTCGGACTGGTTCTTGGGCGGGACAACATCGTCCCAGTTGTTGACGAGCTGCATGTTCTGGTTGACCAGCCACACGCTGCCGGAATTCACATCATTGAGGACTACGAGGTCGCGGTTGACGCGGAAAACGTAACTGGGCGAGGCACTGGCTTTGGGGACGTCGTTCTTCTTGTCGTCGGCGTCGTTTTCGCAGTCGCGGACGTACTTGTTGGCTCCGGACCAGGCAGCGTGAACGCACTTGCTCACCTGCACCGGTGCTGCGGGGACGCCTTCTCCGTCGGCATTGAGTGTTGCAGCGGTGGATCCGTCCAAGGGCTGCTTCAAGAGGGCTTTGCGGGTGGCAATGGCAACAAAGCTGCTGTCCTCGCCACTCTGCTGCAGCTTGGCTTCCCGTGCATCCTGCAGCTGGAGCTTGCGTCCGCCGGGCAGGAACAGGTTTCCTGAGCCGGCGTCGAGGACTACGGGCTTATCACCGACGACGGCAATCTGAAGGTCGCCGGCCCCCTTGAGCTCATCCACTTTGGTGACCTGCGAGTCTGTCCGTTCACCATTGGCGTCCACCGTGGTAACGGTGATCTCGCCCTTGCCCGGATCCGCTGTGTAGATGCGGTTATCGGCGCCTACTGCGGAGACCATGCCTTGGTCCCCGGTCAGGACAGGCTCGGTACCTTCTTCATCGAAGCCGTTGACCGTGGAGGGAGACAGCGCCCACACCTTGCCACGGGCGGGATCGGTCACCGAAAGGACGGTGGAACCATAGCTGACTTGCGACGACGACGGCAGTTGCTTGTCGCCGCCGAGCTTCAGGTTCGCGGCAGAGACCTGGTTGATGGTGGAACCGGATTCGTCGTCGACAAAAACGTTGCCGTCATGCTGCAGGACATCGAAAGTGGTGGTGGCGGGAGTTACGGCCCCATCAAGAACGCGCGACGGGTAGTTCAACCGCCCCACAGCGTTCTTGGTTTTGCTCACAACCCATACGCCGCCGTCGTTCAAGTCCACCTCCGTGGTCTTGAAGCCCGGGTAAAGTACAGCCCCGGTGATCAACAACGCGCCCGCCGCGGTGGCAGCAGTTCCCGCTATGAACTTCTTGTTTTGACGCCTTGTCAGCCCCAGCTTGCCGAAGAAATTTCTCACAGCCCCAAAATTCCTTTGATGTTCAGCCGCCCCCCAGCGACTTCCGGGCCAACCGACACATGCCGGCAGCCGTGCATTCCGCAGTACCCCCATACGGCGGCGGAATTTTCAGTCCCTAAGACTATCCCACGCACCCCACGGCCAATTGAGGACACCCGAGACCGGGCTATCCATTGGCTTTGACAGACTACGGCCTTAAGCACTGGGCGCGCGATGGGGAGAAGTGCCCCGTCCCGTGGTTTTGTCATGTTCAGCACGGGGGCGCTCCGATGCCTGCGGGGTCTGGAAGGTGGGTGTGACCTGCGATGATGTACCGGCCCACGTTGCGGTAGGAGCCTGATTCGATCCGCCACCAGCGGTGCATACCGGTCCAGTTATCTGTTTGGTCGATGTAACAACGCACCACAATGGGGCCTTGATCGGCGGAAGCCATCCATGGCGGGGTGTTGTTGCTTTGCCCGTCACACGTTTTCCTGTTCGGATCGTAGTTGGCCCCTCCGGCTGTAAAGCTGCACGACCGCACCACCGCTCCCGGGTTCATGGTGGTGGTCCACTCCCCCTGGCGTCCCGACTTGGCGCTGGCCGACGCTAGGCCGCCGCCCGTGCCGAGCGAGTTGAACGTCTGCACAGTGATGCTGTGGGACTCTTCCCACCCGGCAGTGTTGATGGTCCGGCTGCCCGAGGCGCCCACGGTCTCCCAGCCGCCGTTGTCGATGCGGATCTTCGTGGTCTTCACATCGTTCGTAGCGGTTGACGGGGAAGACCAGTTGAAGGTCACAGATTTCTGGTTCACGGCCCCGTTGGAACCCGACGCCGACGGCGTACCCGGCGCACCAAATGGTGTGGCGGATGGCGCGGCAGCGGCATCCGAACTGGGCGCCACCGTCGAATGTGCCGTCACTGTCACAGTGGTCGCCTGGCCGTTGGCGAAGCCGCCTACGGTCTGCCCGGGCTGGATGGCACCGGAGCGTCCGCCTGCGGAGTAGGTATAGCTGACTTCGTTGGCCTTGGAGCCGTTGCGCTGGGTGTCGCCGAGCGCAGAGAAATTGATGGTGAGCTGACCACCGGCGGCACCGGTGTTGGCCGGCGTGGCACTGACGTTTTGAACAGTGCCCAGCTTTCCCGTGGCCCTGCGCGGAGGTGAGGCCGCGCTGACCAGGCTCTTTCCTGCCTTGTTCTCAGCCTGAACTGTGAACGTGTACGCCGACTCGTTGGTGGAAACCTTGAAGGTGGCTGTTCGGACATTCCCCGGAATGGTCTGAGTCTGGGTGGTTCCGCTGCCGCCGCTCATGGTGACGTAGTAATTCTTGATGGGGTCGCCGTTGATGCCAGGCTCGGCCCAGTCGACGCGGAGCTGGTTCTGCGAACCAACGGCGGACACCACTGTGGTGCTGGGCGGCGCCGGTGTTGCGGGGATACCGGCAGGATGGTCCTCTGCGGAGTACAGCCCCCAATCCGACGGGCCTAGGTCATTGACAGCCTGGGCGCGGACCTTGTATTTCACACCGTTGGTCAGGCCTGGCCAGGTGTAGCTGAGGCCAGTGACCTCGTTCTTGACGGCAATGCCGTTGGCGGGCGGCGGAGAGATCTCCAGGTTGTAGTGCTTTACCGGGGAACCTTCGGTCTTGGCGGGAGTCCAGGTGATGGCCAGGTCCTTATCGCCGGCTTGGACCGTGGGGACGTCCGGGGGCGATGGCTTCTCATCCGGAGTGATCTCGTTGGAGGGCACTGAGGGCTGGGATTCGCCTACCTCATTGGTGGCAACCACGGTGAAGACATACTTGACGTTGTTGGTCAGTCCAGTCAACGTACACGTCGTCGTGGGGCATTCCTGCTGGAACCCGGCCGCTGTCACCGTGTACTTGGTGATGGCTGCGCCATTGTCCGACGGCGGCGCCCACTTGAGGACGGCAGTTTTACTGCGGACGTCCGTAGCAACCGGGGCCGAAGGAGCATCGGGCTTGTCCCGCACCGTGATGCGGACACGACCCACGGCTTGCCGGCTGGGATCATCGGTCTTGTCCTTGATGGTGTACCTGACTACCAGGACCCCCTTGAAGCCGTCGGCGGGCGTCACCGTGATGGAGTCGCTTCCTATGGCAGGCTCGCCTGATGCGGATCCGGTCTCCACCACGGCCGAAAGCACCGTCAAGGGTTCGCTGAAGGGGTTGAAGTCGTTGCCCAGCACATTGATGGTTTCGGACTTGCCGGCGTTGGCCTTGTCGAGGACATCATCGTTCGCTGCCGGTTTGGGTCGGTTCGATGAGACTACGGAAACGGTGACGGCTGCCTTCGCAGGCTCCGAGCGGCCATCGGTCACCTTGAGCGGCACGGTCCCGCGGGCGCCGGGGTTAAGTGAACCCCCGGGGGTGATTTTCAGGACCGTACCCTCCACCCGCGCGTCGAAACCGCCGGGCAGGTCACCGTCCACGCTGAACGTGAGCTTGCCTTGGTCCTGCTCATCAACGTCCGCGGCAAGGTTGGCCAGGTCCAGTTCGGTAGTGTCCCCCTTTGGCGCTTCAATCGCAGCTCCGCTGAAGGTGGGGGCGTGATTGGCGTTGGGGTTCGGGAGCACCTTGGTCTGGATGGTCAGAGTGGACTTCAAGCCCTCGGCATCGTCCGGACCACTGCCGTCAGTCACTTCGAAGGTGATGGACCCGGGCCCCACATACTCAGGCTGGGCCGCATACCTCAACGCCGTACCATCACCAGCAATAACGTTGGTGGAGTCACCGCCAAGGACACGGATCTTGTCCGCCACCGTTATTCGGGGTTGACGGCCGTCCCTGACCTTGACGTGATCCTGAAGGGCCAGAGTAACTTCCTCCCCGGCGGTGACCTCCACGATCTCAGTGGTGGAAAGCGTGGGGTACTGGAGGCCCTGGCCTGGAATCCACATGACCGCGGTGGCTGACTGCCCATCGATGTCCGTGACGGTATAGGGAATCAACTGATCTTCGGGCAGGAGTGTCACCACTACGTTGCCGGCTGTCCCTACGCGCACATTCGGGTTCCCGTCCGGCAGGGAAATGGTGAGGTCCTCCGCCACGCCGTCGGGATCGGAATCGTTCTTCACCACCGGAACGTCAACCGCAGTTTTACCCAGGGTCTCGGCCAACGTGATCCGGTCGTCCACTGCCACCGGGGCATGGAGCGGCGCGGTCGGGCTGGTCTGGACGCGGATGACCGCGGCAGCTTCGGCCTTCTTGTCGTCCTGGATCCGGTAGCTGATGCTGTCCGTGCCGGCCGCACCCGGCGCCGTGAGGACCACCTTTCCTGCGGCGGCTTCAACCTGCAGTTCCGGTTTGGCCTCGAACGCCGACACCAAAGCGATGGGGTCGCCGTCGGGGTCTGAGTCGTTTTTCAGTGCGTTCACCGCGACCCGTCGTCCGGGCCGGACATCAATGACGTCGTCCACCGCAATGGGCTTCTGGTTGTCGGCTTCGGCCGGCGCAATGCCCACGATCACCGTGCCGGTGTTCTCCGCACCTATACGGTCCCGCACGCGGTAGCTGAAAGTGTCAGTACCGGCGGACGTACCCCCGGCCGTGAACTCCAAATATCCGTCCCGCAGGATGGATGTCCCCAGTTGGGGAGCTTTATCGATGCCCATCAGCTGCACCGAGTCGCCATCGGCATCGATACCATCCAGGGGAACAGGGATTCTTACCGTCATCCCCGCAACCACGCGGGCTGTCAGATTCCGCGGCTCTGGCCTGGTGTTGGTGGCGTCATCGCGGGCTCGGATGCGGATGGTGACTTGCTGCGAGTCAGTTTGGCCCGAGGCATTGCTGACCTTGTAGATGGCATAAACGGTGGTGGGTTCCTGGCCTGCGATGTAGCGCAGGGTGTTCCCCGCAACAAAAATTCTGCCCGCGGCCTCGTCGGGCTGCTGTGCCAGGACGGGGTCCAGTGTGAGCTCTCCGCCGTTGGGGTCCGTGTCGTTCTCCAGGACCGGGATGGTCACTATGTCGCCGGCACGCACGGAGACCTCGTCCGGCTTGGCCTGCGGTGCCTGAAGTTTGGTGGGCGCCGGCACAACCTGGACAGAAATATCCCCTGTGGCCGAGGCCTTGCCGTTGGAGATCGTGTATTTCAACGACAACTGTCCCTGGGCCCGGATGTCGGTGATTTTGACGACCGAGTGGTCAAGGACCGCGACCGATACCGGGAGCCCGTCGGCCGCCGTGACCGACTGGACCACCAGGACGCCCCCACTGGGGTCTGAGTCGTTGCCCAACACGTCAACCACGGTGCTGCCGCCACTGGGCAGGAGGGCAATATCGCGGACCGCCACCGGTGCGCCGTCGCTGTTTCCGGACACGACGTCCACCCGCACCAGTTGCTGGGCACTCGCCGGTCCGTTGGTCACCATGTACGTCACATAGTGGGGACCCACCGAGGTCGAGTTGAAAGTAAACGTCTGCTGGTCCGGACCCACCACGGCGGTCGACTGCGCTTCCGGCTGTGCCTGCGCAAGTCTTAGCGTCCCGCCCTGCGGGTCGGTGTCATTCTTGAGCGGCGCGATCACCGTATCCTGGCCCGCCACCGCAACCACGTGATCCGCATTCGCGATGGGCGGCAGCGCACCCGGAGCACGGACGTCAACGCTGATCTGCCCTTGGGTGGTCAGGGACCCGTCCGAGACACTGACGGTCAGGGTTTTACGGCCCGGGCCAGCCCCTGCGTCCTGGAAGGTGAGCAAGCCGTCCGGCCTGATCCGGACCTGGTCCGCTGGATCGCTGCTGGAGACGGCGACGGCAAAGATGTCATCGCCGTCGGGGTCCAGCCAATCGGTGAGGACAAACTGGCTGGCGATCTTCCCGGACTGGACCACCAAGGCGTTGTTCCGGTTGGGTTTGGGCTGGGGGGCGTTGTTTTCCGCCGCGGGCACAACCCGCAGGTCGACGTCCGCGCCGCCTGTACCGCCACGGCCGTCGTCCACCGAGTACTTGAACGTTTCGGAGCCCGTGGTTCCGGCGGGGACTGCGATCTGGAAGCCGGTGCCACCGTAGACGGCGGACAAGGCGCCGGACTTCAGTGGCTCGCTGGTGCTGACCGTGAGGACATCGCCGTCGGCATCGGCGTCGTTGTCCAGCACGGGCAAGACAGTGGTCTTTCCGGCCCTGACCCCGAAGGCATCGGGTTTGGCCACCGGCACGGTGTTGGGTTTGCTGCGGTCCGGAAGGACTGTCTGCTGGACTTCGTCCGCAGAGTCCTTGTCGGCGTCGTCCGAGGTCTGCTGGGGCGGGATGACGTCGTCCCAGTTGTTGACCAACTGCATGTTCTGGTTGACCATCCAGACGTTGCCTGAGTTGACGTCGTTCAGCACCACAAGATCGCGGTTGACACGGAAAACGTACGACGGCGACGCACTCGCCTTGGGAACGTCGGACCGTTTGTTATCTGCCTCGTTGGTGCATTCCCGGACGTATTTGTTGGCACCGGACCACGCTGCGTACGTGCAGGATCCCAGATGGACCGGCGCGGCCGGAATGCCCTGACCGTCCGCTTGGACCGTCTTGGCGGTCCCGCCGTCCAGGGGTTGCAGGAGCAATGCCTTCGGTGTGGCGATGGCAATAAAATCGGCCTCCGGGCCGCTCTGTTGCAATTTGGCTTCCCTGGCGTCGTCCAGGTGTACTTTGTTGCCCCCGGGCAGCACGATGTCGCCCGTGGCCGCGTTGAGTACCACGGCTTTGTCGCCCACAGTTGCCAGCTGGACTTCGCCGTCGGCCTTCAAAGCGTCATCGCTCCGGACCCGGGAATCCACGGCCTTACCGTCGAGATCCACCTTTGTTGCCGTCAGTGTTCCTGTTTTCGGGTCCAGTGTGTGGATGGTGTCGTCAACGCCCACCACCGAGACAACACCGGGCGAGTGCTCGAACAAGGGTTCCGATTCGTCGCTGAAACCGCCAATGGAGGTGGGCGAAACAGCCCAGACCTTGCCCTGGGACGGGTCAGTGACAGCCAGTACTTTGTTGCCGAAGCTCACTTCCGCGGAGCCCGGAAGTTTTTGGTCGCCGCCCAGGCGCATGTTGGCGGCGCTGACAGGGTTGATGGTCCCGCCATCTGCGTCATCGATGAAGATGTCGCCGGCCTGCTGAAGGATGTCGAAATTGGTGCTGGCCGGAGTCACTGCCCCATCCAGCGATTTGGAGGGGTAGTTCAGGCGACCGGCCGCATTCTTGGTCTTACTGACCACCCAGACGCCGCCGTCGTTCAGTTCCACCTCGGTGGTCTTGAACCCTGGATAGAGGATGGCACCTGTGATTAGGACGGCCGCTGCCGCAGTGAAGGCAGTGGCTGCGATGACCTTACGCCGGCTGTTATTGGCACGGCGTTTTCCGGACCCATCAGACAGAGCCATCCCACATTCCCCCACAGTTCAGGCAGCACGAAGCAGCCGGCGCCGACCCCCACGGCGAAACACGACACAATCAACGCACAGCCTACCGGGTTACTCCATCGATTAGCTAAGTCGTGACATGAATCGCATCCACCACGCTCTCTCACATAACAGCCCTTAAAGCCGAACGCTCGCTCACTTTCTTCAGGAAAGTGAGCGAGCGTTCGGCTCAAGCCCGAGGGACGTGAGAGAGCGTGCGCTTTGGAAGGCGGACTGCCAGCAGGGGCCTAGTCCAGCACCAGTCCCTTGCCGCGGCCACGGGCCAGCATCACGGGATGGATTTCGCCGAAGCCACGGACATTCTCAGACTTCTGCGGGACCAGGACGAACCTGTCATCCTGCCCCAGAGCAGCCGCTGTCATGGCATCCACCAGGACGGTTCCAGGCTGGGCAAGGGTTGTCAGCCGGGCAGCCAGGTTGACGGTGGGTCCATAGATGTCGCCCAGCCTGGACAGGATGCGGCCCCAGACCATGGAGACTCGGCATTGCGGCAGAATTTCGTCTTCGGTGAAGGCCTGCGCCAACGCCAGGGAAATCTCGGCCCCGGCCGCGGGTGTCTCCGCGATGTAGAGGACTTCGTCGCCCACGGTCTTGACCAACCGGCCGCCACCCACGGAAATAATCTCGGCGCACTTGTTCTCAAAGCGCTGCACCAACTGGGCGAGCGTCTTTTCGTTCATCCGACGCGAAAGGCTGGTGTAGGAGACGAGGTCGGCGAAACCCACGGCCCGTGCCAAGGGCAACGGCGAATCGTCTTCGTCGCCCTCGCGGCCTTCTTCACTGGCCTGCAGCCCGGCTTCCGCGCGAACCGCCAGGCGTTGCACACCTGCGTTGAGTTGACGGCGATAGGAGTAGACCAGGATCTCTTCGAGCGAGTCCACCAGGCCGGGCAACTGACCTACCAGTTGCTTACGGGCCACGGCATCCGGAATCCCCTGCTCAGACACCATGTCTTCCACCAAGGCTTCGATCTGCCAGACCACCATGCGGTCCGTCATCTGCCCGATGGACCGGGTGACAGAGATGGCCGCTTCCTCGGTCAGGACGCCGGCCCGGACAAGGTCCAGGATGGTCGACAGTGCCGCTTGATCCCGTTCCGTAAAGGCAACGTCTTCGTCGCCGAAGTTCGGGAATCCCAGGGCACGCCAAATTTTGCGGGCGGACAAAATGGAAACACCCGCCCCTGCGGCTACTTCACGACGACGGAGCTTTCGTTCGCCGCCCAGCAGCTTTGATTCCAATGCTTTGATGGCCAGGCGCTCGGCGGACATTACACCGGTGGGTGGTCCAGCCTGCACAGCAACCGGAGCAGGCCCCGAATCGGTGTCCTCGTCGACTGAAGGTTCGGGGACGGCGTCGAACTCCTGGTCCAAGTCCTCGCCGGACTGCTGATCCTCAACGCTCATCTCTTCCACCTTCTCTCAGCTCCCATGGCAACTGGTCATAGTCCGTCAATACTTGGCCCTCAAAAACCTCACCTTGCGGGAGTTCGTCCATCGCGTCAAGAATGAATCCCCGGAACTTCGCGACGTCCGGAACATCCGCCAGGATGGCCGTTCCGGAGTGCCCGGTATCCAAGGATATATTCCCGGAGTGCAATGTCCGTTGGAGCAGGCTCTGATGAACGCCCACATTGCGGACCGCCATGAGAGATACCTGCCAGTCGCGGCGTCGAAACATTCCGTATTTGGCAAGTATCCGCCTGCTGGTCAGGATGTACCGGATGGAATGCCAGCGCATCACACGACGAATGCTGTAACCAATCAACAGCCAGGCTGCGAGTCCCACACTGACACCCATCAGCCACGGCGTCCATTCCACTGTAATGAACGGAGCAAGGCGCTGGGCATTGCCTTTGACAATCCAAGCGCAGGCATATCCCGTCAGGGCCGGAGCAATGAGGAATGCCAGCACCGGGAAGAAGAGGGATCGGGCCTGTTGACGTGTGATGGTGATGACCTGCTCCCCCGGAAGCAACTCTTTACGCATAACCACTTTCCGTGGCGCGCAAGTGCACCACGTCACCAGCTGTCACCACGTGTTCCCTGCCCCCATGGTCCACCACCAGCAACGAGCCGTGCTCGTCCAACCGCGAGGCATGTCCCACCAGTTCGTGATCGCCAGGCAGGTGCGCCCGCACTTCGCGCCCCAAGGTCACCATGGCGGACTCAACCCGCTTGTGCAGGGAAGGCCCTCCCGCCAATCCTGCGGCCGGGTCCCCCTCGGAATTGCAGAAGCTGCGGTAAAGCCGGGCGAAGCGTGACAGGTAACTTTTCAGCAGCGCCGTGCGGTCCGTCGTCGTGGCCCCTTCCAAGGCCAGTGACGTCGCTGTCGTGACCGGCAGCTCTTCCTCGGCCAGCGTGACGTTGAGGCCCACGCCGAGGATGACGGCGGGAACAGAGCCATCGCCCACGGCTGTCATCTGGGCAAGGATCCCAGCGATTTTGCGCCCGTTGACCAAGACGTCATTGGGCCACTTGATGTCTGCTGTCACACCGGCGGTTTCCTGCAATGCCTCCCGCAGGGCAACGGCAGCTAGCAGGGACAGCCAGGAATAGCTTTGCGTTGGTACCGGCATGCCTTCTGCCGTGACGGGACGAAGCACTATTGACACGGAGACAGCCGATCGCTCGGGCGATTCCCAGTGCCGGTCCAACCGACCACGCGCAGCCGTCTGGTGCTCGGCTGTCAGAACGGCGAGGTCGGCCCACTTTTTGGGCTCAACGGTGACAGCCCGCACCAAGTCCTGGTTGGTGGACCCTGTGGACTCGACGATGGTCAGTTGCGAAATGCCCGTGGCTGAAAGGAAGTCCGGCTGCAGCAAGGCTTCACGATCCAAGGCAGCCCGCTCCGGACCGCTGGTCGGGATGTGGGGTTCGCTGCTCTCTGGCTGTTCGGCATCCATAGCTGAATCCTATCCAGTTGCGGCGTCCAGGGATGGCCCGTGAGCAGGAAAGCGGCTGGGAATCCGCCTAGAGAAAAATGTCCGGAACCAGGCGGTCTTCGGGCGCGCCCAGGCTGTACGGCGAAAAGTCTGACACACCAGCCGCGCGCAGGACTTCTTCATCGGTGAAGAACTTGCCCGTTGCCCCCGCACCCGTCAGGACGGCATGCGCGGCGTCGGCCATGATTTCCGGGCCGCGTGCGGCCTGGACGATTTGCTGCCCGCCGGGCATGTTCCGGATGGCGGCGGTATCGATCAGGGTGCACGGCCAGAGCGAATTGACCGAAACGCCGTCGTCCTTCAACTCTTCCGCCAGCCCCAGCGTGGTGAGGCTCATCCCGTATTTGGCCATGGTGTAGGCCAGATGCATGCCGGCCCATTTGGGGTCCAGGTTCAGCGGCGGAGACAGTGTAAGGATGTGGGCGTCGCTGGATTCCCTCAACGCAGGAAGCGCCAGCTTGGAGAGCAGGAACGTTCCACGGACGTTGATGTCCTGCATGAGGTCGTAGCGCTTCATGTCTACGGCGTCGGTGCGGGACAGGTCGATCGCCGAGGCGTTGTTAACCACGACGTCGATCCCTCCGAAACGCTCGACGGCGGCGGCGACCGCTGCGGCGACGTCGTCGTCATTGCGAACGTCCCCGACCAGCGGCAGCGCTTGGCCACCGGCCGCGACCAGTTGTTCAGCGGCGGTGAAGACAGTCCCCTCGAGCTTGGGATGGGGATCGCCGGTCTTGGCCATGAGCACAATGTTGGCGCCATCGCGGGCTGCGCGGGTGGCTATTGCCAAGCCGATGCCCCGGCTGCCGCCGGACATGAGGATGGTCCGGCCCTTGAGCGAACCGGTGGCCACGTAGGGAGTCTGCGCCGGCGCAAGTGCGCGGGAAGCGTCGTTGCTTGAAGTCATGGGGACACTCTAACGCAACTATGTTACTGACGGGTAACATGGCGATGGCTTTGGCTTGGACGCGGAAAATTGTAGGGTTTCTACAGCGGTTCGCGGCAAAGGCGTCACTAGACTGGCCTGCGAGGCCTGTTCTTTGTACGGAAGCTACTTAAGCTTCGGGACCAACACCGAACTGCGCCAGCGAAAATCAGCTACAGAGCCGGAGACACTTGATGAGCCACGATCTGACAACGACAGCGGGAAAGATTGCCGACTTCCGCGACCGCCAGGCCCGTGCAGAGCAACCTTCCGGCCCGGAAGCGATTGAGAAGCAGCACGCACGGGGCAAGAACACGGCCCGCGAACGCATTGACCTCTTGGTTGATCCGGGCTCGTTCGTCGAGTTCGACGCCCTGGCAGTCCACCGCTCCACTGCCTTCGGCATGGAGAAGAAGAAGCCCCTCGGCGACGGCGTGGTCTCCGGATACGGCACCGTTGATGGCCGCCTCATCGCGATCTACAGCCAGGACTTCAGCGTCTACGGCGGCTCCCTGAGCCAGGTCAACGGCGAGAAGATCGTCAAAGTCCAGGAATTCGCCCTCCGCAATGGTTGCCCGGTTGTCGGAATCAACGACGGCGGCGGCGCGCGTATCCAGGAAGGCGTAGCTTCCCTGGCCATGTTCGCTGACATCTTCCGCAACAACGTCCACGCTTCCGGCGTGGTCCCGCAGATCTCCCTCATCATGGGCCCGTGCGCCGGCGGCGCAGCCTACTCCCCCGCCCTGACCGACTATGTGGTCATGGTGGACAAGACCTCGCACATGTTCATCACCGGCCCGGACGTCATCAAAACTGTCACCGGCGAAGACGTGGACATGGAAACCCTGGGTGGCGCCCGCCAGCACAATGCCACCACCGGAACCTCCACCTACCTTGCCTCGGACGAAGCAGACGCGATCGAATTCGTCCGCGAACTCCTGGACTTCCTCCCCTCCAACAACCTGTCCGAAGCCCCCGTCGTGGAGCACGACCAGGAACTGGAACTCAACGACGACGACCTCGCACTGGACGCGCTGATTCCCGATTCCGCCAACCAGCCGTACGACATGCGCAAGGTCATTGAGCAGATCGTGGACGACGCGCACTTCCTTGAAATGCAGTCCTTGTACGCCCCCAACGTGATGATCGGCTACGGCCGCGTTGAGGGACACACCGTGGGCATCGTGGCCAACCAGCCCATGCAGTTTGCCGGAACCCTGGACATCTCCGCCTCGGAAAAGGCTGCCCGCTTTGTCCGCCACTGCGATGCGTTCAACATCCCCATCATCACTCTGGTGGACGTCCCCGGCTTCCTGCCCGGCAAGGACCAGGAGTTCCAAGGCATCATCCGCCGTGGCGCGAAGCTCCTGTACGCCTACGCCGAAGCAACGGTCCCCAAGCTCACCGTGATCACCCGCAAGGCCTACGGTGGCGCGTACATCGTGATGGGCTCCAAGAAGCTCGGCGCAGACCTGAACCTCGCCTGGCCCACCGCCCAGATCGGCGTCATGGGCGCCCAGGGTGCCGTGAATATCCTGTACCGTCGCGATCTTGCTGCTGTTGCCGAAGCCGGCGGTGATGTCGAGGCCAAGCGGGCCGAGATCATCCAGGGCTACGAGGAAGAACTCCTCAACCCCTACCAGGCGGCCCAACTGGGCTACGTGGACGCAGTCATCGCTCCGTCCGACACGCGCCTCCAGATCATCCGCGGCCTCCGGGCCCTCCGCGACAAGCGCGCGAGCCTGCCCACCAAGAAGCACGGAAACATCCCGCTGTGAGCACGCCGAAGCACCGGGCTGATTCCGCGCCTGATCAGGTACCCGCTGAAGCAGCCGCTGCGCCGCTGTTTTCGGTGGTCAAGGGCGAACCGACGGCCGAAGAGCTCGCGGCGATTGCCGCCGTCGTGGTTTCACTCGGGACAACGCAGGAAGCTGCCGCATCGAAGCCGAACGTCCGGCATTGGGTGCGTCGTCAGCAGTTGCGGCTGGACCCCACCCCCGGTCCTGGCGCGTGGAAGCGCAGCCGCGGCTAGTTTTCGCTCACGTAGAAAAGTTCAACAACCCTTTCACGTAAGCGGTGTCGCGGCTAGGCTCTGTGGGTGACTACTGCAAACACTCCTGTACGCCCGAAGTCCGCCATCGATGCCGTCGCTGACGCGTACACAGAAAAGTTGATCGAACTCAATCCCAGCTTCGCCACCACACTGGGCTTGCCCGGACACGAAACCGAATACCAGGACTACTCCCCTGCCGGTGCCGAGGCTCATGCGGAAGCCACAAAGTTGGCCTTGGATGCCTTGGCAGGCCTTGAGCCGTCCGATGATGTGGATGCCGTCACCCTGGACGCCATGCGCGAGCGGCTCGGCCTGGAACTGGAGATCCACGAGTCGGGCTGGGACCTCGCCGACCTGAACAACATTGCCTCTCCTGCCCAGGACATTCGCGCCATTTTCGACCTCATGCCCACCGACACGGTGGAGCACTGGGAGCACATTGCCGGCCGCGCGGCCAATGTTCCTGGCGCCATTCAGGGCTACATTGAGTCGCTTCGCTCCGCTGCCGACGCCGGAAAAGTCGCCGCCGCCCGCCAAGTCCGGATCGTCATCGAGCAGACCGGCCGCTACGCCTCAGAGGACGGCTTCTTCGCCAAGATGGCCGCCAACGCTGCGCTTGATGGCTCGCCACTGCCCGCCGAGGTTCAGTCAAAGCTCGACGCCGGGACTGCGGCCGCGCGTTCTGCGTATAGCGCCTTGGGTGGATACCTTCGGGACGAACTCCTGCCCCTGGCACCGGAGAAGGACGCAGTCGGGCGCGAACGTTACGCGCTGGCCTCGCGTTCATTCGTTGGCGCCGAAGTAGATCTGGAAGAGACCTACGCTTGGGGCGTCCAGGAGCTTGAGAGGCTCATCGGCGAGCAGGAGAAGATCGCCAACCAGATCAAACCTGGTGCATCGATCGAAGAAGCCAAGAGCATCCTCAACAACGATCCTGCACGCCAGATCAAGGGCACGGACGCCCTCAAGGCCTGGATGCAGGAACTCTCAGACCGGGCAGTGTCCGAACTTGCTGACGTCCACTTCGACATCCCGGACGTCATGAGAACTCTTGAGTGCATGATCGCCCCCACCGACGAAGGCGGCATCTACTACACCGGCCCTTCCGACGACTTTTCCCGGCCCGGACGTATGTGGTGGTCAGTGCCGGCAGGCGAAGACACCTTCACAACGTGGTCCGAAACCACCACCGTGTTCCATGAGGGCGTCCCGGGCCACCACCTCCAAGTCGCCACGGCAACGTACCGCCGGGAACTCTTGAACAACTGGCGGCGCAACGTCTGCTGGGTCTCGGGCCACGGCGAGGGCTGGGCACTCTACGCCGAGCAGCTCATGCTGGAACTGGGCTACCTCAAAGACCCGGGCGACCACATGGGAATGCTCGATGGCCAGCGCATGCGCGCGGCCCGCGTGGTCTTCGACATCGGCGTCCACTTGGAACTGCCCATCCCCGAGCGTTGGGGCACCGGAACCTGGACCCCCGGGAAGGGCTTCGACTTCCTCAAGGCCAACCTCGACATCAGCGAAGGCCAGCTCCAGTTCGAATTCACCCGCTACCTCGGCTGGCCGGGCCAAGCCCCGTCGTACAAGGTCGGCCAGCGTCTCTGGGAGCAGATCCGTGCCGAGCTTGAATCCCGCGAAGACTTCGACCTGAAGTCGTTCCACAGCAAGGCGTTGAACATCGGGTCAGTGGGCTTGGACGTACTGCGCAGGGCCCTGCTGGGCTGATTATTTTGGAGTGGCTCCGGCCGGAGGCCGGACATCCTCGGTGTGCTGCTCCTTCGTCACTTTGATGCACACTGCCGGATGCCCGGTCTTGGCAATGGGTTCTCGGAGACGGCCGGGATTAAGGCGAGTCCCCCGCGGCAAGGGCAGGCGGGTTTATGCTGCAGTGGGCGGTTCAATCAAACTCGATAAAGTCCCGTATCGCTGCGTGGTGACAGACCATTCCTGCTTTAACACCACCAGCCACTTCAAAGCGCGCTGAGCCGTGCTCGACCGTCAAACGCCCCCGCTTTGCCCCATCCAGGGAATGCAGGGCCTCATCCGCCAGTCGCCGGGCCTCCGCCGCAGAACCAAAACCACGCTTTCCACCGCACAAGGAGCCACCGGGCCCCTTGTGCGGCTCCCAGCAGCACGCCCCCATGCCAAACCTGCAAACGTTCCCGCAAGGAACCCGCCAAACCAGGCATACCCAAGACCAACCACACCACAACGAACAAAACCAGAACAACGGAACCCATCCACTGCCGAGGTAAGCCAAACCGAAGAAACAGAGAACCAACAGCCAGACCGGCAAGTAACGAACCGACCTCCAGCAAACACTGTGTCATTCGGCACAAACACCATCACAGAGAGCGTGGCCATTAAAACCACCCCACTGAAGATCAGGGAGCCCTCCCAAGAATTCCGCCGCTCTTTAGTCATGACGGCTTCGCTGCTTGCTGTGCTGCTTGGATTTCATTGCCAATCACACCGAGGCCCAGACTTATCGTTGTTCACCAGCAGTTAGAGTCAGCCCAATCATGAAGCCGAGACCACAGCCCGCCCATAGCGATCCGTACGATGTCGCAATGACCGGAAGTATGTTGGACAGAGCCGCTATGGCTAGACTGCCTAGGACAATTGTGCCAACCAAAGTATTTATGGAGGCAAAATTTGAACTGACATATGTCACAAACCCCATGCCGGCAATACATATAAACAAGACAATAAAGTTTGTTAGCCAAGCAGATAAGCCAAACTCGTCAAATCTATTTACGCAGGTTAAAATCGCTATAAGACCGGGAATTGTCACGCTCATCCATTGGTACCAGTGGGGCATCGCTCTTTCACGAAGGGCGCGGTCCCCGGCAGTCTCTTTAGTCATCATTATTTCCATGCTTCGTCGATCATTCCATTCGTTCCGAGTCCAATGAGTGAATTAGTTAAGTCTGTAGTCATATTGGACTTCGTAAAATACTCAATAGGCGAAGAGGTGCTTGTTCCAATGAGATCAGCGTAACCCTGCGATGAGTTTCCCCGCGAAGTAGAAACACCCGTAGAGAACACTCCGGACGTAGTAGAAGAAACCAGAGACTTGATCGGATCAAATGCTTCGCCATTCACACCACTCTTGAGCATGTCCCCCGCGAACCCGGCGCCTGTGTTGACGCTCGCACTCAGGAGAAACTGGGCGCCTTTGCCCGTAACGTGGCCGGCTGCTGGATTCCCGTCACCGTCATACCCCCATGACAGCGTCCCGTTCCCGTTGCCGTTGGACTTTCGGGTGAGGAGTCCGCGCCGGTCAAAGCACAGTTCGTGCTCCACCGCATACCCCGCCCCGCCCGTGTGGTCGGTGATGACCACCCGCCGGCCCGCAAGGTCGCGTTCGATGGCGGCGATCAGTGCCCCGTCTCGAACCGGGTCCTGCCACCCACCCCGTTCATCGTGGACACCAGTTCCCCGGCGAGGTTGTATTCAAAGCGGCGGGTCCCGTACCAGGAATCCTGGGCGAAGCTCAGTCGCCCGACCTTGTCGTACCCGTACCGGGCCGTGCCCTCCCCCGGAGTATGCTTCGCGGTCAACCGGCCACACGCGCCGTAGGCGAAGGTTTCGACCTCACCGGTGGGCAGTCTCCTGGAGGTGAGGCGCTGGTCGGGGTCGTAGGACAGTTCCGTGACGGCCCCGACCGGGTCGATACTGCGGAAGGGTCGGCCGCAGTGGTCGTATTCGAACCGGGTCACCGCCCCTGTGGGGGAGGTGATCGAGGTGATCTTCCCGGCAGCGTCGCGGCCCAGGACCGTCAACCCGCCCTCACCATCGACCAACTCAACCGGGTTCCCCGCACCGTCGTAAGACACCAGCTCCGCGGACCCGTCGACAGATTCGATTTTCGCGGGGCGGCCGTACTCATCAAAACTGTAGGTATTCGTGGCGAACGCGTCGGTCAGGGACGCCGTCCCGTTGGACCGGTCCGTGACCGCTCCGGTCCGGACACCGGTCGGATCAACGACGGCAGTCAGGGCACCGACCGTGTCGTACTCCCTCACCCAGTCATGCCCGCCCGGGTCCGTTACTGCGATGAGCCGGGAGAGGTTGTCATGGGTGAACCCCCACCTGCCCCCGTCCGGCGACACCGCGGCGGTGAGGTTCCCGAGCTCATCAACCACCCGTTCGATACTGCGGCCCAGCGGGTCGGTGGTGCGGGACAGTTCCCCGTTGGGGGCGTACTCGAACACCGTCCTTCCCCCATCAGGAGCAACCATTGCGGTGGTCCGGCCCGCGGCGTCGTGCTCGAACGCCCACACCGCCCCGTCCGGGTCCACCCGGCGTGTCAGCACCCCGGCATCGTCGTAACTAAACCGGGTCTCTGCCCCCGACGGGCTCAACGCCGTCACCGGACGACCCGCCCGGTCCCGGACAATCCTGGCGGTGTCCCCTGCGGCGTTCCGGGTTGCGATGAGGTCCCCGAACCCGTCGTACTCAAAACCAATAGTGACCCCGACCGGGGTCGGTGACCTGTTCCAGGAGCCCGTCCCGCCATTCCAGCTCGGTCCGGCCACCCAACGGGTCCACCACCACCGAGGGGTCCCGGGAGAGGTCATCGGCGTACTCGTAGGTGACGGTGGCACCGGATGCGGTCACCAGGGTGGTGATGCGGTCCTGCTCGTCCCACCCATACGTCAGGTCCGCGCCTTCGGGGGTGACGGTCCGGATCTTCCGTCCGCGGGTGTCGTAACCGTGGACCGTGACAGCACCGTCACGCTCGGTCAAAGACACCAGATTCGAATGCGCGTCATAGGACATGGACTGACGCCGGTCCTCCGCGTCCAGCACCCCCACCAGACGGCCCTTGCCATCAGCAACCCAGGAGTTCGACCGGGACCCGTCCTCATCGGAGACCACCGTGACCCGGCCCGGTAAATACGCGAACCGCGTCCGCCGCCCATGCTGTGTGACCTGCATGATGACCCGGCCGGCCTCGTCACCATGCGAGTCCCTTTTTAGCGACCATGACCGCAAAGACGGGATCCACGGCCTTGCAATCCGGCCCGAACGCCCTCGACTGAGATCAACGTCACAAAACCGCGGGAATAACTTTTGCGCACGTAACATTTCTCAACGTCCGTTCGCTATGTTATTGGCACTGCACCTAACGTGTTCCGGTGAGCACCTCAACCAACACATCCCCAGCAGCTGGCAAGAGCGGCTTCCGGCTCCCCAAGTGGGCCGGTTCCTTCGGCGTCCAGATCATCGCAGCCCTCATTGTGGGCCTCATCCTTGGCCTCATCGCCAAGTACACGGGCAGCACCAAGACCGCCCCCAATGCCCTGGGGGCTACTCTCCAGACGATCGGCTCCAGCTACGTCTCCTTGCTGCAGACCGCCGTCGTACCTTTGATTTTCACCGCTGTGGTGAGCTCCATCGCCAACCTGCGCCAGGTGTCCAACGCCGCCCGATTGGCATGGAACACACTGCTCTGGTTCGCGATCACCTCGCTGGTATCGGTTCTGATCGGCATCGGCCTGGGCGTACTCCTGCAGCCGGGCGCAGCTACCGGCATTACAGAAGAAGCCAAGTACGCTGGCAAGACCGGTGACTGGTGGGCCTTCCTGATCGGCCTCTTCCCGAAGAACTTCCTGGGACTCGGCGCCAGCTCCACTGTGACCGAGAGCGCCAACGCTGCCACCACCGTCAGCACTGCCGTCAACTTCAACGTGCTGCAGATCCTGGTCATTGCGATCGCGATCGGTGTTGCTGCCCTCAAGGTTGGCAAGCAGGCCGAGGCCTTCCTGACGTTCAACGCTTCAGCGCTGGCCGTCATCCAAAAGGTCCTGTGGTGGATCATCCGCCTCGCTCCGCTGGGCACAGTAGGACTGATCGGTAACGCTGTGGCCATCTACGGCTGGGACACTATCGGTTCTTTGGGCAAGTTCACTGCGGCCATCTACATCGGCCTGGCCTTGGTGCTCTTCGTCCTCTACCCCATCCTGGTGCGCATTCACGGGCTCTCCATCAAGCAGTACTTCTCCGGAGTGTGGCCGGCCGTGCAGCTGGCGTTCGTTTCCCGCTCGTCCATTGGCACGCTGCCGCTCACGCAGCGCGTCACTGAACGGAACCTCGGCGTCCCCTCCGGCTACGCTTCCTTCGCCGTGCCGCTGGGCGCCACCACCAAGATGGACGGTTGCGCAGCGATCTACCCGGCGATCGCAGCCATCTTCGTGGCACAGTTCTTCGGCATCAACCTTGACTTCAGCCAGTACCTGCTGATCGTTCTGGTCTCCGTCCTTGGTTCGGCCGCTACCGCCGGTACCACCGGCGCCGTCGTCATGCTCACGCTGACGCTGTCCACGCTGGGACTGCCGCTGGCCGGCGTCGGCCTCCTGCTGGCCATCGACCCCATCCTGGACATGGGCCGGACCGCCGTCAACGTGGCGGGCCAGGCACTGGTTCCGGCCATCGTGGCCAAGCGCCAGGGCATCCTGGATGAATCGCTGTACAACGCACCCCGCAACGGTGCCGCCTTTGCCGACGAGTACGCCGCCGACAAGGCAGCAGCCGAAGCGGACCATCGCGAATTGGCCGACTCGAAGGCCTAATTTCAGTCCCTTTGAAACGGCGCAAATCCCCCGGGGAGTTCTCCCCGGGGGATTTCCCCGTTAAAGGGGTCAACTCTGGATAGGCTCTGACCATGTTGATCGTCACTTCCAATGAAATCCCGGGCCATCGGATCGACGCCGTCTTCGGCGAAGTCATGGGTCTCACCGTCCGCTCACGGGACATCGGCTCGCAAATGCTGGCCGGCTTCCGCTCCCTCGGCGGCGGCGAACTGCCCGAAATGACCAAGGCACTCTATGAAAGCCGCCAGGAAGTTATGGCACGCATGGTCAACGAAGCGCAGCAACGTGGCGCCAATGCCATCGTCGCCATGCGGTTCGACACCTCTGAAATGGGCACCAACTGGACCGAAGTCTGCGCGTACGGCACCGCCGTGTACGTCCTGCCGTTGGGTGAAGGCGAACCCGGAGCTACGGGACAGTCGGTCTATCTGACCAAAACGGCCACGCAACAGCCCGCTCAGCCGACACAGCCGCAGCAGCCAGCCCAGCAGCAGCAATTTACCCCGCCGACTCCCCCGGCCCAGCCTCACCAGTTCTAGTCGGATCAGCCCAAAGGTCCCGCCCTCCTTCGTCCTCTCGCCGCCCAGCGGCGAGCTGAGCGAACGAGGGCGGGACTTTGAGTATCAGGGGCACGGGCACGCTCACATTGCGCAGAGTGCAAACTTGCACTTAGTGTAAGTATGTGACTCAAACCAGTAGCCAGGAAGCCGCTGCGGAATCGTCTCCTTCCGAGCCCAGCGCCCCCTCCAGGCGCGAACTCAACAAGGCGGCCACCCGCAGTTCCATCGCTTCCGCAGCCTTGGGCCTTTTGCGTAGCAAAGGGTCCGGCAATTTCACCGTGGAAGACATCGCAGCCAGCGCCGGCGTCTCACGACGAACCTTCTTCAACTACTTCCCCAGCCTCGAAGCCGCCTTGGCATCCGTTGCCGACGGCTTCATGGACCACGCCTTGGAGCAGTTCCGGCTACGCCCGGCGGACGAGTCAATTCTCGAATCCGCCCAGGCAGCCCTCATGGCGCTGGCCGATCCCATGTCCGTGGCACCCATGGCCGAACTCTTCAGCCTGACCCACGACAACCGGCAACTGGCCCGCTCCGAGCTTGAAGCCTGGGAGCACTGCACCGAGCAGATCATTGAAGCCGCCCGCAGCAGACTCGGCGCCGGCATCAGTGAGCTCTACCTCCATGCCTTGGCGGGCTCAGTGATCTCCTGCGGCAAGGCCGCAATGACCGTCTGGTTCGCCGATCGCGGCCCTGATCTCTCGGCGGAATCCCTCGCGGTACTTCGCCAGCACCTCATCGATGCGATGGGCCTCCTGGGCGCCGGCTTCGCGCCGCCGTCGGACGCGTCAGTCCAAGTCTCAGCAGCCTCCCCCTCCGTTCCAACCACCACAGATCGGTTCTGACATGGCCTCGTTCCTCTACCGTCTCGGCAAGTTTTCGTATCGGCGCCGCTGGCTGGTCATCTCCATCTGGCTGGCCGTCATGGTGGCGGTGGGCGGCTCGGCCGCAGCCTTCCACGGCACCATGTCCAACAACTTCACCATCCCGGGCACCGAAACCCAGCAGATGGCCGACAAACTCAAGGAAGCGCTCCCTGATTCTTCGGGCGGCTCCGCCAGCGTGGTGTTCGACGCCGGAGATGCCGGCTTCGACCAAGCCAAAAAGGACGCGGTCGCGGCTGCGCTCACCAAGCTCGAAGCCATGCCTGACGTGCAGGGGACGGTGAACCCGTTCACCACGCAGGAGCAGTTGGATAACTCCGCGGCTGAGCTCGCAGCCGGTGAAGCGAAGGCCGCCGAGGGCCAGGCCCAGCTTGATACTTCCCGCGCGCAGCTGGAAGCCGGCGAGGCGCAACTCGCCGGGGTGGAGCAGCAACTCGCTGCCTCTGGCCTCACACCCGCCCAGATTGAAGCCCAGTTGGCGCCGCAGCGCGCAGAACTTGCTGCCAACAAGGAAAAGCTCGACGCCGGAGCCAAGGAAGCTGCCGACGGCGCCGCCACATTGGCTCTGGGCAAGCGACAGCTCGAAGCCTCCGAAGGCCTCCGTTTTGTGTCCAGCGACAACAAAGCAGCGGTAGCCCAGGTCCAGTTCAAGACCTCCATCAACGCCGTTGACCCCGCCGTCCGCGAAGAGGTTCAGGAGATCGTCCACGGAGTTTCTTCCGCCGGCGTCACGGCCTACGCCAGCAAGGAAATCACCGAAGATGTCTCGGAAATCTTCGGTATTGCTGAAATCGTGGGCGTCGCAGTCGCGGCCTTGGTGCTGATCCTCATGCTCGGCACACTCATCGCGGCCGGGCTTCCTCTCCTGATGGCCCTGATCGGCGTAGCTGTAGGTGTCGGCGGAACGTTCGCACTGACCAGCGTCATCGACATGAGCTCCATCTCCCCGATGCTTGCCCTGATGCTCGGCCTCGCGGTTGGTATTGACTACTCCCTGTTCATCGTCAACCGACACCGCACCCAGCTTCTGGCCGGCATGGACGCGGAGGAATCCGCTGCCTTGGCTACGGGTACTTCAGGTAACGCTGTGTTGTTCGCCGGTCTCACCGTCATCATCGCCTTGGCAGCCCTCGTGGTTCCGGGCCTGCCTTTCCTCGCAGTGATGGGTGTTGCCGCCGCAGCAACTGTCGCGGTCGCCGTCGTCGTCGCTTTGACCCTGACGCCTGCCGTCCTGGGGTTGATCGGCCGCAGGCTGATCTCCAAGCGCGCTTGGGCGAAGGCTGCCAAGCACAACGCCGAGCCCGGCCACGAAGCTGCCGATCGCGAACTCGAAGAGAAGCGAAGCAGCGGGGGCTGGGGCGGCATGGTGACGCGTCACCCGTGGGTTGCATTAGTCCTCAGCGTCGTCCTTCTCGGAGCCGTTGCGTTGCCGGCTTCCCAGCTTCGGTTGGCACTTCCCGACGGCGGCTCCGAGCCGGTCGATTCGCAGGCCTTCAAGGCCTATGACCTCACCCGCAGCAGCTTCGGCGAAGGCGTCACCGGCCCGATCGTCGTCGTCGGCGAATTCCCTGAAGGCCTCAGCGAAAACGACGCCAAGAACAAGCAGTTCGATGTCGCGGACGAACTTCGCAGTGTAGGAAACGTCATCGCGGCTGTACCGATCGCGCTGAGCGAAGACCGCCGTACCGCAGTCTTCCAAGTCATTCCCAAGGAAGGCCCGGCCAGTGCGGGCACCGTGCAAGTGGTGTCCGATCTCCGCGCCAAGGGTGCAGTGATCAGCGACGACCTTGACGTGAAAATCGGCCTGACCGGACAAACCGCGGGCAACATTGACGTTTCCAACAAGCTCGGAGCCGCGTTGCCGCCGTACTTGGCGATCGTCGTCGGGCTGTCCTTGCTCTTGCTGCTCCTGGTGTTCCGCTCGATCGTTGTGCCGTTGCTGGCCACGGGCGGATTCCTGCTCTCGCTGGCCGCTGCCTTCGGTGCCGTAGTTGCCGTCTACCAGTGGGGCTGGCTCGGAGGGATCTTCGACGTCGCCAACCCGGGCGCCGTCCTGAGCTTCCTGCCCATCATCCTGATCGGGGTGCTGTTCGGACTCGCCATGGACTACCAGGTGTTTATCACGTCGGGTATGCGGGAGTCGTTTATGCACGGCGAGTCCGCCAAACACGCGGTCCGCTCCGGTTTCAGCCATGCCTCCGCCGTGGTCACTGCCGCCGCGATCATCATGGTCAGCGTGTTCTCCGGCTTCATCTTCAGCCACCTCACGATGGTCCGGCCGCTGGGCTTCGCCATGGCCTTCGGTGTGCTGATTGATGCCTTCGTCGTCCGCATGACCATCGTTCCCGCTGTGATGTACCTACTGGGCGAGAAGGCCTGGTGGCTGCCCAAGTGGCTGGAACGTGTTCTTCCGGACGTCGATGTTGAAGGCGCCAAGCTGGAGCGCAGCGACCGCAGGAAGGCCGACGCCGGAGAACTCGTCCACTAAACGGTCTCTCACATAGCAGTCGATATTCACGAACGCTCACTCACTTGCTGGAGGCAAGTGAGTGAGCGTTCGGTTTAAGCACGTGGGATGTGCGAGAGGGTCGGCGGAAAGCACGCGGGAGGTGAGAGAGGGTTCGTATTAGGCTGGGTGGCGTGACCCGATTGATTCTCGCCTCCCAGTCCCCCGCCCGCACCAAGCTGCTCACGGAAGCCGGGATCCAGCACGACGTCCTGGTGTCGGACGTTGACGAGGACGCTGTTCAGGCTAAGTACGGAGTGACTGACGCGCACGACACCGCGCTCCTGCTGGCACGGGCCAAGGCCGAGGCAGTTGCCGCCCTCCCCGAAGCCGAAGGTGCGCTGGTCATCGGTTGCGATTCAGTATTCGAATTCGACGGCGAGTCCCATGGCAAGCCGTACACCGCGGAGGTCGCGCGGGAACGGATGTTGCGTATGAGTGGCTCGCAAGGTGTGCTGCACACCGGTCACTGGCTGGTGGACTGCCGGGACACTGCCGCTGACGCCGAGGACGATGAGGCCCCGGAAGGCACCGGCGCCACCGTCGGCGGAGTATCCAGCGCCGAGGTCCACTTTGCCCAGATGAGCCCACGGGAAATCGACGCCTACATCGCCACCGGAGAGCCCCTGCACTGCGCCGGGTCCTTCACCATCGACGGCCTGGGTGGGGCCTTCATCCGCAAGGTCAACGGCGACCCGCACGCCGTCGTCGGGCTTTCCATCTCCACGCTGCGGGACTTGCTGGTCCACGCGAACGTGGGAATCACCGAGCTGTGGGACAACGATGAGCAGTAGAACACATTTGTAGTAACCCTACAAAGGAACATCGCCTCACACACGGAATCCCCCATCAATATGGGCGGAACCCTCACAATCGCGCTAGGCTCCTCAAGGACAGAAGGAGTCAACAACTTGTCAGCTAACCCGGCGCAGCCCATTTCCAGCCCTCTTACCAAGGTCTTGATTGCCAACCGCGGCGAAATCGCGGTCCGCATCATTCGAGCCGCCCGGGACGAAGGCATTGCCTCCGTAGCGGTCTACGCCGACCCTGACCGTGACGCACTCCATGTCCGACTGGCCGACGAAGCCTATGCTTTGGGCGGCAACACGGCTGCTGAGTCGTACTTGGTAATGGACAAGATCATCGACGTCGCCAAGCAGTCCGGCGCGGACGCGATCCATCCCGGATACGGGTTCCTGGCGGAGAACGCCGATTTCGCTGCCAAAGTCATCGACGCCGGCATCACCTGGATCGGACCCTCCCCCGAGGCCATTTCGGCCCTCGGCGACAAAGTCCAGGCCCGCCACATCGCCGAAAAGGTGGGCGCTCCGCTGGTCCCGGGCACGGCTGACCCGGTGGAATCGGCCGACGAAATCCTGAAGTTTGCCGAAGAGTTCGGCCTCCCGGTTGCCATCAAGGCTGCCTTCGGCGGCGGCGGACGCGGCATCAAGGTTGCCCGCACCATGGACGAGATTCCCGAGCTCTACGAATCGGCCGTCCGGGAGGCCATTGCAGCTTTCGGCCGCGGCGAGTGCTTCATCGAGCGCTTCCTGGATGCTCCGCGGCACGTCGAGACCCAGTGCCTGGCCGACGCATTTGGCAACGTCGTGGTGGTCTCCACCCGCGACTGCTCACTGCAGCGCCGTAACCAGAAGCTCGTCGAGGAAGCCCCCGCTCCGTACTTGACCGAAGAGCAGAACAAGCGACTCTACGAATCCTCCAAGGCCATCCTCAAGGAAGCCAACTACCTTGGCGCCGGAACGTGTGAATTCCTGGTGGGCCAGGACGGCACCATTTCCTTCCTCGAGGTCAACACACGCCTCCAGGTGGAGCACTGCGTGTCCGAGGAAGTCACGGGAATCGATCTGGTCCGCGAGCAGTTCCGCATTGCCCGCGGCGAAGCACTCGGCTACGACGACCCTGAGGTCCGCGGCCACTCCTTCGAGTTCCGCATCACCGGCGAGGACCCGGGCCGCAACTTCATGCCTGCCCCCGGCACCATCACCACCCTGAAGAACCCCACCGGCCCCGGCGTCCGGATCGATTCCGGCGTGGAGCAGGGCGACGTGATCAGCGGCAACTTCGACTCCATGCTCTCCAAGCTGATCATCACCGGCGCCACCCGCGAACAAGCGCTCCAGCGTTCACGCCGGGCGTTGGAGGAGATGGTGGTTGAGGGCATCCCCACCGTTATCCCCTTCGACCTCGCAGTGGTGACCGATCCCGCTTTCGCCCCGGCGGAGGGCCCGTTCAAGGTCCACACACGCTGGATCGAAACCGAGTTCGTCAACAGCATCCCGGCGTGGTCTGCCAGCACTGCCGGCACAGACACTGCCGACGCCGGTGAGCGCCAGCGCGTCGTCGTCGAGGTGGGCGGCAAGCGCCTTGAGGTGGTCCTTCCCTCCGGCCTGGGTGGCGGTGTCGCAGCAGTTTCCAGCGGCCCGGGCACCAAGTCCGGCAAGTCCAAGAAGCGCTCCCGTTCAGCTGGCGCTGCGGCTGCTGCAGCCGGTGGCAACGCCCTGACCTCACCGATGCAGGGCACCATCGTCAAGGTGGCAGCTGCTGAAGGCGACGTGGTGGCTGAAGGCGACCTGATCGTGGTTCTCGAAGCCATGAAGATGGAACAGCCCCTCACCGCCCACAAGGCCGGTACCGTACGTGGCCTCGCTGCCACGGCCGGCGAGACTGTTGCCGCCGGCGCAGTTATCGCCACCATCGAGGACTAACGCCAAGTACCCCTTAACGACGGCGGCTCCGCACCAATGGTGCGGAGCCGCCGTCGTTATTGGGCTGCTTAGGACACGTTGTTCTCGTAGTCCATGTCCTTGGTCTCGCGCGTCAGCCAGAGCGCGATGAAGGTCACCACTGCGGCGGCGGCCATGTAGACGCCCACCAGCCAGGTGCTGCCGTTCGCTGCAGACCAGAGCGCAATGGCTACGAACGAGGCCGGAGCGGCACCAATCATGGAGGACAGGTTGTAGGCCACGGCTGATCCGGTGTACCGGACGTTGGCCGGGAACAACTCAGGAAGGATGGCCGCCATGGGCCCGAAGGTCAGGCCCATGAGTGTGAAGCCCACAATGAGGCCAACCATGGCCGCTGCCTGGCCGGGACCGAACATGGTGAACCAGAGGGCACCGAACACGAAGATACCGGCGGTGACGCCCAGCAGGAACTTTCGCCGGCCCCACTTCTCAGCGAGCGGCCCGGAGACCACGGTGAAGATGCCGAAGAAGACGACGCCGATGATCAGCATCCAGAGGAAGTCGGACCGGGTGATTCCCAGGCCGGGAACGAAAGCGGCAATCTGGTCGGCCGTCATGGGCTTGCCGGCTTTTTCAGCCGCTGCCTGTGCACCGGCCAGGGTGGGCTTGGTGCCGTAGGACAGCGTGAACGTGGTCATGATGTAGAAGAGCACGTAGGTGGCAAACATGATGAACGTACCGGCCACCACCGGACGCCAGTGGCTCTTGAGGGTGGCTGCGAGGGGCAGCTTCTGCACCTTGTCCTGTTCGATGACCTTGGTGAAGGACGCGCTTTCCACCAGCTTCAAACGAACATAGAGGCCCACGATCACCAGGACGGCGCTGAGGAGGAACGGAACCCTCCAGCCCCAGGCCAGGAATTCTTCGGCGCTCAAGGATACGTTCATCCAGATGAAGATGACGTTGGCGATGATGAATCCGATGGGAGCACCCAGCTGCGGGAACGTTCCGTAGATGGCACGCTTTCCCTCGGGAGCGTTCTCCGTGGCCAGCAAAGCCGCGCCGGACCATTCGCCGCCCAAAGCCAGGCCTTGGAAGAACCGCAGGATGACCAGCATGATCGGGGCAAGGATGGCCCAACCCGGCATGGAGGCCGTGGGCAGAAGACCAATGAGGAACGTGGCAATACCCATGGTCAGCAACGACGCCACCAGGGTGCCCTTGCGGCCGATCTTGTCACCAAAGTGGCCGAAGACCACGGCACCGACAGGCCGCGCGAAGAAGGCAACGCCAAAAATGGCGAACGCACTGAGCAACGCGTTGATGTCAGTGGCGTCCGGGAAGAAGAGCTTCGGGAAGACGAGTACCGACGCGGTGGCATAGGCGTAGAAGTCGTAGAACTCGATCGTCGTGCCGATCAGGCTCGCGAAGATCACCTTGCCCCGCGAGTTCACTGGCTTAGTGGACTCGCCTTCCTTGGATGGTGCGGTGGAAGACATGTATTTGCAGCTTTCTTTCACGCCGGCCGAAGCCCCGAGAGGCTCCCGGCAAGGAATATTCGAGAGTTCAATAATAGTTCCCGCCGTCCATTGACTGGACAACTAAGTCCAACATGCGGACATACAGGAAAATCCCACTCTGTGGTCCGCGCCACACTACCTCACCAGCGCCTCACGCGCTCGTGACCCCGCCGATAGGGAAATGTCACAGCACGTTTACAAACGGCGCCCGTCCACGAAATGCGCAAAACCTACCTTGGAATAACAACGTCCCCCACCAAGGAGGCACTCCGTGACTGTTGACCGCACCGCAGATGCACTGGCTCCCGCCCAGTCCACTGCCACCGCAGCCCCCGCTCTTGAACACCGCCCCGGCCGCTGGATTGCCAACTGGGATGCCGAGGACAAGGGCCAGTGGGAAGCCGAAGGCCGGTCCATCGCCAAGCGCAATCTCTACTGGTCCATCTTCGCCGAATTCCTCGGTTTCGTCGTCTGGCAGCTCTGGTCCATCGTGGTGGTCCAGCTCCCCGCAGCCGGGTTTGCCTTTGACACCAACCAGATCTTCTGGCTCATCTCCATCCCCAGCCTGGTAGGCGCCACGCTTCGTATTCCCTACACCTTCATGGTTCCCAAGTTTGGTGGCCGGAACTGGACCATCGTCTCGGCGCTGCTCCTGCTGATTCCCACCACAGGCCTCGCTATCTGCGTCTCCAACCCGGAAACGCCCTTCGGCGTCATGCTCCTCATGGCCGGGCTTGCCGGCTTTGGCGGCGGCAACTTCGCCAGCTCGATGGCCAACATCACCTTCTTCTACCCCGCCCGTGAAAAGGGTTGGGCCCTGGGACTGAACGCCGCCGGCGGAAACCTGGGTGCCGCCGTCGCCCAGCTTGTTGTCCCGATCGCCATCACTCTCCTGGCCGCCGGAACCGTCAACCTGCCGATGGCAGGCATCATTTGGATTCCGCTGATCATCATCGCCGCCTTCGGCGCTTACAAGTACATGAACAACCTCACCAGCGCCAAGGGTGACGTGGCCGGTTCACTGGCCGCTCTCAAGGAGCCGCACCTGTGGATCATGGCGTTCCTGTATATCGGAACGTTCGGTTCCTTCATCGGCTTCGCGGGCGTCTTCCCCAAGCTGATCAAAGACTACTTCCCGGACTTCTCCTCCATCCATGTCGGTGCTGTGGCACTCTCACTTGCCTTCCTGGGCCCGCTGGTTGGCTCCCTGGCCCGTCCCTACGGTGGCCGCATGGCTGACCGCATGGGTGGCGCCCGGATGACCATTGCCTCGTTCGCCTCCATGGCTGTGATCACCTTGACCATGATCTGGACGCTGCCGCTGAAGAACTTCTGGCTCTTCCTCACCTTGTTCCTGCTGCTCTTCCTGGCCAGCGGGTTCGGAAACGGTGCCACGTACCGCATGATCCCTGTCATCTTCGCAACGTCCAGCAGGGCCGCCCGCGCCGGAGCCCCGAGCACCACCACGGCGCGGCTCGCCTCGTCCTCGCTGGGCCTGATCTCCGCGATCGGCGCCTACGGTGGCTTCGTGATCCCCCAGGTGCTGAATGCCTCCAACTCGGCCAGCGGCTCCTACACCCCGGCGTTCTACGGATTCGTTGGAGCCTATGTCCTGATGCTCATCGTCTGCTGGGTCTTCTATATCCGCCCTGCCCAGAAGCGCAACACGATCGGACACATCTAGATGCCCAACGGCGCCGATACCCACTGCCCCTACTGCGCGCTCCAGTGCGCCATGACGCTGACCCCGGCTGCTTCGGCAGTGCCGGGAGCAGCGGCAGCGGCCGCACCGGAGGCAGCCCCGGCCGCTCCCCTGGAAGTATCCGGGCGCGACTTCCCCACCAACCGGGGCGGGCTGTGCCGCAAAGGCTGGACATCGGCGTCGTTGTTGCGTCACAACGGGCGCGTCACCGAACCCATGCTCAAAGGATCGGACGGCATCCACCAGCCGATCTCCTGGGACCAGGCCCTCATGCTCATCACCGCAGCTGTGAAGGACACCCAGCAGCGGTATGGGAATGACGCCGTAGGAGTCTTCGGCGGCGGCGGCCTCACCAACGAGAAGGCCTACCTGCTGGGCAAGTTCGCCCGGCTGGCACTGCGTACCTCACGGATCGATTACAACGGCCGGTTCTGCATGTCCTCCGCTGCTGCGGCAGGCAACCGCGCCTTCGGTGTGGACCGCGGACTGCCCTTCCCTGTCACGGACCTCGACACCGCGTCCGTGATCCTCATGCTCGGTTCCAACGTTGCCGAGACCATGCCTCCGTTCGTCCAGCACCTGCAGGGCGCACGGGACGCCGGTGGCCTGATCGTGGTGGATCCCCGCCGCTCGGCTACTGCTGCGTTCACGTCCGACGGCGGCGGTCTCCACTTGCAGCCGACGCCAGGTACCGATTTGGCTCTCATCTTGGGCATCAGCCACGTGGTGGTTCACGAAGGCCTGGCCGACGTGGCGTACATCGAGGCCAACACCAGCGGCTACGCGGCCGTGGTGCGGAGCCTTTCGGCGTTCTGGCCGGAACGCGTCCAGTCCATCACCGGCGTCCCAGCCACCCTGATCCGTGAAACCGCCCGCCGTTTGGCGCAAGGAGCCCGTGACGGCGGCAGCTACATTCTCAGCGGACGCGGTGTGGAACAGCACGTGGACGGCACGGATACCGCCACGGCGGCCATTAACCTCAGCCTGCTCCTTGGCCTGCCCGGCTCTGCGCGCAGCGGCTACGGCACGCTCACCGGCCAGGGCAACGGCCAGGGTGGCCGCGAACACGGACAGAAGGCCGACCAGCTCCCGGGCTACCGCAAGATCACCGATCCCGCTGCGCGCGCCCACGTGGCCGGCGTGTGGGGCGTCGACGAGTCGGTCATCCCCGGTCCCGGCTTGCCCGCCGTCGAACTTCTTAAGTCTCTTGGACAGCCCGACGGCGTCAGGTGCCTTTTCGTGCATGGTGCCAACGTAGTGGTCTCGGCGCCGGACACGAACGCAGTGATCCGAGGACTTCGAAGCCTGGACTTCCTGGTGGTCTGCGACTTCTTCATGTCAGAGACAGCTGCTGAAGCGGATTTGGTTCTTCCTGTGACGCAGTGGGCCGAGGAAGAGGGCACGCTGACCAACCTCGAAGGCCGCGTGATCCGACGTCGCCGGGCACTGACTCCTCCCCCGGGTGTTCGCAGCGAGTTGTGGCTCATGGCGCGACTGGCTGAACTTCTTGAGGCCCCTTCAACGTTCAGCGACGATCCCGAGACCGTCTTTGAAGAGCTGCGACTGGCATCCGCGGGTGGTTTGGCCGATTACTCGGGCATCGACTACGCCATGCTGGACCGGGGCGAAGCTGCCTACTGGCCCTATCCTGTGGGAAGCACCGGGACTCCGCGGCTTTTCGCCGACGGATTTGCCCACGCCGACGGCCGGGCCGTCATGGTTCCGGTGACCCCCTCCAAGCGGGCCGTCCGTTCGTTTGCGGATGATTCGCTGGCCCTGGTTACCGGCCGGCTCCTGGAGCATTACCAGTCCGGCGCCCAGACCCGTCGCGTGAGCGAGCTGATGGTATCACAGCCACAGGCCCGGCTCCTCATCCACCCAGGCACAGCAGCTGCCCGCGGCATCGCCGATGGCGACTACGCCACCGTCACGAATGAGCGCGGCGAAGTGCTGTGCCGCGCTGAACTCAGCGCCACCGTCCGACCCGACACTGTCTTCCTGCCGTTCCACTTCCCCGGCCAGGAAAACGCCAACCGCCTCACCGAAGCGGCCACAGATCCCATCTCCGGCATGCCGGAATTCAAGACCAGCCGGGTATGGGTCCGGCGGGCAGTCTCCACCCAGGAATTGGACTCGTACGCAGTTCCTGCCGGGACGCGGCTGCCACTGCACGTCAAGGAGGCATCATGAGCGAGCGCATTGTTGTAGTTGGATTCGGACCAGTGGCAGCACGGCTTATTGACGAACTGCTCCCCGCCGTCCGCACAGGGCTGGTACAACTGCTGGTGGTGGGTCAAGAGACAGAGGCTGCGTACAACAGGGTCATGGTTGCTGAGCTCGGCGTGGGCCGCACCACGGCCGGGGCGTTGGCGATGGCCGATGCGTCCGAGTTGGAGTCCGACGGCGTTGACGTCCGCCTGGGCACCAAGGTCAAAAGGATCGACCGCGCCCGCCAGCAGGTAGTCCTCTCCGATGGCACCTCTGAACACTACGACCGCCTGGTATTTGCCACTGGCTCGCGTCCGGTCATTCCCAACCTCACCGGGCTCAACCCCGATCCGGCCAAGCCCGTCCTTCCGGCCGGAGTCACAGCTTTGCGCGATCTGCAGGATGCTGCCGTGCTTCGCGCCGCGGTTGCCGATGGCAAACGCGTGGTGGTCCTGGGCGGCGGGGTTCTGGGTTTGGAAACCGCGCTGGCGGCCTCTGAAGAGGGCGCCCAAACCACGGTGGTCCACAACGGACCCTTCCCCCTGGGCCGTAGTATTGACCGCGGCAGTGGCTCCGTCCTTACCAACAGCCTGCGGGCGGGTGGCGTCCGGATGGCCGGCAATGCCCGTTCCACCGGCATCGAAACGTCCGGCCCTGACGGCAGCTTCTCAGCGCTGCTGCTGGATGACGGCTCAGCGATCGACGGCGACCTGCTGGTCTTGTCGTGCGGTGTCCGTCCCCGGATCGAACTGGCCGAGGGCTGTGGACTTCCTACCGGCGCCGGTATCCTGGTGGACCACCACCTCCGGACCTATCACGAGCCCCACATGTTCGCGATCGGCGACTGTGCTGAAGTGCGCTGCCCGGACGGTTCATGCGTTGAATGCCGCACAGCCACCGGCCCGTCCGGCCTGGTGGGCCCGGGGTGGCGGCAGGCCGAGTGGTTGGCCGAATACCTCGTGGTCCTTGCCCGGGACGGCCAGGCCGCCGCGGATGCCCTCGAGCCGCTCCCCAAGGAAAAGCCCGGAGTGGTGGTCTTGAAGTCACGGAGCATCAACCTTGCCGTGGCGGGAGACAACGTGGCTGATCCCTGGGATGAAGAATTGCTGGAAGCCGGTGCTGCTTCAGGGCGTGCCCGCCGGCAGATCTCCCAGTGGGCCGATCCCGAACACGGCCGCTACGTGAAGATGACCACCCGCGGCGGGGTGCTGGAAGGCCTCGTTGCGGTGGGCATGCCCCGGACGGCTGCTGAGCTGGTGGTGCTCTTCGAGCGCTCCTCGGAGCTGCCCGCCGACCGCTCCCTCCTGCTCCGGCTCGATGGTCCCGACCAACTGGACACCGGCGCCACCAGCAACGATCCCCAGCGGACCGTGTGCCGTTGCGCAGGAGTGAGCGCCTCCACCATCTCAGGCTCCGTCCTGGAGGGCTGCAGCACAGTTGGCGAGGTCTCCAAGGCCACCCGCGCCGGAACGGGCTGCGGGGGCTGCCATGGGGACATCAAGGCGATCATCGAAAAACACTTCCAAGCGGCTGCCGCCTGAGACCGCGGAAGCACCGCAGCTGGAGCTGGTTGCGATCCCGCTGGAACGCTGCGAAATCGCCTGGTCCGGATCGGCGATCCCGCAGCATTCCAGCGTTCTCGCGTCACCAGAGCAAGGAACAACCTAGAATTCCGGTGTGAAGGTATCCGAACCCGCGCCCGGCGTCCATTTAGTTGAGGGACCTGCGTCCAACTGGCTCCTCGTCCGTGACTCCTCAGGCTTCATGATGATCGACGGCGGCTACCCTGCCGACCGCGACCTCGTCCTGGAATCGATCCGGGAGCTGGGCCTGGAGCCCGCCGACGCCAAAGCCATGCTCATCACGCACGGGCACGTGGACCACACCGGATCTGCGGCGTACTTCTCACGGACCTTCGGCACGCCCATCCTCTGCTCCCCCGAGGAGCTCCCCCACGTTCAGGGCAGGGAGAAGCATCAGGTCACGTTCGGGCAGGTTTTGCTCCGCGCATGGCGTCCCCGCGTTTTCCGGTGGATGCTCCACGTCATCGAAGCCAAGGCCCTTCAAGCGGAGCCGGCCATGCGCGCGGAGGCTTGGACCACGGACCGACTCCACAGCCTGCCGGGCCACCCCCAGGCCATCCCGCTCCCCGGGCACACCCCTGGCAACGTCGCATTGCTGCTGCCGGGTGCCCAGGCGATTGCCGTGGGTGACACCTTTGTCACGGGCCACCCGATCAGCCCGGCATCCGGACCCCAGATGCTGCACAGGATGTACCACTCCGACCCGTCTGGGGCGTTGGCCTCTGCCCGGCAGCTGGAGAGCGTACAAGCAAACGTGATCCTGCCGGGACACGGCCCCGCGCTGCGCATGACGCTGGCTCAAGCTGTGCAGGCACTCCGCCACTAGGAGCAGAAACGCCCGTTTCGATGGCTCGCTGCGCAGGGTGCCGTGCGAACGGCATGGCGTGCAGCGAAGCCTCGAAACGGGCGCTCGGGCTCTGACTACGGAGCTACATGTGCACGTGCAGGCGCCGTGCAGCTTCGGATATGGATCCCGTGAGGGACGGGTACACCGTGAACGCGCTTGCGACGTCGTCCACGTGGAGCTTCTGCGTGACGGCCACGGAGATCGGGAAAATGAGCTCGGAGGCGTTCGGGCCCACCACCACGCCACCGATCACGGTGCCGGATCCCTTGCGGGCGATGATCTTGACGAAGCCGTCCTTGGTGTTGCGCATCTTGGCGCGGGCATTGCTGAGCAAGGACAGCATCACAACATCGCCCTGGTACTTCCCGGACGCAAGGTCGGCCTCGGACACACCCACCGAAGCAATTTCCGGGGAGGTGAAGATGTTGGACGCCACCTGGTTGAGCTTGAGCGGCTTCACGCCGTCGCCCATGAAGTGGGCAATCGCGATGCGGCCCTGCATGGCTGCCACGGAGGCGAGCGCGAACACGCCCGTGCAGTCACCGGCAGCATAGATGTTGGGGGCGGTGGTGCGGGAAACACCGTCCACCTTGATGTGGCCGGACTCCGTGAGGGTCACACCGGCTTCTTCAAGGCCGACGCCGGCTGTGTTCGGGATGGAACCAACACACACCAGGCAGTGGGTACCCGTGACGATCGATCCGTCACCCAAGGTGACCTTGACGCCGTCGTCCGTTCGCTCCACCGCATTTGCGCGTGACTTGGACAAAACGTTGACGCCGCGACGTTCGAAGACGCCTTCCAGCAGCTTGGCGGCATCGGTGTCCTCGCCGGGGAGGACTTGGTCTCGGCTGGAAATCAGGGTGACCTTGGAGCCCAGGCCGTTGTAGGCGGACGCGAATTCGGCGCCGGTGACACCTGATCCCACGACGATCAGTTCTTCCGGGAGCTCATCCAGGTTGTAGATCTGGGCCCAGTTGAGGATGCGTTCGCCGTCGGGCTTGGCAGTGGGGAGTTCGCGTGGGTGGGCGCCGACGGCCAGAAGGATGGCGTCCGCATCAATGGTGCGGGTGCCTTCGAGGGTCAGGACCTCGATGGTGTTGTTGTCCAGGAGCTTGCCGGACCCAATGACGATCTCCACGCCCAGGCGCTCCAGGCCGGCGCGGATGTCCTCGGACTGTCCGCGGGCCAGGTTGAGCACGCGGTCGTTGATGTGCTTGAGGTCGGCGCGGGGCTTCGAGGCCGTGCCGTCGCCGTCGAACTTCACTCCCAGCTCGTCCGCCTCACCGACGCGGGTCATGAGATCGGCGGTGGCAATGAGGGTCTTGGAAGGCACGACGTCGGTCAGCACGGCAGAGCCGCCAAGGCCTGCCCGCTCAACAATGGTGACGTGGGCGCCGAGTGAGGCGGCCACCATGGCAGCTTCATATCCGCCGGGACCACCTCCCAGGATCGCGATACGGGGGGCACTGAAGTCAACTTGGGTGGTCACAATCCTCAATTCTCGCTCATTGCCGCGTGGGCTGCCACTCAGCCCACCCTCACCAGCGCGCGGGTCCCTACCAAAGTCCTGCGGCCGCAAGGTAGCTTGTACCAGTGAGTAACACTGAGCTGATGAACACAGACCCCTTTGAGGCCGCGAAGGCCGCCGCAGACTTCATCGCCGCGGAGACCGGCGTCGAGTCCCATGATGTAGCCCTGGTGCTCGGATCGGGCTGGGCGGAGGCCGCCGACCTCATCGGCGAAACTACCGCCACCCTGAATGCCTCGGAGGTACCCGGTTTCCACAAACCAGCGGTGGTGGGCCATGTAGGTACCATCCGCTCCGTTCTCACCAAGGAGGGCAAGCGTGCGCTCGTCCTGGGGGCGCGGACCCATTACTACGAAGGCCGCGGCGTACGGTCCGTAGTCCACGGCGTACGCACCGCAGCCGCCGCCGGTTGCAAGACCTTGGTGCTGACCAACGGTTGCGGCGGGCTCAACGAGGACTGGACCCCGGGCACCCCCGTCCTCATCAGCGACCACATCAACCTCACCGCAACCTCACCGCTTGAGGGCGCCACATTTGTTGACCTTACCGATCTCTACTCCTCGCGCATCCGCGACCTCGCCCGTGAAGTGGATTCCTCCTTGCAGGAGGGCGTGTACGCACAATTCACCGGACCTCACTACGAAACACCGGCAGAGGTCCAGTACGCCAAGCGGATCGGCGCAGACCTGGTGGGCATGTCCACGGCGCTGGAAGCAATTGCCGGCCGCCATGCAGGAATGGAAGTTTTCGGCATCTCCCTGGTCACCAACCTCGCAGCCGGCATCAGCCCGGTTCCCTTGAGCCACGCTGAAGTTCTGGAAGCCGGGCAGGCAGCCGGCAAGCGCATCTCAAAGCTCTTGGCGGACATCATCGCCAAGCTCTAACCACTTCACGGAGAAGCGGGGCCACCATCCACGGTGGCCCCGCTTTGCTGTTTAAGAGGTGCGCGCTAACAATTCCAGGGAGGAAGTAAACGCACAGCAAATTCTCAGGATAAATCTGTTTTATCGCGCAACATTTGATCCTGCACCCCCAGATGTGGCACGCGCGCCCGTTGGCAATGTAAACGCTTGCGCAGATACCCGCCGGTAGCTCAAACCGCCCGCTAAACACCGTTTGATGTCCGACCTAACACGTGTCTAGCGTGGAACGTGTCCCGGTAAGTCGACGTGCCGGGACTACCGCGGTGGAGGCCTACGAGGCTCCCCCGCACCTCGAAACGATGGCGTCCCTCGGTGACGCCTCCAGCGGATCGATGGACGCCCCAGTTGTAGAGAACCCCTAACCGGGGGTCAGGGCATGCGCCCCACTCCACGAAGTCCAACACTCCGCGAGAAGAGCAAGCATGAACACGCACTCAACCCCTCAACGGCCGCGCCGCCGGCTGCGACAGGCAACAGCCCTCGCAGCCGCAGCCAGCGTGGCCGGCAGCATCCTGCTGGTGACGCCGGCGGCGCAGGCGAACCTGCCGGCCGATCCGCCGTCGAGCACCATGCCGGCACCCACACCCGGCTTCCCGTTGCCAACCAACCACACGCAACAGGCGTACGATCCCGCGGCGGACTTCACGTCCAAGTGGACACGGGCGGACGCAAAGCAGATCATGGCCCAGAGCAATCCCAATGTTGCGCCCGGCCAGAACTCGATGAGCCCGAACGTCACGATGCCGGAAATCCCGAAGGACTTCCCGGCCATGAACGACGATGTCTGGGTGTGGGACACCTGGTCCCTCACGGACGAGAATGCCAACCAGATCAGCTACAAGGGCTGGGACGTCATCTTCTCCTTGGTGGCTGACCGGCATGAGGGCTACGGCTTCGACCAGCGCCACTGGAATGCCAGAATCGGCTACTTCTTCCGTAAGACCAACGCCGATCCTGCCAAGGACAAGTGGAACTACGGCGGACACCTGTTCCTCGACAACACCTCCATCGGCAACACCGAGTGGTCCGGTTCCACCCGCCTCATGCAAGGCAACAAGATCAACGTCTTCTACACGGCCACCACGTTCTACGATGTGGCCGAGCGGAACGCAGGCGGTGGCGGGATCGCTCCCGATGCCGCGATCGCCAAGGCCTTGGGTAACATCCACGCCAACCAGAACGGCGTGACCTTCGACGGTTTCCAGCACACCAAGCTCCTGGAACCGGACGGAAAGCTCTACCAGAACAAGACGCAGAACCCCGGTTTCGCGTTCCGTGACCCGTACACGTTCGCCGACCCGGCACACCCCGGCAAGACCTTCATGGTCTTCGAAGGAAACACCGGCGGCACCCGTGGCTCCTACAAGTGCAAGCAGGAAGACCTTGGCTACGCCCCCGGCGACCCCAACGCCGAGACTTTGGCCCAGGTCAACAGCACCGGCGCTTGGTACCAGACCGCGAACGTAGGCCTGGCTGTCGCAGACAACAAGGACCTGACCAAGTGGAGCTTCCTCCCGCCGATCCTGTCCGCCAACTGTGTCAACGACCAGACTGAGCGTCCGCAGATCTTCATCCAGAACGAGAACGGCAAGAACAAGTACTACCTGTTCACCATCAGCCACCAGTTCACGTACGCAGACGGCATGCGCGGCCCCGATGGCGTCTACGGATTCGTCGGCAACGGCGTCCGCTCCGACTACCAGCCGGTCAACAACAGCGGATTGGCCCTTGGCTCCCCCACGGACCTGAACATGCGGGCCAACGCTCCGGAAGGTCCGGACCCGCGCCAGAACGGCCGTCAGTTCCAGGCGTACTCGCACTACGTGCAGCCTGGCGGACTCGTCCAGTCCTTCATCGACAACGTGGACGGCGTCCGCGGCGGTTCCCTCTCACCCACCGTGAAGATGAACTTCAAGGCCGGCGTGACGCAGGTTGACCGCAGCTTCGGCAAGAACGGCCTTGGCCCATTCGGCTACCTGCCCACCAACGTCCGCGTTGGCGGCGAAGGCCACTACAAGTAGGCCGCAACACCCCGGCCCTTAGGCCACGGCAGGGGTGTCGGCTCCAGAAGAGCCGGCCCCCCTGCCACCCCAACCCTCAGGATTTCTCCCCATGACTTACCCCAGCCCCCACCTGTCCCGCCGCCAATTGCTGGCCGCAAGTGCCGCCGTCGTGGTCGCCTTCTCTGCCGCTTCCTGCACGCAAACGGAAGGCCCGACGGCGGCCCCCACCCCGGGCGGGCACCGTCCGTCCCCTTCGGATCCATGGCGGCCCGTCGCACACCTGACGGCTGGGAAGAACTGGCTCAACGACCCCAACGGCCTCGTCTACCACGACGGTACCTACCATGCCTTCTACCAGTACAACCCGCACGGCAACTCGTGGGGCAACATGTCCTGGGGCCACTCCACCAGCAAGGACCTGGTGCATTGGGAAGAGCAGCCCGTAGCCATGGAGGCGAGCCCCGACGAAGAAATCTTCTCGGGCTGCATCGTGGTGGATTCGAACAATGCGTCCGGCCTTGGCTCGGCAGAGAACCCGCCCATGGTGGCCCTGTACACCAGCGCTTATGGCAAGAACGGCGCCCTCCCCGAGGGCGCGCAGGCGCAATCGATCGCGTTCAGCCTGGACAGCGGCTCCACCTGGCAGAAGTATCACGGCAACCCCGTGCTGAACCTCGACCCCACCAACAACAATTTCCGCGATCCCAAAATCACTTGGTACGAGCCCGGCCGCTACTGGGTGATGACCACCGTAGTGGCCGACGCCCAAGTAGTGAAGATGTTCAAGTCCACAGACCTCCTCCGCTGGGAGTTCCTCAGTGACTTCTCCGGAGTCGGCGCCCAAGGTGGGCTCTGGGAAGTACCTGAACTTGTGCAGATGGATGTGGAGGACTCCACGGCCAGGAAGTGGGTCATGCTCCTCAGCATCAATCCCGGGGGCATCGCCGGCGGCTCAGGGATGCAGTACTTTGTGGGTGGGTTCGACGGGACACGCTTCACCGCTGAAAACGCGGCTGCCGGGGATGCGCCGCTCGAGGAATCGCAGTGGCTGGACCACGGCGCGGACTACTACGCAGCAAACTCCATTTCCGGCGCGCCCGGGAACAAGCCCGTGCTCCTGGGCTGGATGGGCAACTGGGACTACGCCCAGGATGTGCCCACCACGCCATGGCGCGGTTCCATGGCCATTCCCCGTGAACTCACCCTGGTTCGGGGCGCGAAGGGGTTTGAGTTGCGATCGGCCATCGCCGGAGCCGCAAAGGAAACGCTGGAACGCTCCGGTGAAGTGAAGAGCAAAAACCTCACCGTCGGGTCCTCACCCCAGGACCTGGGTGCGGACTTCGCAGCCCGGACCCAGCTGATTGAACTGGAAATGAACCTCGCCTCGGCGAGCGAGTCCGGCCTGATCCTCCGCCAATCCTCGGACGGCAAAGCCGGCCTCCGCATCTCCTACGCCAAGGAATCGCGCACCCTCAAGGTGGACCGGTCAGAGGCCGGGACCAGTAACTTCTCGGAGAAGTTCAGCCCGTTCCATGAGGTGAGGCTGCAGCCCTCCGGGAACGATCGCACCGTCCGGCTCACGATTCTTCTGGATGCGTCCTCGGTGGAGGTGTTCGCAGGCTCTGGAGCGGCGGTCATTTCAGACACGTTCTTCCCGGACTGGGACAACACCGGATCGTCAGCGTTCAGCCTGGGCGGCGACACGGACTTCACCATCACTTCCCACTCGCTCTAAGGCCCGCCGAGGAGTGAGATCCCACCCTTTACAACCGCATTTAAGGTTGGGATCTCACTCCTCGTTGCTCGTTCTCGGCTCATTGAGGATAGT
Organism: Paenarthrobacter sp. CCNWLY172; assembly: GCF_037402035.1. Taxonomy (NCBI): domain Bacteria; kingdom Bacillati; phylum Actinomycetota; class Actinomycetes; order Micrococcales; family Micrococcaceae; genus Paenarthrobacter; species Paenarthrobacter sp. CCNWLY172. The sequence continues at coordinate 153,444 of NZ_JBBEGB010000002.1, forward strand.
TTTGACCCTATGACATCCAGCGATGCCGCATTTGAACAGCTGCTCACCGACGCCCGCGAGTGGGCCTCCCAGGATCCAGACCCGGCGACGGCCGCTGCCCTGGAGGAGCTGGCCGACCTCGCAAGCGGCGGTGATGCGGGAGCAGCCCAGGAACTGGGCGACAGCTTTAACGGCACCCTGCAATTCGGCACAGCCGGCCTCCGCGCAGCGCTCGGCCCGGGGCCAAACCGCATGAACCGCGTGGTCGTCCGCCGGGCCGCGGCGGGCTTGGCGGCCTTCCTCACCGAAACGGTAGCTGCCGCTGCGCCGGGAACCCGGCCTCGCGCCGTCGTCGGCTTCGATGCCCGCTACAACTCGGACATTTTCGCGGAAGAAACTGCGGCGATCTTCACGGCGGCAGGCATCGAGACGTTCCTGATGCCGGCAGCTCTTCCGACGCCGTTGCTCGCCTACGCGGTCAGGAACCTGGATTGCGACGGCGGCGTGATGGTGACAGCCAGCCACAACCCGCCGCAGGACAACGGCTATAAGGTCTACCTGGGACGACATGCGGTGTCGGAAAGCGGGCGCGGATCGCAGATCGTCGCGCCGTACGACGCAGAGATAGCCGCCCGGATTGAAGCCGTGGGTGCCTTGGACGCCATCGAACTGGCAGACAGTGGGTGGACAGTGCTGCCGACGGCCATTGCCGCCGACTATGAATCCGCCATGGCCGGCCTGGTGGATCGTGAACACTTCCCCGCCAGGGACCTCAAGATCGTCCTGACGCCCATGCACGGTGTGGGCGGCGAAACGGCTGTCTCCGTCCTGAAGACAGCGGGTTTCACGGATGTAACCCTCGTGGCCGAACAAGCCGAGCCGGACCCGGACTTCCCCACAGTCGCGTTCCCCAACCCGGAAGAGCCCGGCGCACTGGACCTGGCCCTCGCGGCCGCCGCAGACGCGGGTGCGGACATCGTTTTGGCCAACGACCCCGACGCCGACCGGGCTGCGGTCGCCGCATTGGATCCCTCGACGGGGTCCTGGCGCATGCTCCGGGGCGATGAAGTGGGTGCGCTGCTGGGTGCCCACATTGTGGCCCGAATGGCAGTCAGTGATGGCGAAGAACCCCGTGACGGCGTCTTCGCGAACTCGATCGTTTCCTCGCGGCTGCTGTCGCGGATCGCCGCGGCCGCAGGGTACAAGCATGAGGAAACGCTGACGGGCTTCAAATGGATTTCACGGGTTCCCGGCCTCAGCTACGGATATGAGGAGGCACTGGGCTACTGTGTGGCACCGGATCTGGTGCGCGATAAGGACGGCATTTCAGCTGCAGTCCTGATCGCGGAATTGGCCGCCGCTGCCAAAGCCGAGGGCAAGACGATCTTCGACACCCTCGATGACCTCTACCTGGTGCACGGCCTGCACGCCAGCGATCAGTTGAGCATCCGGGTAGCGGACTTGGGACTCCTGGATGCCATGATGAACCGCCTGCGGGTCAACCCGCCGGAAGCGTTCGGTGGCTCCGCCGTCGAGGTCTTCACTGACCTCGCCGAAGGAAGCGAAGCCTTACCGCCCACAGACGGTCTGTTGTACCTCACCCGGGACCAAAGCCGGGTCATCATCCGGCCTAGCGGCACGGAGCCCAAACTCAAGTGCTACCTGGAAGTCATTCAGGCCGTGGACTCCGCAGCGGAACTCCCCGCTGCCCGCCAGGCAGCGCGGACATCGCTGGACGACGTCCTCAGGGATGTCCGCGAAGCACTGGGCCTTTAGGAAGCATGGGCCTTTAGCCGGCTTGGCTTAGAGTTCAACCTCGATAAAGCCGTCCACCAAACGTGTGGCGAAGACATCGAGCCTCAGTTCGGGGTTGGTGAAGCACTCCCCGGTTTCGAGGTCGTAGACCTCTTTGTGGAGCGGCGATGCGATGGTCGGCCGGCTTCCGCGGGATCCAATGATGCCGCGCGCCATGACGTTGGCCAGTGTTGCCGGGTCCTGCTGTGCCACAGCGAATACTTCGGTGGGCGTAGTGCGGAACAGGGCAACCTGGCGGCCGGCGATCAGTGCCGCTTCGCCCCAGGCGACTTCGAGCTCATCCACCGGGCACACGACGTGCCACTCGCCGGTGGTGGTCAGATCCTCGGCACGGTCCAGAATTACGGTCATTTCAGCCCCTCTCACTGTGTCCGGGTGGTGGCTGTTCCCACCGTCACTCCCCCGGACCGGGCCACGCTTGCGGCCGCTCTTCCACGCTAGGACCCGGGTGTTTCGTCAGGTGTCCGGGTTTGTGTCCAACGCGTAAAAGAGACCTCACACCCCGCGAAATGCGGTTGTGATGCAGAAGTTAAGATCACGAAACAAAAGGGAAACTGAAGCGAAACTGCCTGTCCCTAGGCTGGAACCACAAGTTGCGACAGATCCGTCTGCAACATCTGCGAAAGGCCCACCAGTGACCGGACACACTTCAAGTACAGAGAACCCGCGCCGCGTCGTCGTCGTCGGCGGCGGGCCCGCTGCCCACCGTTTCGCTGATGCCATGGTCAATCGCGGTCTTGAAGGTTGGCAGGTTACGGTGCTGACCGAAGAGGCACACCTGCCCTACGACCGCGTAGCGTTGAGCAAGGCCCTCACGGAAACCGATGTTGACCTCACCTTGGGGGAAGCGTCCATGTGGGACCACGAGGCATTGACCCTCAAGACCGGCGAGCGCGCCGTCAAGATTGACCCGGTGGCCAAGAGCGTCCTCACCGCCGCGGGGAACAAGTACGAATACGACCACCTGGTAGTGGCCTCGGGCTCGGACGCTGCCCGTCTCCCTATTCCCGGGGCTGAACACACCCACGTTTACCGCACGCTCGACGACGTGTGGGCGATCAACAGCGCCATGGCCGGTCTTCGCGAAAAGCTGGGCCGCAAGGTCAACGCCGTCACCATTGGTGGTGGACTGCTGGGACTTGAGTCCGCTGCCGGTACCGAGCAGTTGGGCGCCACTCCGATCGTCATCAACGGCGCTCCGTGGCTCATGAATACCCAGTTGGACGAGGGAGCCGGCCAGTCTCTGGGTCGCCTGATCGAGGCAAAGGGCTTCGAAGTCCACGGTGGCGTCTTCCCTTCGGAGGTGGTGACGGACGACGACGGAAACGTCACCGGTGTCCTCATGGCTGACGGCCGCACTATTGATGCCGACCTCGTGATTGTTGCCATTGGCGTCAAGCCCCGTGATGATCTCTTCCGCGCCGCAGACGGCGAGGAACAGCTCTTCAGCCTGGGTCAACGCGGCGGCGTGGTCATCAACGACTTCTGCGCCACCGAAGTGGACGGCATCTGGGCCATCGGCGAAGTGGCCAACTTTGAAGGCATGTGCCTTGGCTTGGTAGCACCCGCCAACACCATGGCCGAGATCGTTGCGGACCGCCTGCATGGTGGCGAAGCGACGTTCCCCGGCTTTGACACTGCCACCAAGCTCAAGTTGTCCGGCGTGGACGTTGCCAGCTTCGGCGACGCCTTTGCCCGGACCGAGCACTCCCTGGAAATCGTCTACGCCGACCCCGCACGTGGCGTCTACCAGAAGATTGTCACCACAGACGATGCCAAGACCCTCCTGGGCGGCATCTTCGTGGGCGACGCTTCCCCCTACATGAGCCTCCGCCCGCTGCTGGGACGCGAGCTCGCGGCAGAGCCCGGTGCATACTTGAGCGCCGCCGGTGGCGGCGAAGCTCCCGAGACCGAACTGCCGGACGACGCCATCCTGTGCTCCTGCAACAACGTTGCGGCCGGGACCATCCGGGACACCATCAACGGATGCGGAGCATGCGAAGGCAATGCTCCCGTCCAGGAACTCGGCGAACTCAAGGGCTGCACCCGCGCCGGCACGCAGTGTGGTTCTTGTGTCCCCATGCTGAAGAAGCTCCTCGAAGGCGAACTGACGAAGTCCGGCATCGAGGTCTCCAAGGCGCTGTGCGAGCACATCAGTCTCTCCCGGCAGGAACTGTTCGACGCCATCCGCGTCCTGGAACTCACCTCCTTCGAAGAGATCATGGCCAAGTACGGCACCGGTGCCGGCTGCGATATCTGCAAGCCGACCATCGCCTCCATCCTGGCCAGCCAGCACTCGGCCTACGTCCTGGATGCCGGCCGCGGCTCCCTTCAGGACACCAACGACCGCGCCTTGGCGAACATGCAGAAGGACGGCACGTATTCGGTGGTCCCCCGCATCGCCGGTGGTGAGATCACGCCCAAGGGCCTCGGCGTCATCGCCGCAGTTGCCGAGAAGTACAACCTCTACACCAAGATCACCGGCGGCCAGCGCATTGATATGTTCGGTGCCCGCCTGGAGCAGCTCCCGGACATCTGGAAGGAACTCGTGGACGCCGGTTTCGAGTCCGGCCAGGCCTACGGCAAGAGCCTCCGTACAGTGAAGTCGTGTGTTGGATCCACATGGTGCCGTTTCGGTGTCCAGGATTCGGTAGCCATGGCCATCGCTTTGGAGCTTCGCTACCGTGGCCTCCGCAGCCCGCACAAGCTGAAGATGGGCGTGTCCGGTTGCGCCCGCGAATGTGCCGAAGCCCGCGGCAAGGACGTGGGCGTCATCGCCACGGCCGATGGCTGGAACCTGTACGTCGGTGGCAACGGTGGTGCCACTCCGGCCCACGCCCAGCTGCTGGCCAAGGACCTGGACGACGAAACGCTGCTCAAGTACATCGACCGCTACCTCATGTACTACATCCGCACCGCTGACCGCCTCCAGCGCACCGCGCGCTGGCAGGAAGAACTCGACGGCGGCATCAAGCACGTCGAGGAGGTAGTGGTCAACGACTCCCTGGGCATCGCCGAAGAGCTTGAAGCGGCCATGGCCAAGCACATCGACACCTACGAGGACGAGTGGGCCGAGACCTTGAAGGACCCGGAGCGCCTCCGCCGTTTCCGTTCGTTCGTCAACGCCCCCGACCAGAAGGACGAGTCCATCTCCTTCGTTCCGGAGCGCGGCCAGATCCGCCCGGCCACCAACGAGGAAAAGGGCGGCGTGCTCATCGCTTCCACCATCCCGGTCCGCAGCGAAACCGTCGGCGCAGGAAACTAGGGGTTCACCATGCAGCTCACCATTGATCTCACCGGCCGTGACGTCCTTGTCACGGGATCGGAAAAGTCCGCCCGCCAGGCCATCCGCCGCTATCAGAGCGCCGGTGCCAACGTGTACCGGCTGAGCACCCCGGAAGGTGTACCGGGCGACGGTCAACTTCCGGAGCGCCCGTTCCTGGTGGCGATAGTGGACGACGGCGACGCAGGGTGGCTGCCGCTGGTGGAACGCTGCCGCGATGCGGGGATACCTGTCGCGTTTGAGCCGGCACCGGGCGCCGACGGCCACGTGACCTTGGTGGGCGGAGGTCCAGGAGCCTTGGACCTGCTCACCGTTGGCGCCGTGGACGCCCTGCGTGATGCCGATGTGGTGTTCTACGACCGTCTGGCCCCGTACCAGGAGCTGGCCGACCTTACCTCGGCCGAACTGGTGGATGTTGGCAAGCAGCCGGGCCTGCACAAGGTGACCCAGCGTGACATCGAGAAGCTCATGGTGGAAGCTGCGCTGCTGGGCAAGAACGTGGTCCGGCTCAAGGGCGGCGATCCGTATGTATTTGGCCGAGGCGGCGAGGAAGTGGCCGCCTGTGTTGCGGCAGGCGTCCCGGTGCGGGTGATATCCGGTGTCACCAGCGCCATCTCCGTTCCCGCCGCAGCCGGGATCCCGGTCACGCACCGCGAAGTCAGCCACATGTTCACCGTAGTGTCCGGCCATGCCCCCTTGACCGAGAAGGAACACACCCACCTTGCCGGACTTGGCGGCACGATTGTGGTCCTCATGGGCATTGGTACCCTTCCCCAGCTTGCAGCAGGGCTGCGCCGGGCAGGCATGGACGCGGACATGCCCATGGCTGTGGTGGAACGTGGCTACCGCCCGGGGCAGCGCACCACCATCGCTGATCTGGGTACGATCGAAACAGCTGCCACAGGCTGCAGCAACCCGGCCGTGCTGGTCATCGGCGAGGTGGTCCGGGTGGCTGAAGCCAACCGCAACCATGCAGAAGCATCCGCTGAACTGAGCCGCCTGGCGGCTTCGCTCCTTGAAGCCTGAAGGTAAAAACACATGACTGTTGCACGCGCCATCGAAGTCCACGACGCTTCTGCCGCTCCGGAGGTTTCCGAAGCCGTCGACGCCCCGCTGGACGGATTCCGAATCGGCGTCACCTCGCACCGCCGCTCCCGTGACCTCATTGAGGCACTGGAGCGTCGCGGTGCCAGCGTGTTGCACGCCCCCGCTTTGAAGATCGCCCCTGTGCAGGAAGACATGGTCCTCATCGAGGACACCCGCACCATCATCGCGGCCAAGCCGGACATCTGCATCGCCACCACCGCCTACGGCATGCGCCGCTGGTGCGAAGCGGCCGATTCCTTCGGTATCGGCGAGCAACTTTTGGAAACCCTGTCCGCCTGCCGCATGTTCGTCCGCGGCCCCAAGGCCCGCGGTGCCGTGCGCGCTGCAGGACTTGCCGACGTCGGGATCAGCAGTGACGAAACCACCGCCACGCTGGTGGATATGCTGCTGGTCGAGGGCGTGCGCGGCAAAACGGTCGCCGTGCAACTGCATGGATACACCGATGTCCGCCAGCTGGAACGGCTGCGCATGTCCGGCGCCACGGTCCTGACCGTGACCCCGTACCGTTGGGTGAAGCCCGACGGCGAAGACAAGCTGCCGCGCCTGATCGAGGCAGTGGTGGGCGGCAACCTGGACGTACTGACGTTCACCAGCGCTCCGGCCGTAGACGCCATGTGGAGCACAGCTCACGAAATGGGCCTGTACCGCCAGCTCATCGAAGCCCTTAAAGGGCCCGTCACTGTTGCCGCTGTTGGGCCGGTCACCGCACTACCACTGGTCGACGCCGGGCTGACGCCACTGATCCCGGACCGTTACCGCATGGGCGCACTGATCCGTTTGGTGACCGAACACTTGTCCCTTAACCATGTACGCCGGTTGGAGACCAAGAGCGCCACGATCGAACTGCGCGGGCGCTGCCTGCGGATCAACGGTGAGGTGGTGGACCTGGCACCGGCTCCCCTGCTGCTCCTGCGGGCACTGCTCGGCGCGGGCGGAGCGGTACTGTCCCGGGAAGCGCTCTCGGACCTGCTGGACCTGCGCGGTTCTGTGCATGCCCTGGACATGACGGTCAGCCGCCTGCGTTCCTCGCTGCCGGACGGCAAGCTCGTAGAGACCGTCGTGAAGCGAGGGTACCGGCTGCGCGCGTAGCCTCCCGGTCTCTACGAGGTGGCGGCTCCCACGTCAGGCCGCCTTTACCAAGGGAAGTTCATCCCAGTTGGTGGTGTACCGGGGGCTGAGCATGTCGCGTTTCATGGACCAGTCCGGTCCTCCCTTGATTCCAGCGTGCCCCAGACCTATGGAGCCGCGGCCGTACCGCTTGCTGACTTGCTCCAGCAGGGGGCCGATGCCACGTTCTTCGTGCCGGTTCTCGAAGATCTCCAGGGGCTTCTGGTTGCCGCTGGGACGGAGGTCAGTAACCATGATCCCGGCCTTGGCGTACCTCAGGCCTTCCTGGATCCTTGGAACCAACGCATGCGCTGCCTTGGTCAGCAGCACGGGATCCGAAGTGGGCATGGGCAGTTTGACGTTAACGGTGGGAAACGACTTGTCGTTGGGGTTGTAGACCGATGTGGCAGCAAAGGCCGTCAACAGCTTTGCTTGGAGGTCATGTTTGGCCAGCCTGGCACTGGCCATCTGTCCGTAGATACTGAGCACCTGCCGCAGCTGCGCCGCCGTCGTGATCGGCGTGGAAAAGGAGCGGGAGAAGATCAACTGGTCCCTCCCGATCCTTTCCTCCTCCATCGGGATGCACGGGGTACCCTGCAATTCCAGCACCGTGCGCATCATGACGATGGAGAACTTGTCCCGCAAAGCCACTGGGTCAGCCCGGACCAGGTCCAGGATGGAGAAGATCCCCATGGCATTCAGACGTTTGGTCAGCCTGGTGGCAACACCCCAGATCTCCATCACGGAGAGCCGTGCCATGAGTGCTTCACGGTGGGCTTCTGGAATCGAGTCCCACCGGCACACTCCGTTGAAGCCCGGATTGTGTTTGGCCCATTTGTTGGCCAGCTTGGCGAGGGTCTTGGTTCTGGCGATACCTACGCAGACCGGAACCCCCACGTGCCGTTGGCACGCCGCTTTAATGGTGCGTCCCAACTCCAGCAGCTCTTCGGGCTGCCCTTTCACTCCGAGAAACGCCTCATCAATGGAGTAGACCTCCTGCCACGCCGAGTAGCGGGCCAGGAGCTCCATGACACGGGAGCTGATGTCCCCATACAGTTCGTAGTTGCTGGAGAGGGCAATGAGCCCCCATTCCTTGGCCCGTGGAGCAAGTTTGAACCATGGCTCCCCCAGCCCGATCCCCAGCTTCTTGGCTTCCGGAGACCTGGTGACTGCACAACCGTCGTTGTTGGACAGCACGATCAGCGGCTTGCCCTCCAGCGAGGGATTGAACGCACGCTCGGCCGACGCATAGAAGCAGTTGATATCCACGTGGGCGATCTCCTGCATCTGATGCATGAGTGCTGGCTTGGACATCGTCCTCCTCCTCCGTTCGGCCTTAGCACGCACGCTGCTGTTCCCCTGCAGGACACGCCGCGCATTCGAACATATATTCGAATACCTTTACTGTACTGCCACGCACCGACAAGAAGGCTTCGTCCGGACCACCGACAAGAATGCCGCCGGTTTAGTGAGCGGCATCAATCAGCTAGTTACACTGCGGGTGAGCGGCGTTCGAGCAGGAGTGTGTCGCGCCACTGGCCGGCGGCGGGACCGTAGGTCATGCGGGCGATGCGGCTCCTGTGTCCGATGACCCGGAAACCGGCGGATTCGTGGATCCGGAGGCTGGACTGGTTCTCCGGGAAGACGCTGGATTGGATAGTCCACACCCCGTCGCGCTCGGTGGAGTCGATGAGTGCCTGCAAAATGGCTTTGCCCAGACCGAGGCCGCGGGCTTCGGCCGCTACATAAATGGAGTGTTCGACCACGCCCGCGTAGGCAGGCCGGGACGAGACGGCGGAGACGGCGGCCCAACCCAGAACGCCCCGTCCGGGCGCTTCGGCGACGATCCGGTGCGCCTTCAACCTGGAGGTGTCGAAGGTTTCCCAATCGGGAGCCTTTTCCTCAAAGGTGGCGTGCCCCGTCTCGATGCCTTGCTGGAAGATGCGTCGGACAGCGGGCCAGTCGCCTTCCCGCATGGGCCGGACATCAAAATCACGGCTCATAGGGCAGTGAGGACTCCGGCGACGTCATCCAGGGCTCCGGGGACCAACGAGTAGTACGCCCAGGTGCCGCGCTTTTCGCGATGCAACAGACCGGCCTCGACCAGGATCTTCAGATGGTGGGAGACGGTGGGTTGACCCAGATCCAGCGGTTCGGTGAGGTCGCAGACGCAGGACTCACCGCCGTCGGCGGCCTTGACGATGGAGAGCAGGCGCAGCCGGTTGGGATCCGCCAGCGCTTTGAACACGATGGCCCGGCGCTGCGCTTCTTCAGCGCCAAGGGCTGGGGTAGCTGGCGGGCAGCAGATGGTCTGCGTGTCCGGTTCGAGCAAGGGCAGCGAGGTCATCTACCTATTATGCCGCAACATTGACATTCATCAATGTTTCGGCCGGCGGGACTACTGCTTGGCCGCTTCTACGGAGTGAGGGATGACAACGTCGGCGGCGGCCCGGCCGGCATGCGGGAAAAGCAGGAGCAGGATTCCAACGCCAACAGCCGCACCGAGGACCTGTACGGCGAGGAATGGTGGGACGGAACCCGGCGCAATGCCAGCGAAAGTGTCGCTGAAGATACGGCCGATGGTCACGGCCGGGTTCGCGAACGACGTGGAGGACGTAAACCAGTACGCAGCGCCGATGTAGGCACCTACAGCCGGGGCGGCCATAGCGCCGCGTTTGGTGGCCGCAAGGGAGAAGATCAGCAGGACCAGACCGGCAGTCGCGACCACCTCGGCCAGCAGATGACCCGCCGTTGCCCGCTCCTTGGTCGAGATGGACGTACCCACCTCAAACATCGCGTTCGCCAAGACACTGCCACCGATGGCACCGGCAATCTGGGCCAGGACGTAGAGGCCGAGGTCCGGCAAGGACAAGCCGGATCCGCCGCGCCGTCCGAGGAACCAGTCCACCATGGAGACAACCGGGTTGAAGTGGGCGCCACTGACCGGCCCGAACATCAGGATCAACACCGTCAGGCCAAGCACCGTGGCCGTGCTGTTTTGCAGCAACTGCAGGCCTGTGTCATTGGGCGAGAGCTGGGCTGCGGCGATTCCGGAACCAACGACGATGGCAACGAGCAGGCCGGTGCCGAGGAATTCAGCGATGGCACGGCGCCACAGGGGCGGCTGGAGTGAAGTCATGCCAACAGCTTGACGCATGGAATTAACTCAGTCAAAATTGAATCAATGAATATTGAAGCAGTCGACACATTCCAGGCCCGTGTAGCCAGGCACGCAGCCCTTGCCGATCCGGCACGCCTGCGTATCATGGACCTGCTGACCCTGGGCGACTTCTCGCCATCGGAACTGCAGGCCGAACTGGGCATGCCCGCCAACCTGCTCTCCCACCACCTCCGCACCCTGGAGGAAGCCGGCCTGGCAACCCGCCACCGCTCCGAAGCCGACAAGCGCCGCAGCTACCTCCGCCTCGTCACCGGCGCCCTCAGTGGGCTCGTGCCCGGGGCGGCACATACAGCAAGCCGTGTCCTGTTCGTCTGTACGCGCAACAGTGCCCGCTCCCAGCTGGCCACCGCCCTGTGGCGGCAGGTCAGCGACATCCCAGCAGCCTCGGCCGGAACGCGCCCCGCAAACCGCATCGCCCGCGGAGCCATCGAGACCGCCCGGCGTCATGGGCTGGACCTGCCCGACATCGCACCGCGCACCCTGGAAGAGGTTGCGGAGGAGGCCGACCTGGTAGTGACCGTCTGCGACAACGCCCACGAAGAACTGACCGGGCTGGGCGGAATCCATTGGTCCGTGCCGGACCCCCTCCGCTTGGACACGGCGGCTGCCTTTGACCATGCCTTCGATGACATCACCCGCCGGATCAACGACCTCGCGCCACGCATCACCGCCGCCTGACCATCGGGCACCGGTTGCAATATTGACATTCATCAATCTATCGTCCGATACTCGCTATATCGACCATCATCAATGTCCGTCACGGAGAGCTTCCCTCTCGGGCGCACCGCTTCAAACCTAGCCACCCGTTCACACAACCATTCCAGGAGAGAAACCCGTGAGCTACGAAACCACCAAGAAGCCCTCTGTCCTCTTCGTCTGCGTCCACAACGCCGGACGTTCCCAAATGGCCGCAGCGTTCCTGACAACCCTTGGCAAGGGTGAGATCGAAGTCCGCTCCGCAGGCTCCCAGCCCGCCGACAAGGTCAACCCGGCCGCCGTCGAAGCCATGGCCGAACTGGGTATCGACATGTCAGCTGAAATCCCCAAGGTCCTCACCACCGAGGCCGTCAAGGAATCCGACGTCGTCATCACCATGGGCTGCGGCGACGAATGCCCATACTTCCCCGGCAAGCGCTACGAAGACTGGGTCCTGGAAGACCCCGCCGGCCAAGGCGTGGACGCCGTCCGCCCGATCCGCGATGAAATCAAGACCCGCATCGAGGGCCTGATCGCCTCCCTCGTCCCGGCTGCCAAATAACCCACTTTTTCGAGCACCAGGAGAGTCTCCCGTGAGCACCGCCGTCCAGACCGAACAACTGATCATCATCGGCTCCGGCCCCGCCGGCTACACCGCGGCGATCTACGCCGCCCGCGCAGGCCTGAACCCGCTGGTCCTCGCCGGGTCGGTCACCGCCGGCGGTGCGCTGATGAACACCACCGAAGTCGAGAACTTCCCCGGCTTCCCAGGCGGGATCCAAGGCCCTGAGCTCATGGATGGGCTCCAGGAACAGGCGGAAAAGTTCGGCGCCCGGATAGTGTTCGACGACGTCACTGAAGTTGATCTTAAGGGTCACCTCAAGCGTGTGGTCACTGGAGGCGGCGAGACCCACGAGGCCCCGGCCGTCATCCTTGCCACCGGTTCCGCGTATAAGGAATTGGGCCTTCCGGAGGAGAAGAAACTCAGCGGCCACGGAGTGTCCTGGTGCGCCACCTGCGACGGCTTCTTCTTCCGCGAACAGGACATCATCGTGGTTGGTGGCGGCGACTCCGCCATGGAGGAAGCGACCTTCCTGACCCGCTTCGCCAGGACCGTCACCGTCGTAGTGCGCAAGGACGAACTCCGCGCCTCCCGGATCATGGCCCAGCGCGCCAAGGACAACCCCAAGATCAAGTTCGCCTGGAACTCGGCCATCACCACCATCCACGGCGACAGCAAAGTCACCGGCGTGACCCTCACGGACACCCGCACCGGTGAAACCCGTGAACAGGACGCCACCGGGATCTTTCTGGCCATCGGCCACCTGCCCCGCACCGAGCTGGTTGCCGGACAAGTCGACTTGGACGACGAGGGCTACATCAAGGTCGACTCACCCACCACGGTAACCAACCTCTCCGGCGTTTTCGCCTGCGGGGACGCCGTGGACCACCGCTACCGCCAAGCCATCACCGCAGCCGGAAGCGGCTGCGCGGCCGCGCTGGATGCCGAACGGTTCCTTGCCGCCCTGGATGACGCCCACAGCATCGCCACCGCCCTGGTCGAAGAACCAACCCACGCCTAACCACTCGAAACGCCACGCCAACGGATGAAACAAGAGGACAGCATGGATTCAGTGACGAACTTTCCCATCGCAGTGATCGGCGCAGGCCCGGTAGGACTCGCCACCGCGGCCCACCTGCTCGAACGCGGACTCGAACCGGTCATCTTCGAAGCAGGCCCCTCCGCCGGCGCCGCCATCGAACAGTGGCGGCACATCCGTTTGTTCTCACCCTGGCGCTTCAACCTCGACGACGCCGCCGTCCGCCTGCTCGAACCCACCGGCTGGGAATCACCCCGTCCCACCGCACTGCCCTACGGCGGCGAACTCATCGACAACTACCTCACCCCGCTGGCGGGTACACCCCAGATCGCTTCCCGGCTCCAGACCGGCTCCCGCGTCATCGCCGTGACCCGGCAGGGCATGGACAAAACCCACGTCCGGGACCGCGACACCACCCCCTTCGTTGTCCGGGTTGAGCACGACGGCGGAGAAACACGGGACCACACCGTCGCTGCCGTCATCGACGCCTCCGGCACCTGGTCCACCCGCAACCCGCTTGGCACCTCCGGCCTGCCCGCCATCGGCGAAGGCCTGGCAGCTGACCGGATCTCCTCGCCGCTGCCCGACGTTGTTGGCCGCGACCGCGCCGCTTTCGCCGGCCGCCGCGCCCTCGTCGTCGGGGCCGGCCACTCGGCAGCGAACACACTGATCAACCTCGCAGACCTCGCCAAGGACGAACCCGGTACCCGCATCCTGTGGGCCGTCCGCGGCAACTCCGCCGAGAAGGTCTACGGCGGCGGTGACGCCGACGGGCTCCCTGCACGCGGCCAGCTCGGCTCCCGCCTCCGCCGCCTGGTCGAGGCCGGCACCATCGAACTGCACACCGGGTTCGGCATCGCTGCCCTGAAAAACCTCGACTCGCATGTGAGCGTCGAAGCCGTCGATGGACGCACCATCGACGCCGACGTCATCGTCCCCTGCACCGGCTTCCGCCCGGACTTGGAGATCCTGCGGGAACTGCGTCTGGACCTGGACCCCGCCGTTGAAGCTCCCACCGGGCTCGGCCCGCTGATCGACCCTGAATTCCACTCCTGCGGCACGGTCCCTGCGCACGGCGCGAAGGTCCTGACCCACCCTGAAAAAGACTTCTACATCGTCGGGATGAAGTCCTACGGCCGGGCACCGACCTTCCTCCTCGCTACCGGCTACGAGCAAGTCCGTTCCGTCGCTGCAGCCCTCGCAGGCGACCAGGAATCGGCGGACACCGTCCACCTTGAACTGCCCGAAACCGGGGTCTGCTCCGCGGACGCCGGCACCAGCTGCGACGTTCCCGCCCCTGCCGCCACCGTGTCGCAGGAGCCAGGGTCGGGCTGCTGCGCCGCTCCCGAACCAGCATTTGTCGGCTTCCCGACCGGGCTCGCACACGGCCGATCCGGCACCACCAACTGAAAGCCAGTCACCAAAACAACCATTGGAGCACTGTCATGACCGACCACCAGGAAACCACGCTCGGCCTGCAGGACAACACCGAAGTACTCCACCGCATCAGTGACCGGCTCGCCGGACGTTACGCAGGGATCTTCGCCGCAGAAACCGTCGAACGCTACGTCTTCGAGTCCTACACAGCACTGGCCCGCACCGCGAAGGTCAGCGCCTACCTGCCCGCGACCACCGAGCACTTCGCCAACGACAGGCTCCACGCCCTGGCCAAGTCAAAAAGCTCCCTCGCCTCGGAGATCCCGGAGGTGTTGTTCGTTTGCGTACAGAACGCCGGCCGCTCCCAAATGGCCGCGGCCCTGCTCACAGCCGAAGCCAAAGGCAAGATCCGCGTCCGCTCCGCCGGGTCCCTGCCCGCATCAGAACTCGACGCCAACGTCGTGACAGTCATGAACGAGATGGGCTTGGATCTGGGCAAGGAATACCCCAAACCGCTCACCGACGACGTCGTCCGCGCCTCCGACGTGGTCATCACCATGGGCTGCGGCGACTCCTGCCCGATCTACCCCGGCAAACGCTACGAAGACTGGGAACTCACCGACCCCGCTGACCAGCCCCTCGACACCGTCCGGACCATCCGTGATGAAATCCACGGCCGTGTGAAGAACCTGGTCGCCTCCCTGACGAAAGAGACTGCACTCTAATGACCTCAGAACATCCCGCCGTCCTGTTCGTCTGCAGCAAGAACGGCGGCAAATCCCAGCTCGCCGCAGCTCTCATGCGGGAACTGGCTGGGGACAACGTCACCGTCTACTCAGCCGGAACAAAACCCGGCGCGGCGTTGAACGCCCAGTCCGTGGAATCCCTGGCCGAACTGGGCATCGACGTCACCGGCGAGTATCCCAAACCGATCACCGACGAAGTCCTCAACACCGTGGACGCCGTCATCGTTCTGGGAACCGAAGCCAAACTCGACCCACCGACCGGGAAACGCTTCGAAATCTGGGAAACCGACGAACCCTCAGAACGTGGCATCGAAGGCATGGAACGCATGCGCCTGGTCCGCGACGACATCAAAACCCGCGTCCAAACCCTCTACAGCGATCTCACGACAACCTAACCCGACAATGCTCGCCGTCGAGCTGGACGCAGGGCCCTGACACCCATCACACTGAACCACGACCAACTCCAGGGCCATGGTCGAAAGAGCGCTCCAAGGCAGCGATGAGAACAGCTGGCGCCAGCCGGTCCACGAGGTCCACCGGCCTGCCCTCGCGCAGCGCCGGGCATCCGGTGACCATCCACGCAGCAAAGTAGTTATGTGGAATCCTCAGGGCCATGGCCCGCGCAAACAGCCCCATCACCACGGGGTGCAAGGACAGGTCTTCCTGAAACTGGAAGCCTGGACAGTAAGTGCCATCTGCAGAAAACACCCGCACCAGCTCTTGCATCACAGGCTCCGGATCCTCATGTATCTGCGCAAGCCGGCTCCGGACCCTTTCCAGGCTTGGCAGGCCGAACTCGGCGCCCATCCGCTCCCAAAGCCCGCTGGGAATGGGGCCTTGCCAACGGGTCGAACTCAGATGTGGTGCAGGCACGTGGTGGCAACTCCCCAGATGGTGAGTTCGGACAGTGCCGGCACACGGATGTCCGGATACTTGGGATTGTCCGCTTGAAGGATCACTCCCGAAGGCGTGACGCGGAGCCTTTTGATGGTCAGTTCACCATCAAGGACAGCCACGACGACGGACCCATCCTTCGGCTCCAGCGCACGGTTGACGATCAGCTCGTCTCCATCACTGATCCCGGCACCTTCCATGGACTGCCCCGTCACCCTGACCACAAAAGTGCTGGTGACGTCCTTGATAAGGTGCTCGTTGAGATCGATCCGGCCATCAAAATAGTCCTGCGCCGGCGACGGATACCCGGCCGCCACCGGGAGAGGTGCCAGCAAAACCGACATCAGGGAAAAGCCCGCATCTATCACGCGGGGGCCGACTATCACGCCCACAACACACCTTTATTCGAATATATGTTCGATACTCGAGTGTACAGCGGATGACGGACATTGTTGTCACTCCGCGAAGTTTGCTGCGGCGCCAGGAAGCCGGCGGAATGGAGGGCCGCCGTTCATGCGTCTTGGCGAAAGACAGGTATTTTAGGGAAGGTCAAGCGAACTGCTACTTGGCAGGAACTGAACAAACCACCGTCTTCGGCTACAGGGTTCAATACCGCGGTGGCCGGATATCGCGCATTGGAGAGCCATGACCGCCCGTAGCAAGGACGTCGCTGATGCGCTCAGCGCCGATGTCACACGCATAGTCAAGGAACGCTACCCGGATGAGCTGGCACGCGCGCAGGCCGTCCACGCACGCTCCGAGAAATTGGTTCTCGCGTTCATGGTCTCCTCGGTTGCGCTGTGGTTCCTCGGTCCGGCTCTGTTCCTGAACGGCCTCATCAGCCCGGTGGTCGCCATCGTGGTGCCGGGGCTGCTGACCCTCGGGTTCCTCACGATCGTGCTCGTCGCCATCGTCCGCAACAGGGCTGCGGCGCGACCCATCGTCGGGTACGCGAAGCAGTGGGGTCAGAACGTCACCAGCGTGACGAAGAAGGGCATTACCGTCGCCGTCCCAAAGGGCGCAATCACGGTACCCGCGGAGTTCCGTGAGACACGCAGGGTCACCCGCCAGCACTGATACCGCGATGGCGCCAGGTCCGGATCAGCGCTGCACCCGATACCGCACGTGGGTGACGAGTCCGGTCCCGCGCGCTTCGATCGGTTCAAGCGTCACGCCCCCCACGCCGTCGAGCAGCCGTTCGCCACCCCCCAGGATCACCGGCGAGATGTGAAGCCGCAGTTCGTCCATGAGGCCTGCGGAGAGAAACTGACGGGCGGTTTGCGCTCCCCCCGCAATCGCCACATCCCTATCCCCGGCGGCTTCCCGGGCCTGGGCCAAGGCCGATTCGATGCCGTCAGTGACGAAGTGAAAAGTGGTGCCACCGTCCATCGCCAGCGGCTCGCGCTGGTGATGGGTCAGGACGAAAACAGGTGCATGATACGGGGGTTCCTCACCCCACCAGCCGCGCCATTCCTGATCCCACGGGCCCGATCCGGGACCGGCGAACATGTTCCGGCCCATGATGTAAGCACCAGCTTCGAGGATGCCCGCGATCTCTGCTGCGCTGGCCTCCCGCTCCTCGAACTGCCAACGGTGCAGGCTCTCGCCGCCCTCCCCCAGCGGCTTGTCCGGGGACTGGTTGGGCCCGGCAACAAATCCGTCAAGGGAAACAGTCAGATCACAAGTGACACGGCTCATGCGCCCATCCTGCCACCGCACGCCCGGTGCGGCCAGGGGCCAGCCCGGCCATCACAGCACCACCTGCATGGCGTTCTGCCGTTCCATGCGGAGCATCCGGCGGCGCATCTGTACGGCAGAACGGACGAGCCCTACGCTGAACCTGTCCACCAGCGCGACGACGCGAAAAGAGGCAGCCATGGCACGGGATCCAAAACCCACGTTGGAGCAACTGACGATCCTCGTCGGCGAGTGGGAAACGTCAGTACCTGGCCAGGAGGTCTCCGGCCGGACGACTTTCGAATGGCTGGAGGGTGGCGGTTTCCTCATCCAACGATCCACGGTCCAGCGGCCGGAGTACCCCAATGCGGTCAGCGTCATTGGTGCCACCGGCTCGGACGGAGCCTTCCAGCAGCACTATTTCGATTCCCGAGGGGTCGCCCGGATCTATGACATGACGCTCAAGGACAACGTCTGGATTCTCTTCCGGGATGGCCCGGACTGGCCCCAGCGCTTCGTTGGCCGCCTCACCGAGGACGGCAACACCATCACCGCCCGCCTGGAGCGCGGCACCTACCCGGGCGGGCCGCTGGAGCACGACTTCGACATGATCTACACCCGGATCGTCTAGTGCACCCTGAACCCAAGTACGCCACCTCATTTACAGATCCCCTGCCCGGTGGGAACATAAGCCCCATAGTCCGCGGAGGCAACGCCCGGCCACACCCGGCGGCGTCAGCTGCAGCTATGTAGTCAGCTCTCCTCTGAGAGGAACGGCCATGGGTCGTCTGGGGACCGGGAACAGTGGGGATGCGGGGTCTGAGCCCGCGTCTGATCCGCCACGCCACCGCGGCAGCGGCATCGGCAGCGGCATCGAAAAAGTCGACGCAGTGGTGGTGGGCTCCGGCTTTGGAGGTTCCGTTGCGGCGCTTCGACTGGCCGAAGCCGGACAGTCCGTTGTGCTCATGGAACGCGGCAAACCATACCCGCCGGGCAGCTTCGCGCGCTCGCCGTCGGAGATGGGCCGCAACTTCTGGGATCCGGACCGCGGCCTGTATGGACTCTTTGATGCCTGGACGTTCCGCGGCACGGAGGGACTGGTGTCCAGCGGGTTGGGCGGCGGCTCACTCATCTATGCCAACGTCCTCCTGCGAAAGGACGAAAAGTGGTTCGTCAACGAGTCCCCGATCCCCGGCGGTGGTTACGAGAACTGGCCCTTCACCCGGGCTGACCTTGATCCCTATTACGATGCCGCCGAAGCCATGCTGCAGCCTGTCCCGTATCCCTACAAGGACACCGCGAAGACCCTTGCCATGGAGAAGTCCGCCGCTAACCTGGGGCTGTCCATCACCCGGCCTCCCATTGCCGTCACGTTCTCAACGGCGCCTGGCACGGAGCCCCGGACCAATCACGCCTTGCCCCTTCCCGGCTACGGGAGCATCCATGGTCCCACCACGGTGCGGACCACCTGCACGCTGAGCGGTGAATGCGACATCGGGTGCAACGCCGGCGCCAAGAATACGCTGGACCACAACTACATTTCAGCGGCGTCCTTCAGGGGTGCCGATGTCAGGACGTTCCACGATGTCCGCGGGATTCGGCCGTTGGACTCTGGAACGCAGGGCGGGGGCTATGAAGTCCGCTATGTGGTGCACCATCCGGATCGACACGGCGAACTCCTCACAGAACGCATCATTCATTGCCGCCGGCTCATCCTGGGGGCCGGTACGTTCGGCACCAACTTCCTCCTGCTCCGCAACCGTGGCTCCCTTCCGGCGCTCAGCGACGCCCTGGGCACCCGCTTCAGCGGCAACGGCGACCTTTTGACGTTCATCATGGGCGCCAAGACTCCCCCGGCCAATGGCTCACGCCCGGGTGTCCGGACATTGACCGGAAGCCGCGGGCCGGTGATCACCACAGCCATCAGGGTCCCGGATTCGAACGACGACGACGGCGATGGTCGCGGCTACTACGTGGAGGATGCCGGGTATCCGGCCTTCATGAACTGGCTCATGGAAACAGCCCAACTGCGCACCACCATGAAACGGACGGTGAAACTGGCGGGGCAACTGCTCAAGGACAGGTTGTTCGACGCCGGCCGCTCCAACGTCTCCGCCGACCTCGCCGCAGCACTGGGCGACGGCCGATTGTCGTCCAGTTCGGTGCCTCTGCTGGGAATGGGAAGGGACATTCCCGACGGCGTCATGACCCTTCGCGACGGGAGGCTGGCCATCGCCTGGACCATGGCAACGTCCAAGGAGTATTTCGGCCGCGTCCGCGAGACCATGGAGGCGATTTCCAAGGACTTGGACGGGGACTTCATTGACAACCCCCTGTGGTGGGCCAAGCGTGTCATTACGGTTCACCCCATTGGAGGCGCCCCGTCCGGCCGGCATCCGGGGGAAGCCGTCTGCGATTCGTATGGGGAGGTGTTCGGATACCCGGGACTATTCGTCGTTGACGGGGCCGCAATGCCCGGTCCGGTGGGCGCCAACCCGTCCCTGACCATCGCCGCATTCGCAGAGCGGACCTGCGCCCACATCATCGAGAACGCAGACAAGGCGCAACACCGGGGCATCCGTCCGGAAGACACTGAAGGCTCCGGCGGGGCCCGCGAAAAGGTGGCCGTTGAACGGGAGGCAGCAGGCGCCGTCGTCGACGTCGGTGCATCCGCTCCGCGCGCGTTGGCGCCGGACGCTACCAAAGGCAAGGCGGCACCAGCGGAACTGCCCGCGAGCGCAGCGCCTGAGGTACCTCAGGCGCGCAGCCGCGGACTCGGCGGGCCTGGCACTCCCGACGCCCCAGAGACCACCTCCGTGCGGTTCACCGAGCAGATGCACGGTTGGTTCAGTCCAGGCACCACCGATCCGGAAAAGGGTCGGAGCCTGGGCCGGGACCGCAGCCGGAAGATCATGTTCGAACTGACCATTACCGCCGAGGACATGGAGGCGTTCGCGACCGATCCGAACCACCCTGCCAAGGCCGAGGGCTACGTGCTGGCGGACTACTTTGGTGGCCGGATGCCGGTAGAGCGGGGCTGGTTCAATCTCTTCATTCCGGATGCGTCCGACGACGGCGCACCAGCCAGGCGCATGCTCTACCGCTTGTGGCTTCGGGACCCAGGTGGCACGCCGTTCACGTTCACCGGGCACAAACTGATCCATAACGAGGCAGGTTTCGACCTCTGGGCGGACACCACCACCCTGTACGCCACCATCCTCCGCGGCCATGTGCCGCCGGATGCTGTGCCACCCGATCCAGGGACGCCGGACGTTGCACCGCCGGACGCCGGTCGGCCCGTTGCAAGCGGCGCTGCCCAGGCAGGCGTAGTTGGCGCCGGGATCCTCTTCATCCGGCCTCTCGACTTCGCCAGGCAACTGACCACGTTCCGGGCCGAAGGACCGGCCCCGGCCGCAGGCTTGATGACCTTCGGCAAACTGTTCGCCGGCGAACTCTGGCAGGTCTACGGCCAGGGTCTCAGACGCGTACCGTTCCCGTTCACGTCAAAACAATGAAAAGCCGGGAGCTCGCGAAACACCACGCCGCACTGGGCTTCACACCCCAGACGGCGGTTCGTTGGCTCTCGCCCCTGTCCTTGGCCAGAACCGCGTTGAAGGTCGCGGCGGCCACAGTCTTTGCCGATTTTGGCGATAAGCGCGAGCTTGAGGGAAGCTTTCCAGCGGACCCCTTGCGTTTGGACAAACTTCCCGTCCCGGGCCAACCGGCGCAGCCCATTGTCAGCAGCCGCGGGCTTCCCTCACCTGCCGATCTCGAGGATGAGCCCGCCGCGGCTCCGGCAACGACGGAGATGTGGCTCGATTTCACGGCCGACCTCGGCGATGGCTTCGATGCCACCTACACGGTGGCATCCTTGCTGGCCCAGGACACCCTGACGGTGGACGGGCATGAACTTCCCCGTGGAAGGGTGCTGGTCCTTGGCGGGGACGAGGTCTACCCGGTGGCGTCGCCTGCGGCGTACGAGAACCGGATGGCGGGCCCGTACCGGACGGCGTTCCCACCTGTGTCGAGTGGCCCGGTGAGCGGGCCAGGAAGCGCCGGCGCCGCGCACAACGGGCCCCACAACGCGCCTCCGGTCATGCTGGCGCTTCCCGGCAACCACGACTGGTACGACGGCCTCACCTCGTTCATCCGGGTGTTCACCAGGCAGCGTAGCATCGGAAACTGGCGGACCATCCAAACCCGGAGCTACTTTGCCCTCCGGCTGACCGGAATCCCTCCCGGACCGGGCCGGAACGGCACCCCCGGCTGGTGGTTGCTGGGCTTGGACAGCCAACTGGGGCAGTACATCGACGAGCCACAACTGGACTATTTCTACCGGAACGTCACTCTGCAACTGCAGCCCGGCGATGCGATCATCCTCTGCGTCGCTGCTCCGTTCTGGGTTGACGCCACTCAACCCGGGTGGGGTGAATTCCGGCAGGTGAACTTCTTCGAGCAGGACTATCTGCGCCGCCGCTTCAACCCTGAAACGGGCCTCTTCGACGCCACAGGTGCCAGCGTCAGGCTCTGGCTCACCGGAGACCTCCACCACTACTCCCGCTACGAGGACTCCCCTTCCCACCATCACTCCCCCAACCAGCACCAGGCCACGGATCCGGGCAGGACCCAGATGATCACCTGCGGGCTGGGCGGCGCTTACCTCTCGGATACCCACGGACTGCCGGAACATCTCACCCTGCCTGCCGCGCCGGCTGCTCCCGGTGAATCGTCCAGTGTGCGGGACACACAACGGTCGGGCCCACAACAGACGGGCCCAGGCCGCGCCTTCACCCGCACGACCACCACCTTCCCCGGCCAAGGGAACTCCCGCCTGCTCGGCCCGCAACTGGCCAACCCCTTCTCGCAGTTCTGGCTCCCCATCCGCAACCCCGGCTTCGGACTATCGCTGGGCATCATGCACGTGGTGGCCGCCCTGACGCTGTGGACGGTCTTCAGCGCCTTTCGCGGGGAAGGATTCGTGGACAGCCTGCGCAGCCTGAGCCGCGGAGACACCCCGGTACTTGTCAGTGTCCTGATCCTTGCAGGGCCGCTCCTCCTGGCGATTGCCTCGTTGTCCGCGCGTTCGCTGGGCGTGGCCCAGGCGGGCATCGTCGTTTTCGCCCGCGGCGCCCTGTACCAGCTGTCCGCGCTCGCGGTGAGTACCGCCGTCGTGATCCTTGTTCCTTGGCCGGAGATCTGGCCGGACGTCGTGATCCTGCTCCTGGTGCTTGGCCTGGTACATCTGGGCGGGTGGGCGCTTGGCAGCGAGGCCTTCGCCCTGTACATCCTGGCGACACCCAGTGGCGAGGTGGCCTCGTGGAAGATGTCAGGCCAGGCGATCGAGGACCACAAAGGCTTCCTCCGCATCCACCTCTCACCCGACGGCAACCTCACTGTCTACCCGTTGATGGTGGACACCGTCTGCCGCGACTGGCAACTGGCAACGAACGACGACGGCGCGCGGCTGGTTCCGGTGACCGGCCTGCCTGCCGTGCGGCTGCTTGAAGAACCCATCACCATCGCACGGAAGGGAAACACCCCATGATCATCACCCGTGCCGAGCACAGGACCGAGGTCATTCCTCTCCGTGCCCGGGACAACACGCCCTTGAGCCTGGTCCACGTCACCTCACCCCTTGAAGCGGTCAAGGGGCCGGTGATCCTGGTTCACGGTTCCGGAGTGCGGGCCGAGCTGTTCAGGCCGCCGGTCCGCACCACCATCGTCGATGTCCTCCTCGAAGACGGGTGGGATGTTTGGATGCTGAACTGGCGGGCATCGATCGACCTTGATCCCCTGTCCTGGACGCTTGCCGATGCCGCCGTGTACGACCATCCTGCCGCCGTCGAGCACGTCCTGAACGCTACCGGCGCGGAGACCATGAAAGCCGTCATCCATTGCCAGGGCTCTACGTCGTTCACGATGTCGGCCGTGGCGGGGCTGCTGCCGCAGGTGGACACCATCGTGTCCAACGCGGTGTCCCTGCACCCCGTAGTGCCGGCGTTCTCGCGGCTGAAAATCAACTACCTCACGCCCGTAGTCAAAGCCTTCACGCCGTACCTGTCGCCGGCATGGGGGTACAGGTCCCAGGGCTACTTCACCCGGGCCATCCGGGGCCTGGTCAAAGCCACCCACCATGAGTGCGACAACACTGTTTGCAAGATGGTCAGCTTCACCTACGGCAGCGGCCGCCCCGCCCTCTGGTCCCATGAGAACCTCGACGACGCCACCCACCAATGGCTCACCGGCGAGTTCGCCGAGGTGCCCGTGACGTTCTTCGAGGAAATGGGCCGCAGCATCAAGGCCGGGCACATGGTGGCCGCCGGCGACCATCCGGAATTGCCGGACAACCTGGTGGCCGAAGCCCCCCAGACCGATGCGAGGTTCGCCTTCATCGCAGGTCTGGACAACCTGTGTTTCCTGCCCGAAAGCCAGCAACGCACCTACGAATTCTTCCAAAAGCACCGCCCCGGGAAGGATTCACTCCACCTCATCCCCGGGTACGGCCACCTGGACGTCTTTTTCGGCGACCACGCCTGGCAGGACACCTTCCCCATCATCGTCGACGAGCTGAACCGAAACCCGGAGTCGAAGCCATGAAAAACCTCACCGAACTGGCCGCACCCTTGCTCAAGCTCCTCCCGTCCCCGGTTCCGCGGAGGCAAGAACGGCTTCGCGGACAGCATGCGTTCGCGGACGGGATCAAATACGTCATGCCGGTCAATTCCGACGACTCACCGGTGTTGATGGCGGCCTTCCCCATCAACAAGCGGGCAGCCGCCGCTGCACTCCCCGGTTCGGAAATGCGGCCGTTCACCCTCGGCGGCAAAGGGCTCCTGGTGGTGACAGTGGTCAACTACAAATCCACGGACATCGGCAAGTACATCGAATACTCCCTGGCCATCGCCATCACCCACGGCAGCAGGCCTGCCCCGCCCATCCTTCCCCTGCTTTTCCAAAAGACGTTCAAGCTCGGCCAGTTCGTAGTGGACCTGCCCGTCAGTACCGAAGTTTCCGTGAAAGGGGGCAAAGGAATCTGGGGCATGCCCAAGCACCAGGCCAATCTGGACTTCGTGGTTACGGACACCACCGTGTCAGCCCAATACGACAAGGACGGCCAGTTGGGTTGCTACATCGAAATTGAACGGCCGGCCGGACCAGGGGCAACCCAGCTTCCCCTCAAACTTGCCGCGTCCAACTACTGTGTGTTCCGGAACATGCTCTGGAAATCGGACATCTACTTCGAAGCCACCGGGGACATCGCCCTCGGCGCCCAGGCCAAGGCGCGGCTCATCCTCGGTGACGCGCCCGGCGTCGAGCCTTTAAGGGACCTGCAGGTAGAGAGCAAACCGGTGTTCACCGCCTGGCTGCCCCAAGCCCACGGGGTCCTGGATGACCACTACGAAGCGTGGTTCCTCACGGCTCCCACCCAACTGGAGGCCGTGGCCCTTCGCGGCGGGGACATGATGGACAGCGTGGTGGACCTGGGCCAAGGGCAGGAATGGCTGGCGCCACCGGACCGGAGCCGGGTCCCGGGCGCTGCCGCACCAAGTGCCGACTCCCGTGGTGGTGTCCAGTGAACTGGCTCCTCCTGCTCAACGCCCTCTACTTCCTCTTCGGGGCCACCATGTACGTGGGCACCATGTGGGTCCTCAAGTTCTTCCTCTACCCCACCTGGGAATCGTTGGCCCGGGACAACGTGGACATGCACTTCGGCATCCCCACCCGGGCGGCCACCAAGTTTTTCACCATCGTGGTGCCCATCATGTTCATCTCCGGCGGCATTCTCGTCTGGTCCGAATGGGGAACCGTCCGAGTCATCCCCGCCATCATTTGCCTGCTGGGAATCATTGTCCTGACCTGGGTGGGCCAAGGGATCATCATCCCCATCAACGTCCGGATCCGTGGCGGCGACTTCGCGGACGATGCCGAGCTCAGGTCGCTGCTCAAACGCTGGATGATGCTCAACGACATCCGTTTCTACGTCTCAACCCTGACCTGGGCGGCCATGGTGTGGCTGTTGGTGGACCGCGGCCGGCTGCTGGAGTCCTACGCGTGACCGCGCACCAGCCGGCACACTCCGGGCGCCACCCCCGGAAAACACACCGGCCGGGCACCGTTGCCTGGGCCGTGGCCGATCCCCTCCGCGCCGTCCTCGCGGTCATCGCCGTCATCACCGTCCTGACCGGAGCCGTGCAGGTCCCGTTCGGTGGGCCAGTCCTGCAACTGATCGGCGCAGACTCCACCCCCGAAACCCGCCAACTCTTCGGCACCGTGGGAATGTTCATGGTGGTGGTGGGCGGACTGCTCCTCCACACCCTCCTCAACGCTGTTCCCTCCCCCGAGGTGGTGTTGTGGTCCGGGCTCCAGAAAACCGGCGCGTTCGGGGCCGTGGGCATCGGCGTCCTCAACGGTGTCTTCGCACCCATTGCCCTGATGGTGGCCTTCTTTGACCTCGCAACCGGGATTCTCCTCTACGTGTATTGGCGCCGTCTCAGCGCCGCACCTGCCAACTCCGGGTTGGCAGGATGAAGCACCCGGCAAAACGCTCACTGGTCCTCGCCGGCGGCGGCATGCGGGTGGCTTGGCAAGCCGGAGTGGTAAAGGCGCTCACCGAGGAAGGCTTGGAATTCCAGCACGTCGACGGCACCTCCGGCGGGATCCTCACGGCCGGCATGATTCTCTCCGGCGTCTCGCCGGATGAGATGTGTGCCCGGTGGTCGGGCGTCGACGTTAAGGACTTCGGCTCAGCACTGCCCGTGGGCGACTACCTCAAGGGTCCGTGGTCGTTGCCCGCCGTTGGCGACGCCGACGGTATCCTCAGCAAGGTCTTCCCCGCCTTGGGCATCAACGACGCCACCATCCGGGCCCACGCAGCGGAACCGGACGCCGTCGAGGGTTCCTTCAACGTGGTGGAGTTCACCGGAAAGCGCTGCCACGCCATCGACGCCACGGACATTGATGCCGGGCTCATGGCTGCCGGCATGTCACTTCCGATCTTCCTCCCGCCTCTGCGGCGGGACGGAAAAGTCTGGACCGATGCCGTCTGGATCAGGGACGCCAATGTGGCCGAAGCACTGCGGCGTGGGGCCGACGAAGTGTGGTTGGTCTGGTGCATCGGAAATACGCCTTACTGGGGCGACGGGCCGCTGGAACAGTACGTGCACATGATCGAGATGAGTGCCATGGGCGCCCTCCTGGCTGATTTCGATGCTGCCGAGGCTGCCGGACGCGAATTTGTGCTGCACGTAGTCCGTCCCCGGCACCCCCTTCCTCTGGATCCAGAGTTCTATCTGGGCAGGATCGATGCCGATACGCTGATCGGCATGGGCTACAGGGACGCCCGCGCCTACCTCGATTCGAGGACTGACACCGGATTGGCCAAGGATGCCAACTGCACGGCGATGACAGAGCCTGCGCCGGGTGTCCGCGTCAACGACACCCTCCGGGGCGACTTGGACGGATCGCCCGTGACGTTCAAAGCCACGGTGGTCCTTCCCACCGATCCCGGGGACGAAGCGCCGCAGCTCAGCGGCTATCTGGAACACTCCCGGTTCGGGCGGGTCTTCCTGGCGGGCGGGCGCGTAGAGACCCACGGCGACGACGTCACCTACCGTGCCCGCATAAGGGTCGACGGCGGGTGGCAGAGTCTTGCGGTAACCCGCACATTGCACGATGACCCGGGGCCGGACGCCTGGGCGGATTCGCGGCGAGCCAGGCTGGAAGTGGGTGGACTGGTGGCCGATCTGACCATGAGCCTGGCCGACGCTGCCGGCTTTCTGGCTTCCGTTGAACCCGTCGGCGCCCACGGTTTCGTGGACCGTGCGGGCGCGGTGGCAGGCTTCGCGGGGAACGGTTTCCGTGAGCTCCTGCGCCGATACTGACGCCGGCGGCAGGCCCAATGTGACGCACGTTATTACCGGCCGGTAAACACCACGCTTCAGATCCGCCAAAGATGGCAACAGCGGGGAAACACCCGCGAAAAACCGGCCGCCTACGCTGATGATCAACAGCAGGTCATCTGAGCGAAAGGGCCAAACATGTCCGCCACCCCGTCCGCACCCTCCCTCCACATCGTCATCGCAGGCGCAGGCCCAGCGGCCCAGGCATTGGTGCGGCGGCTTGCAGGAAGGTCAGACTCCCGGCAACGCGCTTTCGACGGAACCATCACCGTCCTCAGCAACCGCGATGAGTGCCCTGACGCTTTACTGGAACTCGCCGAGCTCCCCCAGGTTTCGGTCCGTTTCGGGCAGCCGGCCAGCTTCATCGACTCCGATGCCAAAATGGTCACCACCGTGGACGGCCTGGAATTTTCCTACGACCAGTTGGTCATCGCCACCGGTTCTGCCCCTTCCCTCCCGCCCGTAGCCGGAGCCGAAGCTGGCCTGAGCTACTCCACCATCGACGACGCCGCGACCATCGGTGAGGCCGTCAAGGAGGTCACGAGGATGGTGGGCCGCCGTCCCCTCGGAATCCTGGTGGGCAGTGGGCCTGCCGCCGGCCAGGCAGAGGCCGTGCTCCGTGCCCGTGGAGTCCGGCCAGTCCGCACCACCCTTCGCCCCGCCGCGGTGATTGCCGATCCCATTCCCGTTGCTTCCACAACTCCTGTTGCGTCCCCTGCCGCAGGCGCACCGGAGTCCAACCTGCCGGCCACTGGCATCCTGTTCGAGGACGGCAGCAGCATGAAGGGGGACCTCGTGGTGATTGCCGAGGAACGCACGGCCCGTAACGACCTGGCCGCGAGCGCCGGCTTGGCGGTGGCGTCCGACGGCGGCATTTCCGTGGGGCGCGACCTCGCCACCTCCGTCCCGGGCATCTGGGCGATCGGCGACGCCGCTTCGTGCGACGGCCTCCGCCTTGGCCTGCTTCTCTCCGCTGAGTCTTCTGCGATGTTGTGCGCATCCGGCATGTTGTTGGGGACACGGGGCAGCTCTGACCAGCAGGTCCCCATGGCGGCTTAGCCCGTCCTGGGGCCCGCCTTCCACGGCACCCAGGCCCTCCCTGCGGCAGGCAACCCATGTGGCAAGATGGTCCTTTGACGGGCAGTGACAACCCTGCGGCCATCGGGCCGGCCACGCCCTGCACGGAAGGATCCCATGAGCAACCAAGCCGTCGCCCCGGCGAACATCGCCTCCTACATCGACCACACCTTGCTGAAGCCGGAGGCCAGTGAAGCAGACGTCCTCAAGGTCTGCGCCGAGGCCATCGAATACCGGTTCAAGTCCGTCTGCGTGAACCCGGTCTGGGTCAAGACCGTCACCAAGGCCCTCAAAGGCTCCGGTGTGCTGACGTGTTCGGTCATCGGATTCCCACTGGGCGCTACGCCCAGTGACGTCAAGTCTTTTGAGGCCCGCGGAGCAGTGCTCGATGGTGCGGACGAGATCGACATGGTGATCAACATGGCCTCTGCCCGGGCCAATGACAAGGGTGCGCTGGTGGACGACATCAGGGCTGTAGCCGAGACGGTCCACGCCGGTGAGGCCATCCTGAAGGTCATCATCGAGACGTCCATGTTGACCGACGAGCAGAAGGTCATCGCCTGCGAAGCGGCCGTGGAAGCAGGTGCGGACTTCGTGAAGACCTCCACCGGCTTCAATGGCGGGGGTGCAACGGTTGAGGACGTCGCCTTGATGCGCAAGACCGTTGGACCGGACCTCGGGGTCAAAGCCTCCGGTGGCGTGCGCTCCCTCGCCGATGCACAGGCTATGATTGCTGCTGGTGCAACACGTATCGGAGCAAGTTCCGGAATTGCCATCGTCAAGGGTGAACAAGGTTCATCCGCCTACTGAGGCTTCCGCAACTGCCAAAGAATTTTGAGCCCCGCGGGGCCGAGGAGGAACGAATGTCCAAGAACGCAACAAGCGCCCCCATTGAACGCGAGAACAACCTGGGCACAAGCATTGTGCTGTTCGTGGTCATGATCGTGCTCTTCCTGGGCTCCATCTACTCGCTGTCCTTCCTGAGCTTGGACAACCCGTGGCCGATGGCCGTTTGCCTGGGCCTGTTCGCGCTGGCTTTCTGGATCCCGCAGACCATTCTTGGCCGTTCTGATTCCGCTGGCGAAAGCTAAACCCCTTAGATACAGCGAAGCGGCCCAGGTTGATGCCTGGGCCGCTTTCTTTTAACCAATTGGACGCCCGCCCGCGATGCAGTCAGGGGCGATCCCGCCATGAGCAATCCCGCCAGGAGCAATCCCGCCAGGCCGTCACGGTAACTGCACCACGCCGCCCAAGGCCGCCAGGACACCGGGCCAGTGCTGTTGCGCCAGTGTCCATGCCGCGGCTCCCATGCCCACCATGGCATAACCACTGACGGGAATCAGGACCAGCCACTCGCGTCGGGAACCAGCCCGCCCCAGCAGTGGAATGGAGAAGGCCCCGTTGGACCGCCAAATTCCGCTGATCACCGATTTGCGCAGGAATTTAGGTGGCTTGATGACAATCGGCCATAACAGCGGAACTCCCCCCACCGTGATCATGTCCCCCACAATGTGCACCACCACGCCGGTGAGCATGGACAGCGGCAACCAACCCCACTGATCCGGCGCGAACCACGTCACCAGGCCGGCCATGACCAATGCGAACAGCCAGTTGGTAATCCAGCCTGACTTCGGGAACAGGTTCAACGCCTTGGCCGCCAGGTTGATCATGAACATGCACAGCAGCCCCGCGCCCACAGACAACTTTCCCATGGGCGTCACCATCTGGAACTGCGCGGCCATTGCTGCCAGCACAACAAAGGCCGAGGCCCCCAACAGGGAATGCGTCCCTTGGCGGTGCCCGCCGCTGGCCTTCTCAATTCCCACCGCAATCATGTTGGACAACGGCGGCAGGGAGTTGGCGATCGTGCTGTGGCGGTGGTCCCAGTCGACCACCAAAGCAGTTCCCGCCGTCGCCATGGCACCGATCAGGATCCCGGTGGAATCCAAGGGGTACCAACCCAGGGCGTACGGGCCGGTTGAGGCAATAGCTATCCACGCCGCGGCTCCCGACGCGGCGTGATGTCCTCCCATCATTCAGTTAGCCAGCCTTCACAGGTACGTCGGTGAAAATCGCTTCAATGACGGTGTTGGCCCACTGCAGGATTTCGGCATCCTGGAGGTCGCGCCCGCCGATCCTGGCGGTTTTGGGCTTGGGAATCAGGACGGCATCCAGTGCGGGCTTCACTTGGGAGCCCGGGTACATGCGGTTCAGGCGCATGGTTTTGGATTCGGGCAGTTGCGCCGGCGAGAATCGGATGAAGTTGCCTTGGAGCGCGACGTCGGACAGGCCGGCTTCGCGGGCCCCCACCCTGAAGCGCGCCACGGCAATGAGGTTCTGCGCAGGCAGCGGTGGCTCGCCGTAACGGTCCACCAGTTCGGCCAGGACTTCGTCGATCGCTTCGTACGTGATGGCAGCGGCCAGTTTGCGGTAGGCCTCCAGGCGCAACCTTTCCCCCGGCACGTAGTCATGCGGAAGGTGGGCGTTGACGGGCAGTTCGATCTTCATTTCCGCCGCCTTTTCCTCGGCCTCACCGCGGTACTCGGCCACAGCCTCGCCCACCAGGCGGATGTAAAGGTCAAAGCCGACGCCTTGGATGTGACCTGACTGCTCACCGCCCAGGAGGTTTCCCGCGCCACGGATTTCAAGGTCCTTCATGGCCAGCTGCATCCCGGCCCCGAGTTCGTTGTGCGCTGCCACGGCTTTGAGGCGTTCCAGCGCTACCTCGCCCAATGGCTTCTCGGAGGGGTACAGGAAGTAGGCGTAGGCGCGTTCACGGCCACGGCCAACCCGTCCACGGAGCTGGTGGAGTTGCGAGAGGCCGTACTTGTCCGCGCCATCCACAATCAGGGTGTTGGCGTTGGAGATGTCCAGGCCCGTCTCAATGATGGTGGTGCAGACCAGGACGTCGAACCGCTTCTCCCAGAAGTCCACGATGATCTTCTCGAGGCGGCTTTCGGACATCTGTCCGTGGGCAACTTCCACGCGGGCTTCCGGAACAAGTTCGCGGATTTGTGCGGCGATGCGCTCGATCGAGGAAACCCGGTTGTGGACAAAGAACACCTGTCCCTCGCGCATAAGTTCGCGACGGATCGCTGCAGAGGTCTGCTTGTTCGTGTACGGGCCCACGTAGGTCAGTACGGGGTGGCGTTCCTCAGGCGGCGTGGCCAGGGTGGATGTTTCCCGGATGCCAGTGAGGGACATTTCGAGGGTTCGGGGAATCGGCGTTGCACTCATCGCCAGTACATCAACGTTGGTGCGCATTTTCTTGAGCGCTTCCTTGTGCTCCACCCCGAAGCGTTGTTCTTCGTCCACGATCACCAAGCCCAGGTCCTTGAACTCGAAGTCCTTGGACAGCAGCCGGTGCGTGCCGATCACTACGTCCACGGCCCCGCTCTTGACGCCCTCGGCCGTTTCCTTGGCTTCTTTGGTGCTCTGGAAACGGGACAGCGGCTTCACCCGCAACGGGAATCCGGAGAAGCGCTCCGTGAAGGTTTCATAGTGTTGCTGCGCCAACAGTGTGGTGGGCACCAGCACAGCTACTTGCTTGCCATCCTGAACGGCCTTGAACGCTGCACGGACGGCGATTTCCGTCTTGCCGTAGCCCACGTCACCGGACACCAGCCGGTCCATGGGAATCTCCCGTTCCATGTCCGCCTTGACCTCGTTGATGGTGGTCAACTGGTCGGGCGTCTCCACATACGGGAAAGCTTCCTCCAGTTCGCGCTGCCACGGGGTATCGGGGGCGAAGGCATGTCCGCGGGATGCCATGCGGGCGGAGTACAGCCGGATCAACTCTCCGGCGATTTCCTTGACCGCCTTGCGGGCCTTGGACTTGGTGCTGGCCCAATCGGCACCACCCATTTTGCTCAACGCGGGGGTGTCTCCGCCGACGTAGCGGGTCACCTGGTCCAGCTGGTCGGTGGGCACAAAGAGCCTGTCCCCGGGGGCGCCGCGTTTGGACGGCGCGTACTCCAGCACGAGGTACTCGCGCAGCCCGGCATCGGACGACGACGTGCCAGCCACTTTGCGCTGGATGAGCTCCACGAACCTGCCGATGCCGTGCTGCTCGTGCACCACAAAATCGCCGGCGTGCAGCTGCAACGGATCCACGGCGTTGCGGCGCTTGGACGGCATGCGGCGCATGTCCTTGGTGGAACTGGCAGTCGCGCGACCCAGCAGGTCGGCTTCGGTCAACAGGCCCAGTTTGAGGCCGTCCAGGACAAAACCACGTCCGACGGCGGCGGTGGTCACCTCGATGATGCCTGGCTGCGGATCCTTCTCCAGCGACTCAACGCGGGAACACGGAATATCGGCGTCGTGGAACAGCTCCGCCAGGCGTTGGGCAGGCCCGGGACCATCGGTCACCACCACCACCCGCCATTGCTCGCGGACGCGGGAGCCGATGAATTCCAGCATCTCCGCCACTTCACCTTGGTAGCCCCGAGGTTCACGGGCACGCATGTTCAGGACGTCGATGTCCAGGACCAGGTCCTCATCAGTGGCCAGTGAGGTGATGGACCACCAGGAGACGTTGTGGGCAAGGGCAGCCGAGCGGGTGTCGGTCAGGGACCGGAAACTGGCAGCATGCAGGTCCGTGGAGGCCTGGGACGACAGGTCAAGGGGCGCCGCACCGCCGTCGGACGCTGTTGACCAGGCGGCTTCCAGGAATTCCTCGTTGGTGGCCGCGAGATCGTGCGCGCGGGTGCGTACCTTCTCTGGTTCGATGACGACGGACAAGGACCCGGCCGGGAGCTGGTCCACGAACGGGACCATGGCGTCCACCAGCACGGGCGCCAGAGATTCCATGCCTTCAACGGCGATGCCGCCGGCGATCTTTTCCAGCATGTCCGCAGCTGCCGGCATGTCCGCCTTCAGCTTGGAGGCGCGGGACATCACGGAGGGCGTGATCAGGATTTCGCGGCACGGCGGAGCATGGAGCGCCGTGGGGTGGTGTATGCCGGGGGCGGACAGCGAGCGCTGGTCGGCTACGGCGAACCAGCGCATCTGGTCCACTTCATCACCGAAGAATTCCACGCGGATGGGATGGTCCTCGGTGGGCGGGAAAACGTCAAGGATGCCACCACGGACGGCGAATTCGCCACGGTGGGTCACCATGTCCACACGGGCATACGCGGCATCGGACAGCGCGCGGACTACCTCCGTGAACGAGCGTTCCTGTCCCACCTGCAGCGTCACCGGAACCAGGTCACCCAGGCCGGCCACAAGAGGCTGGACCACGGCGCGGACAGGAGCCACCACTACGCGCAAGGGGGCCGCCGTCGACGTCTCCGGGTGGGTCAGGCGGCGCAGGACGGATAGGCGCCGGCCCACGGTGTCCGAGCGGGGCGACAGCCGCTCGTGCGGGAGGGTTTCCCAGCTGGGGAAGGCGGCCACGGACCCGGCCGGAAGATAGGAGGCCAGAGCAGCGGTGAGGTCTTCGGCTTCGCGGCCAGTAGCTGTGATGGCGAGGACCACGGGAGTACCAGCGCCGTCGGCGGCTGCGTCGGCCAGGGCGTCGGCCATTTCCGCGAGCAGCACAGCCCGCATGCCCGTGGGCGCGCTGATCTGGTAGTCAGTGTTGCGGTCGCTGAAGGGCCGCTGAGCTTCCGTTCGGACGCGCGCGAAAGTCTTGTCCTCCGCCAATGCGCGGCGCAGACCGTTGAGGCTCATGACAGAAACTCCTAGGGTGGGTCCAAGGGCAGGCAACACAAATGCCCGGAAATTCAGATGAACGCCGGGTCATTCCAGCCTACCTCTACCCCCAGCCCCAGGAGTTCCTTTGCAGCCTTCGGAAGCCACCCATTCCAACACCCCGCAGGACACCAAGACCGTTCTGGTGACCGGCGCCACCGGCTACATCGGCGGCCGCCTTGTCCCCCGGCTCCTCGAGGCCGGCCACAGGGTCAAAGTCCTGGTCCGCACGCCACAGAAGATCGCCGACGTTCCCTGGCATGACCGCGTGGAGATCATCGAGAACAGCTTGTCCGACGCCGAAGGCCTCACCGAGGCCCTGGCTGGCGTGGACGTCCTGTATTACCTGGTCCACTCCATGGCGTCCGGCAGCGGATTCGAGGCCAAGGAAGAAGCAATGGCCCGGCTCGTGGCAGAAGCCGCAGCCGAGGCCGGCGTGGACAGGGTTGTCTACCTCGGCGGACTGCACCCGGAGAACGAGGAACTTTCCGTCCACATGCGGTCCCGCGAGACCGTGGGAAAGGTGTTCCTCGATTCGCCGGTGGACGCGATCGTGTTCCAGGCCGGTGTGGTGATTGGTTCCGGGTCGGCGTCGTTCGAGATGATCCGGCACCTCGCCGAAACCCTTCCCGTGATGCCCGCGCCAAGTTGGGTTGGCAACCGGGTTGAGGCCATCGCGGTCCGTGACGTCCTGCATTACCTCGTAGCTGCCGCGGCGCTCCCGGAGAAGGTGAACCGTTCCTTCGACATTGGGTCCCGGGACGTCCTGAAGTACAAGGAGATGATGAACGAGTACGCCGTGGAGCGTGGGCTCCCCCGGCGGCTGGTCATTGCGCTCCCTGTGCCTGCACCGAAGCTTGCCGGTTTGTGGGTCGCCTTGGTGACCCCCATTCCGTTGTCCATGTCCCTGCCGTTGGTGCAGTCGCTGCAGCATGACGCGGTGTCGCGGGAGCACGACGTCGACCGTTACTTCCCGCAGCCCGACGGCGGCCTGACGCCCTACCGCCGCGCCGTCGCCTTGGCGCTCGGCAAGGAACGGGACGGGCAGGTGGAGACCACCTGGGCCAACGCCGGCATCGACGCCGATCCGCTTCCCAGCGACCCCGACTGGGCCGGTTACAAAGTGTTCCTGGACGAACGGACCTTCCACAGCGAGGCGACGCCGGAACATGTCTGGACCATCATCGAGGGCATCGGCGGCAAGAACGGATGGTACTCCCTGCCCTTGGCCTGGCGGATCCGCGGGTCGCTTGACAAGCTCCAAGGCGGCGCCGGATTGTTGCGGGGACGCCGGCATCCCAAGACGCTGAACACCGGCGAGGTAGTGGATTGGTGGCGGGTGGAGGCCATTGACCGGGGGCACCTGCTGCGCCTGCGGGCCGAGATGCGGGCACCGGGAGGGGCATGGTTGGAGCTGGCGGTGGAACCCGACGGTAATGGCAGCCTTTACAAACAGCGCGCCATTTTCTTCCCGCGAGGCTTGGCCGGGCGGCTCTACTGGCTGGGTGTCTACCCGTTCCACGGCTTGATCTTCCCGTCCATGGCCCGCAACATCTCGGCAGCGGCCATCGCCCTCCAGGAAAGCCCGCCCAAGACCGCCGGTTCAGGGGTGGCCAGCGAGACCCCGTAGGATGTTGGGAGCTAAAAAGCTTCACCACCACCATTCACGGAGGACCCATGGCCCTGAGCGCATCCACCACCCTGCCGCACAGCGTTGACCGCGTTGCTGCCGTATTCGTCAACGAAGATTTCCTGCGTCACACGAGCGAACTGGTGGGCGGCTCCCTGGAATCGTTCACCATCGACGGCGACCCCGCCGGCGCCTTCAGCACCACCACAGTCCGCACCCTGCCCACCACCCGCCTGCCGGATATTGCCCGCAAGTTTGTTGGCGAAACCCTGAAGGTCACCCAGACCGAGCAGTGGGAAGCTCCCGCCGCCGACGGTTCGCGCGCCAGCAACATCGCTCTCAAGATCTCGGGTGCTCCCCTGGACGTCACGGCCGTCCAGCGCCTCGTGGCTGATGGCAGCAACACCCGGATCGAGCTCGAAGGCAACGTGTCTTCTTCGGTGCCGTTCCTCGGTGGCAAGATCGCAGACGCCGCTGAGCCGATGGTGGGCAAAGCCCTGAACATCCAGTCGCAGCAGGCCCAGGCCTGGCTCGAAAGCCACTAAGGTGGAGATCCCCGCTGTCCTTGCGGTTGTCCTGATCGTTGCCGGGGCCTGGTCCCTGGTGGTGTGGCCGCAGTTCCTCAAGCGCGTCATGAAGGATCCCCGCGCCCGCGATGCCGCAGGCAAGGCCACCAAGTTCCTCACGGTCCACGTTGTGCTGGTCACCATCTCCATGGTGCTGGGACTCGCGACGGCAGCCATTGGGATTGCGGGCCTCGTCGCCTAGGTTTCACCCAACTAAGTAGCAGCAGAGCGCGTTATGGGAGCTGATAACGCGCTCTGCTGTTACTCAGTTGGGTAAGATGGTTATTGGTGTGCCGGGAAGTCTGGTCGGCGGAGCCTTTGTGCTCCCCTGAGACCGATTGATTTTGCGCAAGTAAGGAGCCCCCGTGGCCCAGAAGCCCCCTGCAGCCCCTCAGCAACCCAGCAGCTCAAGCGCAGTTTTCTCGCGCTCCAGTTACCCCGAGTACCGCAGGATCCTCTCGATCCTTCGCACGGAAACAGTGGGCGGCGCGCTCCTCCTGGCAGCCACCGTCGTCGCCCTGATTTGGGCCAACTCTCCCGTGGCCGACGGCTACTTCGCATTCCGCGACGTCAAGATCGGCTTCGAGCCCTGGCATCTTGAGCTGAGCCTCGGCCATTGGGCCTCGGACGGCCTCCTGGCGGTGTTCTTCTTCTTGGCAGGCCTTGAGCTCAAACGCGAGTTCGTGGCCGGCGAACTCCGCAAACCCGCGAAAGCAGTTGTTCCCGTCGCCGCGGCGATCGGCGGCGTAGTGGTTCCGGCCGCCATCTTTGTCCTCTTCAACCTCGGGTCCCCTGAGACGCTCAAGGGCTGGGCCATTCCTACCGCCACGGACATCGCTTTCGCCCTGGCCGTACTGGCCGTCATCAACACCCACCTGCCGGCCGCTCTCCGGACGTTCCTGCTGACCCTCGCCGTGGTGGACGACCTCATCGCCATCGGCATCATCGCCTTCTTCTATTCCACGGGACTCCAGCCGCTCATGCTGTTGGCCGCCTTGGTGCCGTTGGCCCTCTTCACGTTCCTGGTCCAGAAGCGGATCCGCAGCTGGTACTTGCTCGTACCCCTTGCTTTGGCCACGTGGGGCTTCGTCCACGCTTCCGGGATCCACGCCACGGTGGCGGGGGTGCTGTTGGGCTTCGCCGTTCCGGTCCTGGCCAGCGGCAAGAAGGGAGAACCGGCCGAAGGCCTGGCTGAGCACTTCGAGCACCGGCTGCGCCCGTTCTCGGCAGGCTTCGCAGTGCCCGTCTTCGCGTTCTTCTCCGCAGGCGTGGCCTTGGGCGGATTCGATGGCATGGGGGCAGCGCTCACGGATCCCGTGGCCGTCGGCATTGTGGCAGCACTGGTGGTGGGCAAGGCAGTGGGCGTTTTCGGCACCACGTACCTGGTCACCAAAACCACCCGCGCAAGCCTCGACTCCAGCATTTCCTGGATCGACCTTTTCGGGCTGGCTCTTCTGGCGGGCATCGGCTTCACGGTTTCGCTTCTCATTGGCGAACTGAGCTTCGGCACCGGTTCAGCCCACAATGACCACGCCAAGGTGGCCATCCTGGCAGGGTCCCTGATTTCGGCGCTGCTGGCCGCCGTCGTACTCAGGGCCCGTAACCGGCGGTACCGTCAGGTGCAGGCGGATGAAGAACGGGACGACGACGGCGACGGCGTACCGGATGTCTTTGCCCGCCACTGACGCGCGGGTGCTGGGTTGCTGCTGAAGGTCAGGCGGTGGCCTGGTTGAGCGCGTCCTCGGCAGCAACCCAGGAGATCATGGCACACTTCACGCGTGCCACGTAACGGGCAACGCCCTCGAAAGCGGCAGCGTCGCCCAGGATCTCCGGGTCCGCCTGGACTTTGCCACGGGACCGCAGGACCTCACGGAAGTTCTCGATCACGGAGTGCAATTCCTCCACGGACATGCCCTCGGCCAGTTCACTGAGCACCGAGGCCGAGGCCATGGAAATCGAGCAACCCGCGCCGTCCCAGCTGATCTGCCGGACCGTTCCGTCAGCAACGGCCAACCGCAGCGTTACTTCATCGCCGCACACCGGGTTCAGCTGGTGTGATTGGCCGGTGGACGCACCTTCGGGGGCTGGCGTTTCAGCCAAGCCGCTGCCGTGCCGCTGCTTGGAGTGGTCCAGGATGATCTGCTGGTACAGCTGGTCAAGACTCATGGTGGTTGTTGCCTGTTCTGCGAAAAATCGTTGGTTGAGGCTGCCTGGCTTCCAGGGCTGCCGAAGGTCAGGCCTGGAAGTATGCCCGGACCCCGGAAACAGCATCGAGGAAAGCATCGACGTCGTCCGTGGTGTTGTAAAGGTAAGTGCTCGCCCGGGTAGTGGCCGTCAGGCCCAGGCGGCGGTGCAGCGGCTGGGCGCAGTGGTGACCGACACGAACGGCGATGCCGCGATCATCAAGGAACTGCCCGACGTCGTGCGCGTGGACACCGGCGACGTCGAACGCTGCCAGGCCGATTCGCTCGGACCCGGAGGCGGGACCTACGACGCGGATGCCGTCGATGCTCTCGAGCCCTTTGACGAGGCGCTGACCAAGCGTCGTTTCCCACGCATGGATGCGGTCAATGCCAGTCTCGGTGAGGTAGTTCACGGCGGCAGCAAGCGCCACAGCCTGGGAGATCCGCTGGGTACCGGCCTCGAACCGCTGGGGCGCCGGCAAGTACTCGGCCCGCTCCATGGTGACCGTGGTGATCATCGAACCACCGGTGAGGAAGGGCGGCATGACATCAAGGATCTCCTGCTTGCCGTAAAGCACGCCGACACCTGTAGGCGCCAGCATTTTGTGCCCGGAGAACACCGCGAAGTCGACGTCCAACTCCTTGACGTCCACGGCCAGATGCGGCACGGACTGGCATGCATCCAGGACCACCAGGGCCCCGACCTTGCGGGCGAGTGCCACGAGCTCCACCACCGGGTTGATGGTCCCCAGGACGTTGGACGCGTGGGTGAAGGCCAGTAGCCTGGTCCGTTCCCCCACGATCCCGGCTGCGGCGTCGAGCATCAGCGTTCCGTTTTCGGTGACGGGGATGTACTTCAGGGTGGCCCCCGTCCGGAAGGCCAGCTCCTGCCAGGGGATGAGGTTGGCGTGGTGCTCCATTTCGGTGACCACGATCTCGTCGCCCGGTCCCACGGCCAGGTCCTTCAGGCGCGAATCGCCACGGCCCTGCGCCGCCCACAACCCGGCGTTGGATAGTGCGTAGCTGATGAGGTTAAGTCCCTCGGTGGCGTTGGAGGTCCACACGGTTTCCTCGTACTGCGCGCCGATGAAGTCCGCCACGGTCTGGCGTGCGTCCTCGAAGACCTCCGTGGCTTCCACGGCAAGGTGGTGGGCTCCACGGTGGACGGCCGCATTACGTTGTTCGTAGTACTCCTGCTCGGCCTCGATGACGCTGAGCGGGTTCTGCGACGTGGCGCCGGAGTCCAGATAGATCAAGGGTTTACCGTTGACCATCTGGTCCAGCACCGGGAAGTCATTCCGGATCCGCAGCACCTCCGCATTGTCCATGGCATGCACGGACCGCAGCAGTGAGGCGGGGGTTGATACGGCAGTCAAGGGGCGCTCCTTGGAAATCCTTCAGGGACTCCCTATTATCCCACGGTGGCCCCTGCCGTGCGGTGCCGAAGGTGTGCCGTACAGCACGTTCAGCCCCCGGCCCTCCCGGGTACCCACCCCAGCGGCGGAACAGCCCCGCTGTCGAACGC
The DNA here is from genome assembly GCF_037402035.1 of Paenarthrobacter sp. CCNWLY172. NCBI lineage: Bacteria > Bacillati > Actinomycetota > Actinomycetes > Micrococcales > Micrococcaceae > Paenarthrobacter > Paenarthrobacter sp. CCNWLY172. The sequence continues at coordinate 193,481 of NZ_JBBEGB010000002.1, forward strand.
GTTACGCAACCGTTCAACCAAGACCAATGTGCGCCGGCTTGCTGCACTCCGGGTTCGGGCTTCATACCCGCTGGCCGCACGGGAGAAGCACACGGAAGCATGGGCAAACAGCCTGTCGGCAGACAAACTTCTTCCCGCAGCTTCCAACGTCTTGGGATCGTTGTCCAGCAGTGCCTCTGCAAACGTTCCCAGGGCGGCTCCTCCGGCTCCGTGAATTTCCGCAGCAAGTCCTGACAGCCGCCGCTGGACCACAAGGTCGTCGACGGCGGCACTGCTTGCGTTCAGCGTCAGGAGGGACACTGCCTCGGCTTCCAACAACGTGCTGCCCTGGTGGTGGAGTTGTTCTGCCAGCGCCAACAGATGGCCCGGCTTACCGGCCATCTGGTCCTGCACCGCCGCCAAATAGACGGAGCCGAGCTGGGGAAGGAGGCCAGCGGGATCCCCGACTTCCCGCAAAGCAGCGAGGCTCTGCCCACTACGCTCCATCGCCTGCGCAGGGTTTCCGCACAGCGCCTCGGAGTAGGCCAGCAGTGCTGCAGCGAATGCCAGTACCGGCGGAAGGCCGGCGTCGGACAATTCCGCGAGGACCGGCTCCAAAGTTCCCCGCGCGGCGCGGGGAAGCCCCTGGCTGAGTTCGGCGTACCCCCGGGCAACGTCCAAGCACACGGCCAGGTATGTGGGGAGGACAAAGGCCGCAGGACACTCCAGGAGTGAATCTATTTGGCTCCAGGCCAGATTGTTGCGAAGGCATACTACGTGCCGGAGCAGCACCCCAGGCCGGAACATCTCCAGGGCAGGGTCCGCGTCAACGGCCGCCATTGCCGCAGTTGACCGCTCCAACGCTTCCGGGGCGGATCCAGCGAGTAAGAGCCGTTCGGCTTCCCGGACGTTCCACACCACGTGGCCGGAAATTTCCTGCAGGGTCTGCGGCCGGCCGGCGCCGGAAGCAGACTCCCCTGAACCGGCGTCCTCCGAAAGACCGGACATTGCTCCACCCGGGACAGCCCCCAGGAGTTCCAATGCCAACAGGCGGCTGCCGGCATCGGCCTTTACCTCCGGCGATCCCCCACCTGCTGCCAACTCCCGCAGTTCCGGGGCGGCTTCGCCCACCAGGCCTTCTGCAACCAAGGCCCGCGCCCTGATGAGCCTGGCCTCGTTCTTCCGGCCCGGCCCGGCCACTGCTGCGGCGGCCCGCATGACGAGTTCGGCAGTTGACGGCCTGTCAGCGGCCGGGGCGGTAGCCAGAAGAACCTCATCGGAAAGGGTCAGGCCACAGTCAAGGGTCCATGTCATCCACCGCAGCAGGGTGGGGGCGGATCCGCGCGTGAGCGCGGGCTCCTCAACGCCAAGGCGGAGGGCCAGGCTCCTGGGTCGTGGCACGGCCAGCCGGGTACCCTCGCCACGCAGCCAGGAACTTGTCCTGACCAGCGGCGGCCGCCCCGCCAGCAGCCGGATGTGCCGGTTGGCCAGAAGGTGTTCAACGGCGCTCCGGCCAAAATGGTGCTCCACAACGTCCAGCGCCACAGGTTCAGCGAGCGCTATGAGTTCGAGTGCATGCCGTTCCTCGGCAGGCCGGGCGGCGTTTTCTGCCTGCACTTGTGCCACCACACCTGGCCAGTCGCAGTGGGCCCGGACATCAATGGTCCAGAAGCCGTCCTTCTGCACCAGCAGACCAGCATTCCGTGCATCGTTGATGGCGATCCCCAGCAGCCCCACATTGAAGCCGCTCATGGCGGCTAAAAGGCTGCTGGCACGGCGTTGGACCTTTCCACTCAGGATGGATTCGGACAGCGCATGAGCCTCGCTGAAGGTAAAGGGCGGAAGAACGTACTGTTCCAGGAAGCCGTCTTCCCAGAGTTGGTAGAGGTCCGGAGGAAGGGGCCGGCGGCTGTCGGCAGTTGCAACCAAGGTTGCCCCGAAACCGGGTATCAGTTGCAGCAGGACGGCCAAGGAGGCTGGGTCTACGTAGTGGATGTCGTCCACCAACAGCACCAGCGGCGGCCTTGCCGTGTGAGCCCGGCGTTTGTTCCGGCGTCGGCCCATCTGTGGTGTGTACAAATATTCAGCGGCACCCAGGGTGCTGGTCAGGGCCCGGAGGACGTGAAGCCCCGGCGGCAGTGTGTCTTCACCGCCGGGTTCAGCTGCCGCGCCCAAGGCGCCGTAACTGGTGGTCTTCAGCTCTGGTTTCCCGGCGAAACTTCTGACATCCATGGTTTCGGCGAGGCCCTCTTTGACCGAGAGCAACAGGTGGGTCTTTCCGGATCCTCGGTCCCCTACCACCACGATGCCACTGGTGGAGGGCGACGGTACTGCGGAAAGGATGATGTCCAGGAGCCTCGTCCGGTCCGGGAAGGGTGATGGCCTCAGCCCGACTGTGACGGTGTCTTCGTCCAGCCAGGGATCCGGCAGCATGCGCACTCCAATAGCAGCAGTCCCATGGTCCGGGAGGGGTGATTTCCGCGAAGTGCGGGCTACCTGGCCTAGAAGCCGGCGGCGGCTGGGGGGAGAGTCTCGGTCTCAGAAGACTCTGTCGCCGCCGGCTTCGTCCAGGGCCGGAACACCTTTCGGTGTCCGGTGCATCGGCTCAAAGAGACCACCGATGCGGATGATGCGACTTTCGGAATCCCGGTGATGCTTGGGGCTGAACCGTTCTTCCAAGATCAATACTGCCGGGGTGGCGAACGGGGTACACCAGTAGTTGGTACTCGATTAGTCCGGGGCTTTTTCCGGGCCTCTACCTTGTTGTACTCAGTCCCTCAGAGGCGCACTACTTGGTTTGGGCGCAACACTCCCACGGGTTACTCCAGTGATTGGCCAAAACCCGTGCGGTGGCGGGGTCAAGTGGCGTGGTGGGTGGTTAGTGAGTACTCGAGGAACACTGCCGTCAATGACGGACAGCAGCCCCGAGATCTTCGCGACGGCGGATGCCCAACTTGGCGTAACTGCGGTAGAGGTGGCCCTCTACCGTGCGTACGGACACCATGAGTTTCTCCGCGATCTGGCGGTCGGTGAGCCCTGAGACTGCCAACGCCACGATGTCCTGCTCACGGCGGGTCAACGGCACCGAGCGGTCCGCTTCGGTGCTGGGGTCATGGACGAGGGCATCACCAAGGCTGGCTTCGCTGACATCGCGCAGCACCGCTGCCTGCCGGGCCTCCGGTCGCTTTCCTTCGGCGTCGAAGGACAACGCCGCTTTATCGAACGCCACGGCGGCTGGTCCGGGCATGCCGGCCGCGGCCAGAAGGTTGCCGGCGTTGACGAATCCTTGGCCGTCAGCGCCCAGATGTGCTTCCGCCAGGGAAAGCCATCCGGCGGCCCAAGCACCTGACATGGATGGTGTGATCCCCTTGATGGACTCCATGGCCTGTACGTCGCCGAGCTCGGCACGGAGCACCAGGTTTTGCAGCAGGACACCGGGCTCCTGATGCAGCCGTATGGATTCCGGGAGCTTCCTGAGCTTGTCCAGCCCTGAGCCTTTGGCCACCAACTCCTGGCCGGCCAGGGTAAAAAGTTCCGCAAGGGCCTCCACGTAGGCTCCTCCGGCCGCTGCACCGGCCTGCTGGCCTGCCTGGCCAGCCTGTTCGCCGGCCAGGCGCTCAGCGAGCGCGGTGTCGCCGGACCTCGCCGCGGCGTAGAACGCGAGTGCATTGCCCAGATTCTTCAGCTGTTGGGGGTCCCTGACCCTGAGTGCCTCGACGGCCGGAGTCACCAGCTCCGCGGCCTGCTCCAGCCTGCCTTGACGCAGCAGTGACAACCCTTTGAGGGTTTGGATGTCCCCACCAAAGACGATGAGACCCATGGCCGATCTCGCTGAGTAACGTTCCAGGGCAGTCCCTGCGGCACCCCAGTCCCCCGCTCCCAGTGCGGCAAGGGTGTAGCGCGCCAGCACAAAGTCGCTGAAGTACAGGAGGTCATCAGCCTGCTCGTCCAGCAGCGCCAACGCTTCACGGCCGGCGTCGAGGGCCTCCACGGCCTGGCCCTCGACCGTCAGGAGTTCGCACTGGATGGCCAGGAGGAATACCCGGTTCATGACAAAATCCGGTTGTTCCGGGCTGAGCGCTGCCCCAAACCGCTCCAGGCCTTCACGGACTTCTGCGTAGTGGCCCTCGTGGGCAAGCGCCGCCAACTCCAGTGCCTTGGCATGCCGCCCCACAAGCCCCACCACGGGGTCTGATTCCGGAAGTCCGTTGACGAGGGCTGCCGCCGCGGTCCGGGCATCGGCCACGATGTCCGGCGATGAGTCACCCATGGCCGCCCGCGCGGCGGCCCACAAAAGCCCTGCCCCCAGGGGACCCGACGGATCGGCGTCCAAGTACCCCAGGCCCTCTTCCAACAGCCGCACCGCAGTGCCAAAGTCGCCGTCGTTGTAGCTGACCATGGCCATGACTGCGCGGGCGCGCGGGCGCAACGCCTCGGAGCGGACCTTGCCGGCTGCTGCCAGCGCCAGGGGGTTCTGGAGCAGTTTTGCAGCCAGGAAAGCTGCCTCCAGCAGTTGTTCATCATCGACGTCGGCGCCACAGTCCAGCGCCCAGCTCACCAACCGGAGCAGCCCCTCGGCCGTGGGCGGCTCCGCGATCAGGTGTTGGACCATGCGCTGGCGGATCTGGAGGCTGCGGGCAGGCGAAACAAGCTGGCGCAGCGCCTCGCTGTACATGGGGTGCCACATCTTGAGGGGGCTTCCGGGCCCGTTGGTGGACAGCACCAGCCGGCTGTCCATCAGCGCCCGCACGGTTTCCCTGCCAACTTGTGTGTCCAGCACGGCGGCAGGGACGGGTTCGGAGAGAGCGATGACGTACATCGCCTCCCTCTCAGCCTCGCTGCTCCGCAGTACACGGTTCCGCACTACCTCGGCCAAGCCTTCGCCGCTGCCCGAGAGGGCTCGTGTCAGGAACCAGACACCGTTCCGCCGCACCAGGTTTCCGTCCGCCCTTGAGTCGTCCAGGAGGCAGCGAAGGAGTAATGGATTGCCCTCGGACACGGAGTGCAGCACGTCCGCGGCACTGGCCATGACGGTTCCGTCCAGTGTCTTCTCCGCGAGCTCGGTGACGCCCTCATGGTCCAGGGGATGAAGCTCCAGCCGCTCGGCGAGGCCGTCGTACCACAGCTGAAGCAGCGCGGGGGGCAGACCCGGGCGAGGCCTGCCCGTGGCCACGAGCCTGGCCCACCCTGCCGTCACCAATTCGGCCAGGATCTGGGTGCTGCCTTCGTCAAGGTCGTGGGCGTCGTCCACAATAAGCAAGAGCCGTGCACCTTGGCCGCCACGGCGTTTCTCGAACTGTGCCCAGAACTCCCGCAGGATCGCCACCGGCGAGGTAGCTTGTTCCACAGGCAAGTCCAGCAAATAGGGCGCCAGGACACCGTAGGGCACAGCAGACAATGCGGGGCTTCCGTGGACCCGCATTACCACCATTTCCCCTGCCAAGCGGCTCGCAATTTCGGCGGCAAGGGCCGTCTTTCCGATGCCGGGGTCCGCTACCAGAAGCACAGCCCCCGCACCTTCCTGGCGCAGGATCTTCATGGCCAGTTCCAGCTCGGCGTCCCGGCCTACAAGGTGCTCAGCCCGCATGGGCGCTCCGCACTTCTACAGTGTTGCCTGCCTCATAGGAGCCCATTGAGCTCGCCTCGAGACGAAACACCCAACTTTGTGAACACCTGGTACAAATGGCCTTCGACAGTTCGCACAGACACCCCAATATCCATCGCGATTTCACGGTTGCTGACACCCTTCCCGGCGAGTTTAGCAATTTGGCGTTCCCGCTCCGTCAATACCGGCGCGTCGCTGCGCGGTTGTATCGGCAACGCGGACACGGAATGCTCCAGCCGTTCCAGCCTCAGCTGCGCCGTGCGGGCAGCGGTTGTCTCACCCGCGTCCCGGGCAAAGTCCAGTGCCATGGCCACGCACCTGGCCTCGACCACCAACAGGTCCAGCGCGGCAGCGGCGTCGGCTGCCTCCAGCAGGGACCGTGAACTCCTGTCCAGTGCACCGCGGGCGAGGTTCCCGGAAATCCGGGCCAGTGGCCCCTGGCGGCGCCCGGCAATATCCTCGAGCAGCCGGTACTCTTCGTCGGTGCCTTCAACCGTGGCGCCGAAGAGGCAGATGCCGGCAGTGGTCACCCGCTGTTTCTCGACGTCGTCGCGGACCCGGGCCAGGAGCCGCTGCTTGACGTCCGGATCCCCCATCCATCGCCCCGCCATCTCGGCACAGAAATCAGCCACGGATTCGGAGAAATAGGTTCCCTCGCCACGGCATGTCCTGTACAGGTCCAGATAACGGCCCGCTTCCACGGAATTGCCCACCTGCGCATAGGCAAAAGCGGTGGCAGCGTAGGCTACCTTGTTCATGTTCATGGCCGGGCGGAGTTCCAGCTGGGCAACCGCTGATCTGAGGGGCTCAATGGCACTGGCAGGTTTACCGGCGTAGGCGTAGGCGAGGCCGATGCCCAGTTCAGTCAGGGCACCCCTGTACTGAAGCCGCGACGACCGGGACGGTGTGCGGCGCATGAGTTCGATGCATTGCCTCCACTGCCCGGACAGCAAGAGGACCAGGAAAGCGTGCTTGGCAAAGGCTTCTTCAAGCTGGGCAGGCCGGTCAGTATCGCCCAGATGCCGTGAAACGGTCCGCGCAAGTTCCTGCGCCTCAAGCTCCCGGCCCAGAATGCAGCGGGCCTCAACCAGGAAGAACGCCGACCTCAACCAGTGCTCCCGGTCCACTTGAGGATCCTTGGCCAGTTCTTCCTCCAATTGATCGATGATGGAGGCGTACTCACCCATGTAGGTGTTGTACTCATAACTGCACAGGTGAAGGCGGTTATAGGCCTTGGCCACTGTCTCAGGCGGGTAGTTGCCCGCCATGGCCCCGAGAGTCTCAAGTCCGTCGGAGATGACCCCCGGCACCATGCCCGCCCGACCATCAATCCACGTCATTGCCTGGCATTTCGCGGCGGTTACTTCCGCGAACTCCACCGGGTCCAGCGCGGCAAGGTGGGACTCGGACACCTCATCCAGAGCCTGGGCGGCGTGCAACGGCAGGTCCAGCATGAGGTACGCCGCAGCTTTCAGCCGCTGCCCCGGGACCCACTCTTCGTCTTTGGGATCCAAGGACAGCGTGCACTGGATGGCAAAGTTGGGATCGTAGTTGTCCAGTGCTGCGCGTCCGGCTGCCAAGGCGTGGGCAGGCGAGGGCATTGGTTCGTCTTCGCAGGAGTGCATCCATGCGGCATAGCTCAGGAGATCCTGCGCGGCGAGGCCCTGCAGTTCAGGCTCTTTGGGGCCATGAAGCATCAGCCGCAGTTCGCGTCTGCGGCGGGTGCTCAGCCAGCTGTGGACCACCTCGCCCACATAGGGATCCCTCAGGGATACCCAGTGGTTTTCGCCCCGTTCAACGGCGAGCAGCCCGGAGTCTTCCATCTCTACCAGAACTTCGGTGCCAAAGATGCCTGCCAGGTCCACCAGGGTTGCACGCTGCGCACAGGCGAGGATTTCGACGACGGTCCTGCTGGCCTGTGTTTCGCGCGCCAGTTTGGAGCGGACGAAGTCCTCCACCACCGTGGCGCCCTCCAGTTTGATCCGGTCGCGCAGCGTCCAAACGGAATCGTTGAGTACCAAGTTGCCGGTTTGCCGCTGCTCTTCCAGGAGGGCATGCAACAGCATCGGGTTTCCGCCCACTGCCGCGTGCAGCGAACCAACCAGCGTTGATGATACGTAGTGTCCCAGGACCGATCCCAACACCTGCTTGGTCTGTTCTTCGCTCAGGGTATTGAGATGGACCTCCCCCAGCTCGCCTTCGAGGACCAGGCGGTGGAAGTCGGCTGGCAGGTCGCTGGCTCGCTGCACTGTGGCAACTACCTTGGCGGTTCCGGTGGCCATGAGGTTCAGCAGCACGCCTGTACTCATGGGGTCCATGCCGCCGGCGTTGTCCACAATGAGAACGGTGTCCCGGCCCGCCGCTTCCTGCCTGATCAGGCTTGTCACTGCATGCAGGATGCCGGTGGGAGAACTGACGGCTTCGGATGGCAGGCGGGCCAGCAGGAAACCCAGGCATCCATACGGAGTTTGGCCATTGGCAACAGTGTTCCGCAGTTGAAGGCTGTGGACCTTGGGGCCCAGCGAGGAGACTACGGCGCGGGCGAGGCCGGATTTGCCGATTCCCCGTTGACCAGTGAGGACCACCCCATACGAATCGGGTGAGTCGAGGAATTTTCCCGCCTTGGACAGATCGCGGCTGCGGGCCAGCAGCGACCACGTTTGCCTGTCCGTTGGTCCGCCCACAAGATCGGGAGCCGCAGCCCTTGCTGCGCCTCCCCCGCCCTTGTTTAGCAACTCCGCCGACATTCGCATCCTTCGCTACACATCCGCGACAGTCCCCCACCGCTTACCTGCGTACCATGCACACTACCGCCGGGCGCCGACAGTTTGTAGGCCTTAGGGTCTTTGGGACCGTCAGGCTTTCCTCAGGCTTACCTCAAGATTCGCTCAAGCTTTGGCGGGGTGGTGTTTCTGCTGCGCAGACAACAAGCCCTGGTCCATCAGCAACTGCACGGCGTCGGCGGCCTCGTCCACCAGGAACGGCAGTTCCTTCTTTTCGGCGGTGGCGAAATCCCGGAGGACGTAATCGGCGGTCTCCATCCGGCCCGGAGGCCGCCCCACTCCTACGCGGACGCGCAAATAGTCCTTGGTGGCGAGAGCTTTGGAGATGTCCCGCAGGCCGTTATGCCCGCCCTCGCCCCCGCCCAGTTTTAGCTTGACTGTGTTAAAAGGAATATCGATTTCGTCGTGGACCGCTATGACATGGTCCGCGGCGATGTCGAAAAAGTTGCACAAGCCCGCAACCGGCCCCCCTGACGTGTTCATGTACGTCATGGGCTTGGCCAACACCACACGGGGGCCACCGATACCCAGCCGGCCCTCCACTACCTGGGCCCGGGCCTTATGGACCTTGAACTTTCCGCCCATGCGGGCAGCAAGTTCATCCAGCACCATCTGGCCCACGTTGTGCCGGTTGTTGCTGTACTCACTGCCGGGGTTGCCGAGGCCGACAATCAGCCAAGTGTCACTCATGGTCTCATCCTAGGGAACGTTTCGATGTATCAGCGGGAACTGATGCGCCGGCGGGACTGGTCTTGAACAGGGCAAGGACAAAGGAAAGTGGCCGGGACCCGAAGGTACCCGGCCACTCAACGGCTTGCGCCTCAAGCAGTCACAAGACTACTCAGCGGCCGGTGCTTCTTCTTCAGCCTCGGAAGCGGTCTCAGCGATGCGGACCACCAGGGTGTCGCCTTCGGTGAGGAGGGTGGAACCCTTCGGCAGGACGAGGTCGGAAGCGTGGATGCTCTCGCCGGCCTTGAGGCCTTCGATGCTGACCTCGACGGCGGTGGGAACGTGGGTTGCCTCAGCCTCGAGGGAAACCGTGGTGGCTTCGAGGCTGGCAACAGCACCCGGAGCAACTTCACCGGAAACGTGGATCGCGATGTCGACGGTAACCTTCTCGCCGGCCTTCACGGTCTGCAGGTCAACGTGCTCGATGATCTGCTTTACGGGATCGCGCTGGATGTCCTTGACGAGCGTCAGGTGCTGCTCGCCCTCGACGTCGATCGCCAGAAGGGCGTTGGAAACGCGCACTGCCAGCGTGGTGGCGCGGCCCGGCAGGTTGATGTGGATCGGCTCTGCGCCGTGGCCGTAGATGACAGCCGGGATCTGGCCGGCCATGCGTGCACGGCGGGCGAAACCCTTGCCGAATTCGGTGCGCAGTTCTGCGGTGAGCTTCTGCTCAGACATGTGTACTCCTTGATTACTGTGGCGCCCGGTAAAAGCCGGGCTGGTCTATCAGCAAGGGCGGAGGTCTGGAGACCTTCTACGCCCGGCTGAGGGCGGCCGCTGGGCAGCCGTTCCGCCTGTGTCGAAGGAGATGCAGACCCAGTCGATAACGGAGACCCGCAACCCAGGCCCACGCAACGTGGACCGGATGTGCTCTCCCTCGCCAAGGTATCCCCAAGAGTTTAGCAGCGGAACACGTCCAACATGAAAACGGGCAGCAAAACGGGCCACCCGCATGCCCGGAGGCAGCGGATGGCCCGTTCTGATTCAGGCAGTCTTATGCCTTGCCGTCAAACAGGCTGGTGACCGAACCGTCGTCGAACACTTCACGGATGGCGCGTGCAATCAGCGGTGCGATCGACAACACCGTCAATGACGGGAAGCGCTTCTCGGCAGGGATGGGCAGCGTGTTGGTGACCACGACTTCGCGGGCGCCGGAATCGGCCAGGCGCTGCGCCGCGGGGTCGGAGAAGACCGCGTGGGTGCAGGCGATGATGACGTCCTTGGCACCGGCGTTCTTCAGGACCTGGACAGCACCGGAGATGGTTCCACCGGTGTCGATCATGTCATCGATCAGGACGCAGGTGCGGCCTTCCACCTGGCCAACAACGGTCTTGGAAACAGCCTGGTTGGGAACCGTGAGGTCGCGGCTCTTGTGCACGAACGCCAGCGGGGCGCCGCCCAGTCGTTCGGCCCACTGCTCGGCAACGCGGACGCGGCCAGTGTCGGGGGAAACAACGGTGATGTTGTCAGCCTCAACCTTGGTGCGGATGTAGTCAGCCAACAGCGGGATGGCCATGAGGTGGTCAACGGGGCCGTCGAAGAAGCCCTGGATCTGCGAGGTGTGCAGGTCCACGGACATGATGCGGTCCGCGCCGGCAGTCTTGTACAGGTCGGCAACCAGGCGGGCCGAGATGGGCTCGCGGCCGCGGCCCTTCTTGTCCTGGCGGGAGTAGGGGTAGAACGGCGAAACAACCGTGATCCTCTTGGCAGAGGCGCGCTTCAGGGAGTCGATCATGATCAACTGCTCCATCAGCCAGTTGTTCAGCGGTGCCGGGTGGGCCTGGATGACGAAGGCATCGGTGCCTCGCACGCTCTCGGCCGAACGGACGTAGATTTCCCCATTGGCGAAGTCGTAGGCGTCGATGGGCAGGAGCTCAGTCTCCAGCTCCTTCGCGATTTCCTGCGCCAGCTCCGGATGTGCCCTTCCGGCGGCGAGAATTAACTTCTTCTCTCCGTGTGCGGTAATTTCGCTCATGCCTATTTGCCTTCTTCTATGGTTGCCGGGGATTGTGAGGATGTGGAGGCGGACGCCGGTTCCTGGGCGGCTTCAGCCAAAGCAGCGGAAGAGGTCCCCGGACGGTTGGCAATGACCCAACCTTCGGCGTTCCGCTGCGCGGCCAGGCTGAGGGCGAGGGCGCCTGCGGGAACATCCTTGCGGATGACGGCCCCGGCGCCACTGTAGGCACCGTCGCCTACCGTCACGGGAGCAACGAAGACCGTGTTGGAACCGGTGCGGACGCCCGAGCCGATGACCGTACGGTGCTTCTTCTCGCCGTCGTAGTTGGCCGTGATGTTGCCGCAGCCGATGTTGGTGTCCTCACCGATTTCCGCGTCGCCGGCGTAGCCCAGGTGGGACAGCTTCGAACCGCGGCCGATGGTCACGTTCTTGGTTTCGTAGAACGCGCCGATCTTGCCGGTCTCCCCCAGCACCGTGCCCGGGCGGAGGTACGTGAACGGTCCTACGCTCGCCTTGGCGCCAATGGTTGAACCGGAACCATGCGTGCGGATCACCTTCGCGCCCTCGCCCACGTTGACATCTGTCAAGGTGGTGTCAGGACCCACGACGGCGTCGCGGGCCACTGTGGTGGAACCGTGCAGTTGGGTGTTGGGCAGCAGACGGACGTCTTCGTCGAGGGTCACCGTCGAATCGATCCAGGTGGTGGCCGGGTCAACCACGGTCACGCCGGCACGCATCCAGGATTCGATGATGCGGCGGTTGTGCTCGGCGCCCAGCGCCGAAAGCTGGATGCGGTCGTTGGCGCCTTCAACCTGCCAGCGGTCTTCGGTCACGACGGCGGCAACCCGGCCACCGGCGTCGCGCGCCAATCCCAGGACGTCAGTGAGGTACATCTCGCCTTGCGCGTTGTCCGTGGTCACCTTCGCCAGCGCGGTGCGCAGCACGGCGGCATCGAAGGCGTAGATACCGGAGTTGACCTCGCGGATGCTGCGCTCGGACTCGCTCGCATCTTTGTGTTCACGGATGCCGGTGACAGTTCCGTCTTCGGCGCGGAGGATCCGGCCATAGCCCGTGGCATCGTCCAGGACCGCGGTGAGTACCGTGACAGCGTTGCCCTCGGCCTCGTGGGTGGTAACGAGTTCGCCGAGCAGTTCGCCCGTCAGGAGCGGAACATCGCCGTACGTCACTACGACGGTGCCGGTAAGTTCGGCTTCGGCGTCGAGGGCCTTGAGGGCCACCTCCACTGCGCGACCGGTACCGGGGACATCGTCCTGGTCAACAATCAATGCTTCGGGATCCAGCCCGGTGACGTGCTCGGCCACGCGGTCGCGCTCGTGCCGGACAACAAGCGCCAGCTTCAGCGGAGTGATGGAACGGGCTGCCAGGAGAGCGTGGCCCACCATGGAGCGTCCGCCAATTTCGTGGAGAATCTTGGGGGTCCGGGACTTCATGCGCGTTCCAGCGCCTGCGGCCAAAACTATGACCGCTGCGGGACCGGTGGATTCGGGGCTCACGTACTGGCTCTCCTTGCTCGGTATGTCCCGGGTAACCCGGCTTCGGAATGCTGCCATCCCAATGGACCCAGGCACCGTTCGAGCCGTTCCAGGTACAGAGAGGAGCGCATTTTCCGACCGTTCCGCCCATAGGATTCGAACCTATACTCCACGGCTCCAAAGGCCGGGGTGCTGCCATTACACCAGAGCGGACCGTGCATGATTCACACCATCAAGCAGCAGGGCTTGACGGTTTCCCGGGCTACCGGGATGCACACACAAGAATCTAGTTTGCCATGACCATTGCATGCTTCGCGACTTGACCGCCCGGCACCCCGGCCACGGCGCACTCCGCGATGCCTCCCGCGCCCCTTTCCGACCCGCCATGCCGGGCCTGTAACCGGCCGGTAAGGCATGATGGTCACGTGAGCAAGCGCACTGAACTCCCCCGGCCCGAGGACACCGTTGCACCCTTGGACCAGGTTTCCACCGGCCCTGGAGTCCGCATCAGGATGACCGGCCAGCAGCGCAAATCCCAGCTCATCGGCATTGGCCGCGCGCTCTTCGCTGCCCGCGGCCTGGACGGCACCACCATTGAGGAAATCGCTGCCAGCGCGGGAGTTTCCAAGCCCGTCATCTACGAGCACTTCGGCTCCAAGGAAGGCCTGTACCGGCAGGTTGTGGAGACCGAATTCCGGATCCTGCTGGACTCCATTACCGAAGCCCTCAGTACCGAAGCCAAACCCCGGGTACTGGTGGAACGCGCAGCCCTGGCCCTCCTTGGCTACATCGAAGACCGCACCGACGGATTCCGGATCCTCATGCGTGACGCCCCTCCATCGCAGCCCGAAGGCGCCTTCTCCACACTGCTCTCCCACGTCACTGCCCGGGTGGAGCACCTGCTGTCCGACGAATTCGCCCGCCGCGGGTTCAGCGCCGCAGACGGTGCCATGTATGCGCAGATGCTGGTGGGGATGGTGGCAATGACCGGCCAGTGGTGGCTCGACAGCCGCACACCGGACAAGCGCGCCGTCGCCGCCCACCTGGTGAACCTGGCATGGAACGGCCTCACCGGGTTGCAAAAGGAGCCCGGGCTGCGTTCCGAGGCTTAGGTCCCTCCCTTGGTCACCCCCCCCCACAGCGCCGTCGCCCTCAAGGCACGCTCTCTCACATCCCACGCCCTTAAACCCAACCCTCTCTCACATCCCACGTCCTTAAATCCAACCCTCTCTCACCTCCCATGTGGGCTCGGGTTCGACCGTCGAGGCATTGTCGTCGTTGGGCTGGAAGGGGATGGCGGGTTGGCGAGGTGTCAGGGGTGTGTGCCATGGTGACTGGTTCGTAGGATGAGCTCATGACGGCACCCCAGCTCTATATCACTTTTCCCGGAACAGCCCGCGAGGCGCTTGGCTTTTACGCGAAGATCTTCGGCGGTGAGCTTTCCTTGCACAGCTTTGAGGACTTCAACCGCACGGACGGCCCGTCGGATGCCATCGCCCATGGGGTCCTGAGCGGTGCGGTCTCTTTGTTCGGATCCGACGCTGCCGGCGGTGAAACGACAGTCAAAATCCAAGGCGCGATGCTCGCGCTGTTGGGAGCTGCCGATCCCGAAGTTCTTCATGAATGGTTCGACAAATTGTCGGACGGCGGCCGAATTTTGGACCCACTCGCACCGAAGCCGTGGGGTGCATCAGACGGTCAAGTAGTGGACCGCCACGGCCTCCACTGGCTCATAGGCTACGAAGGGACGCAATAGCATCCACCCGAACCCGAGGGATGTGCAGGAGGGTCGGCCGCAAGCCCGAGGGATGTGAGAGAGCGTCGGAAGGCGGCCCCACCATCACTCGCCGAGGGTTTCAGCGGCCTCCAACCACTCCAGCTCCAGCCCTTCCTTTTCCTCGAGCAACTCCTGCAGTTTGGCGTTGAGTTCCCCCAAGGCATCGAAGTCGCCGGATTCGGACTTCGCTGCCATTTGGGTGTGGAGCTTCTCTTCCTGCTGCGAGATCTTGCCGAGTTGGCGGTCGATCCTGTTGAGGTCCTTGCGGGCCTCCCGCTTTTCGGCTTCGCTGGCACCGGACGGAGCAGCAGCGGAAGCAGAGGACCCGCTGGCAGAGGTCGGCGCGCCGGAGCCCCCACCAACAGCGCCGGATGCAAGGGCGGCTTCGCGCAGCTCGAGGTACTGGTCGACGCCGCCCGGCAGGCCACGGAGTTTTCCGTCGCCGAGCAACGCCATCTGGTTGTCGGTGACGCGTTCCAGGAGGTAACGGTCGTGGCTGACAACCACCAGGGTCCCGGGCCAGCCGTCCAGGACGTCTTCGACGGCGGCCAGGGTGTCGGTGTCGAGGTCGTTGGTGGGTTCGTCGAGCATGAGGACGTTGGGCTCCCCTACCAGGAGGCGCAGAAGTTGGAGCCTGCGGCGCTCACCACCTGAGAGATCGCTGACGGGTGTCCACTGCTTTTCCTTGGTGAACCCGAGCTGTTCCACGAGCTGGCCTGCGGTGAATTCCTTGCCACCCACGCTGAAGGACCGCTTTTCGCGTTCGATGACTTCAATGACGCGCAGGTCGGAGACGTCGTCGAGTTCTTTGACGTCCTGGGTGAGCACGGCGGTGACCACGGTCTTGCCGCGCTTGACTTTGCCGGAGGTCGGCTGGATTTCGCCGTTGAGCAGTTTCAGCAGGGTGGACTTTCCGGCACCGTTGACACCCACCAGGCCAAGGCGTTCGCCCGGTGCGAGCCGCAGCGTGATGTTGTCAAAGAGCTTCTGCCCGCTCTCGCCGCCCAAGAAGTCCAGGGTGATGTTCTCGAGGTCCAGCACGTCTTTGCCGAGACGTGCGGTGGCCATCTTGCTGAGCGCCACCGAGTCGCGGGGATCTGGCACGTCGGCAATGAGGTCGTTGGCGGCTTCGATGCGGAACTTCGGCTTGGCGGTCCGGGCAGGGGCGCCGCGCCTCAACCACGCGAGTTCCTTTTTGACGAGCTGCTGGCGTTTACCTTCGACGACGGACGCCATGCGGTCACGCTCGGCGCGGGCCAAAACGTACGCGGCGTATCCGCCGTCGAACATGTCCACCATGGCGTCGTGGACTTCCCAGGTGTAATTGCAGACCTCGTCGAGGAACCAGCGATCGTGGGTGACCACCAGGAACGCGCCTTGGTTGGCGCGCCAGCGAGTCTTCAGGTGCCGGGCCAGCCAGGCGACGCCTTCGACGTCGAGGTGGTTGGTGGGTTCGTCCAGCATGATGACGTCGTGGTCTTCGATGAGGAGCTTGGCCAGCGCAACGCGGCGCTTTTGGCCACCGGAAAGGGCGTGGACGTTGGCGTGCCAGTCGACGTCGCCCACCAGTCCGCCCATGACTTCCCGGATCTTGGCGTTGGCGGCCCATTCATGGTCTGCGCGGTCGCCGACGATCGCAGCGCCCACTGTCAGGTCGCCGTCGAGCACGTCGCCTTGGTCCAGGTAGCCCACGTTGACATCGCCCCGTTTGGTGACCCGTCCGGAGTCCGGCGTCGAGCGCAGGGCGAGCAGGCGCATGAGGGTCGATTTGCCGTCGCCGTTACGGCCCACCATGCCGATGCGGTCGCCATCCTCCAAACCGATGGTGACGCCGTCGAGGACAGTGCGGGTCGCGAACGAAACGGTGAGGTTTTCGCCGCCAAGCAGATGGGCCAATGGGTACTACTTTCTACTGCTGGAATGCGGAGGTACTAAAGGAGGGTATCGGAGATGATCCGGGCGCCGGGCACCGGGCCGTGGACCGCCAAGGCAGTGTGGCCGCGGTGGGTCAACTCTTCGGCGAGGACACTGGCTGAAACGGAGTCGCGGGCAAGCAGAGCGATAGTGGGGCCGGAGCCCGAGACCATTCCGGCCAGGGCACCGCGTGCCTCGCCCAGTCCGATGGTGTCGCGAAGTTGAGGCGCCAACGTGATGGAAGCCCTCTGAAGGTCGTTGATCAACACCCGGCTGAGGGTCTCAGGGTCTCCATGACGGAGCGCTTGGAGGATGGTGGGGTCCACGGCCACTGGTTCCGGAATGTCCACGCCCTCGGAATCCCGCAGTCCGTCAAGGGTCCGGAAGACGTCAGGTGTCGAGAGCCCGTAATCTGCAAAGACCAGCACCCAGTCCATCTGGGCTTTGGCCAGGGCCGGGGAGAGTTTGTCGCCCACGCCCAGCCCGACGGCGGTGCCCCCCAGGAGCGAGAACGGCACGTCTGCTCCCAACTCTGCCGCCAGATGCGCGAGTTCCTCGCGGGACAGTCCGCTGTTCCACAGGGCATCGCAGGCAAGCAGGGTCGCCGCGGCATCCGCTGAACCGCCGCCCATGCCACCGGCCACCGGCACGCGCTTGGTGATTTCAAGGTGCACACCGGTGGGCTTCTCGGACATTTCGGCCATGATGGCCGCGGCCTTGTAGGCGAGGTTCCGCTCATCCAGCGGAATGTCCACACCGTCGAGATCAAGCGTGCTGTCGGGGCTGATGCTGACAGTGATTCCCTGTGCCTCGGTGCTCGTTGCCGCCACTTCCTCATAGAGGGAAACGGCAAGGTAGACACTGGCCACCGAATGGTAGCCATCAGGCCGCAGCGGTCCGACGCTCAGGGAGACGTTGACCTTCCCGGGCGCTTTGACGCGGACTGTCCGGGCATGGAAGCGGTCCCCCGCGAACGGGAGGCTGCTGGGTTTGCGGGTGCCCGGGTTCATGCGTCCACGGGGTGGCCGGCTTCGGCGATCTTGACATAGGCGGAGATATCCAGGACTTCGCCGCGCGCGGTGGGGTCCACGCCGGCCGCAACCAGGCATCGTTCTGCCTCAGCGGCGCTCCCGGCCCAGCCGGCCAGCGCCGCCCGAAGGGTTTTCCGGCGTTGGGCAAATGCAGCATCGATAACGGCGAAGACCTGCTCGCGGGTGGCATGGGTCCGGGGCGGATCGTGGCGTGTGAAAGCCACGAGTCCCGAATGGATCTTGGGCGCAGGCCAGAACACGTTCATGCCTATGACACCGGCTTTGCGCATGTGCCCGTACCAAGCGGCCTTCACGGAGGGAACACCGTAGATCTTGGACCCGGGAGTCGCAGCAAGCCTGTCAGCTACCTCGTCCTGCACCATGACCAGGCCGTGCTGCAGGCTCGGGAAGTGCTGCAGGAGGTGAAGCACCACGGGGACCGCAACGTTGTACGGCAGGTTTGCCACCAGTGCCGTGGGAGGCACGGGCAGTTCGGTGACCTTCATGGCGTCGGAGAGCACCAGGTGGAAGTTGTCTTCCGCTCCGGGCCGCCAGGCACGCACAGTCGCCGGCAGTTTCTCCGCCAACACGGGGTCGATCTCCACCGCCACAACAGTCTTGGCTGCGTCCAGCAAGCCGAGGGTCAGCGAGCCAAGTCCAGGGCCGACTTCCAGCACGGTTTCATCGGAGTCGATGTTGGCGGCCGCCACAATCCTGCGGATGGTGTTGCCGTCAATCACAAAGTTCTGCCCAAGGGTCTTCGTAGGGCGTACACCGATTTCCTCGGCAAGCCGTCGGATGTCTGTGGCGCCCAGCAAAGGCGCGACGGCGGCGGGTTCGGAATTCGGTTCAGTCACCTAGGTATCGTATCGCCTGTGGAGGGTCAGGCTGCGTGCGCGCAGCCCCAGTCGCGGAGGCCGTTCTTGGCGTAGAGGCGGTTGGCGATATCAATCTGCTGTGCCTTGGTGGCCAGGCTGGCGTTGGGAGCGTAGGCTCCGCCACCATTGGCCAGCCACGTCGGGCTGGAGAACTGGAGGCCGCCGTAGTAGCCGTTGCCGGTGTTGATGGACCAGTTTCCACCGGACTCACACTGGGCAATCCTGTCCCACATAGCTTCGTTCGGTGCGCCCGTGGGGCCGCTGGAGGTTGCGGCTGCCTTGGCCGGAGCAGCTACCGGGCGGGCTTTGGTGCCCACGCTGACCTTTTCGGTCACCGGCTTGGTGGTGACATTGCTTGAGACGAGGGCTCGTGACGCTTCACGCCCGTCAACCAGGACCAGCTTGAACGTCTTGACCAGCGAACCGGCCACACCTTCCTGGGTAACCTTCTCTTCGCCCTTGAACAGCTCAGCAGTTTCGGTCTTCACGCTTTCGAAGGGCACTTCCTCCGTGGCTTCTGCGGTCTTGCTGGTGTCCACGCGGGAGACCTTGATCACCATGTCCTGAACGATGGGCGCGTTGCCAGGCTGTGAGATGCGGTCGTTGGCGCCGACGGTGACGCCGGTGTCCTTCAGCACGGTGGCGACGTCGGCCGCCGTCGTGGTGGTGGTGGTGTCCTTGCCGTCGGCAACAACACTGATGGTCTTGGGAGTTGAGATGGAGACGAAGGAACCGGTGACTTCCAGCGATGCTTCCTTCGGCTGGGAGATTTCGGAGGAGCTTGCCACTCCAAGTTCGCTGACCAGTGCGGCGACATCGGGGGCGTTCGTGTTCACGGTCTTGCGCGCGCCGTCCAATTCAATGGACACCGCTTTCGCGAGGTTGATGTTGACCACGGAGCCGTTATCCACACGGGCGTCGAGGGCGGGAGAGACCCTGTCAGCGTCCTTCAGCTCAACCTTTGCCGCCTTGACCACCTGGTCAACCGTGCCGCCGAAGGTCTGGATGGAACTTACCTTGCCGTCCACGTTGAGGGTGACAGTCTTGTTGTTGCCCACAAACGCGACAACTCCGACCACCAGCGCTGCAACAACCAGCAACTGGGCACCGACTTTGAGGAAGCTGAACTTGCCATCCGTTGTGAAGAACTTGATCACGATTGCCCATAACTCTCAGACCATCCGGGCACGGGGAAAAGCACAAAAATAATGCCAGCGGCAAAACGGAGGGGCCAGGCACAAAGCCTGGTCCCACACTTGCTGCCGGCATCTGCGCCGCCAATTACATTCAACTGATGAAGGCCGGATTCAACCGGCCCAGCTGTCCGAAGGCCTTCCCCGACCCCGGCTACTTGTTTAACACAGTAACCGATCTGTTATAAACCAACCAAGACTTCTGCATACCGGGTATTCATTTCGGGCACGGGGAAGGCGCCTCGAAGGAGCGCCTCAGGCCCATGAGCCGTAGGCCTGGAGCGTGTTTTCCGCCAAACGCGAACAGAGCTCGGAGAGGTCATCGCCGGTCACTTCCGCCATGGACCGGACGGTGTAAGGAACCATGTAGCTCGCGTTCGGCCGCCCACGGTACGGGTGGGGCGTCAAGAACGGCGAATCGGTTTCCACCAGGATCCGCTGTGGTTCGGCGATGGCCAGCGCTGCGCGCAGGTTCCCGGCATTCTTGAACGTCATGGTGCCCGCAAACGACATGTACCACCCATTCTGGTTGCAGATCCGGGCCAGTTCTTCGTCTCCGGAGAAACAGTGGAACACCACCCGCTCCGGGGCCCCTTCCTCCATCAACACCTGCACCACGTCGTCGTGGGCGTCGCGGTCGTGGATCTGCAAAGTCAGCCCCAACCGTTTGGCGATGTCGATGTGGCGCCGGAACGAGTACCGCTGGGCCACCAGCCCTTCCCCGTGGGTCCGGAAGAAATCCAATCCCGTTTCACCGATGGCGCGGATCCGCGGGTGGGCTGCCAGCTCTTCGATCTCTGCGAGCGCCGACTCCAGTTCACCGCGCCCGGCGTACACCGGGGCGTCGTTGGGGTGGATTGCGACGGCACCGAGCAGGCGCGGATCCGCGTCCACTGCCTGCACTGTGAAGCGGGACGACTCCAAATCGCAACCCACCTGCACAGCGCCTTGCACACCTACGGCCTCAGCCGAGTCCATCGCGTCGCGGACCGGGACCTCGATCAGTCCGTGCCGGAAATCCAGGTGCGTGTGGTTGTCCATGACCGGAACGGGGAGGGGTTCAGGTGCCGGCGGGTATTCCTTGCGGGAATCTGTATCCTCGGATGACGCACGGTACGCAACAGGGGCGAGCGAATTACACATGCTCCCACCTTAATCGGACCATGGTCCCCCTGAGGCAGCGGCCGGGTGGGCAGAGGTAAATTCCACTCGGCACATAAATTCCTGAGCACTATGTCAGCGGCGGCCAATGTCTGGGTAGTCTGGAACGGACAGACGGTCAAGAACAGCAACACGTCATCAAGATTGCTGGTGCAGTGGCCACGGCTGAAGGGCAATCCATGGAGTCCAAGCGACAAGTATCCGTTGAACCTACCCCGTTCCAGGGCGAGGCTTACAGTACCCTGCCGCGGGAAGGTGCAGCACTCAATGGACACAGGCCGCAGGTCATGGATGCGGAACGCTTCCACGATGCCAGCGAACGCATCCTGGGATCCATCAACAAGGTCATTGATGGCAAGGCCGACGCCGCGAAACTCGCGTTGACGGTTCTGCTGGCCCAAGGGCACCTCCTGCTGGAAGATGTTCCCGGCGTCGGCAAGACCCTGCTGGCCAAGACACTGGCGCGGACCGTGGACTGTACCGTCTCCCGCATCCAGTTCACGCCGGACCTCCTTCCGTCAGATGTCACCGGTGTCTCCATTTACAACCAGTCGTCCCGGCAATTTGAGTTCCGGCCCGGTGCAGTGTTCGCGAACATTGTGATCGGCGACGAAATCAACCGGGCTTCGGCCAAGACCCAGTCCGCGCTTCTTGAGTGCATGGAAGAGCATCAAGTCACCGTTGACGGACATTCCTATCAACTGGGCCTGCCCTTCATGGTGGTCGCCACCCAGAACCCCATTGAGATGGAGGGCACGTACCCGCTGCCCGAAGCCCAGCGGGACCGTTTCATGGCCAGGATTTCCATGGGCTATCCCGACAAGGAAGCCGAGATCGAAATGCTGGAGACGCACCAGGCTTCCTCTCCCCTGGCCAAAGTGACCCCCGTGGTCACTGCCGCCGACGTCGCGGCCATGATCGCTGCCGTCCAGCAGGTGTATGTGTCCACTGCCATCAAGGAGTACACCGTGGCTATCGGGCGGGCTACCCGCGACAGTGCCCGTCTGCGCCTTGGTGCCAGCCCGCGGTCCTTGTTGCAGCTGTTGCGTGCAGCCAAGGCAACCGCCGCGTTGGACGGCCGGGACTTTGTTCTCCCGGACGACGTAGTGGACGTTACCGAATCGGTGCTCGCCCACCGGATCATCCTGGACCGCAAAGCGGCAAGCTCAGGTGATACGCCGCAAAGCATCCTTCGGGGCATCCTGGCCGCCCTGCCGGTTGCCCAGGAACCGCCCAACGCGTGGCGCAGGGACAGGCACACCGCCTAGGAGGCAGGAATGGCGCTCGTGGATCGGCTCCCCAAGCATTTATTTACCAACCGCGGCTGGGGATTGCTGGCGGCCGGTGCCGTCTCACTGGGGTGTGCCTGGGTCATGGGCAGGCGGGATCTCCTGACGCTCGCGGTCTTGTTGCTTCTCCTGCCAATGGTGGCCCTCGCCGGGGTGCGGGTTCTGAAGCCCAAATTCCAGGTGTACCGGGAGTTCAACCCCTCCACTGTGGAAACTGCCAGCACCACCACCGTTCGTTTGGCGGTAGCACGGTCCTCGTATTCCACAGGGCACGTGATCATGGAGGAGCAGCTGCCTCCCCGCTTCGGCGAGCCGCCGGCGTTCCGTTTTCCGGCCCGCTCAGCATCCGGAGGCACCAGCCGCTACGAATACCATCTCCGCTCCGGCAAACGCGGACAGTTCCGCATCGGCCCGGTGACGGCAGAGTTCAGTGACCCCTTCGGTTTGTCGCTGCGGCGGCATGCGATCGACGACGGCGACATCCTCACCGTGACGCCGGCCGCCGTCGAACTTCCCGTCACCGGACTTGCCGGCGCGCGCGGCAACGATGGCGTGACCGCCACGCGCATCAGGGCCAACCCCAGCGACGACGACATCATGACCCGTGAGTACCGGCACGGCGATCCCATGCGCCGCGTGCATTGGGCGGCTACGGCACGCCACGGGCAACTGATGGTCCGCCAGGAGGAATCGGTCACTACCCCGGAAGCCACCCTCATCCTGGACCAGCGCTTCACGGCTTTTGCCGCAGGAACAGGTTCCATGTTTGGAGCCCATGACGAGGACTCGGACCTGGTCACCAGCCCCGGTTTTGAATGGGTGGTGACGGCAGCGATGTCCGTTGCGGCCCATCTGGCGGAGTGGAATTACTCGTTGCGGGTGCTGGATGTTTTCGGGAGCCCGGCATTCATCCGTTCGCGCTCGGCACCGGAACCGGATACCGAAGAGTTCTCGGGCATCGGAGGCTTGCAGGCCATCGCTGAAGGATTGGCCGCCATCGAGCTCAGCGGTCCCAGGCATGTCCGGGCGGAGCACCACAGGGCAGACGCTGCAACGGGCCCAGCCACCGCTGATTCCGCCGATGCTGCCTTCGATGACCGGCTCATGGATAAGCTCGCCGCCCACCGTCTTCGCGGCCCTCTTCTAGCGCTCCTCGGCACGCTGACTCCCGCTGAGGCCAGGTCCCTGGCACCCGCGGCAGCCTACGGAGCCAATGCTTTCGCGCTGATGGTCACTGACGCCGCCCGGAACAATGATGACGTATTGGAGATCCTGCGCCTGGCCGGTTGGCGCGTGGCTGTGGTGACCTCCAGGACCCAACTGGCGGCCGCTTGGTCCTCCTTTGATGAAGGGGGAATCGTGGCCGCGGCAGGGTCGGCCATGGACGTCCGTCGTGGAGCGGCGGTTCCCCGATGACAGCGACGTCCCACCTCGGCACTCCCGCACCGGTCCAACCCGGCGGAACGTCCGGTCCGAAGCCGTCCGGGTCCCCGCGGCCGCAAACCCCGGGGCCAGGGCCTTACCCCTGGGTCATGGCGGTGTCGATCGTTGTTGCCGTTCTGGGCGCTGCCTTGTCCTTGAACGGCGTCCTCAGGGGCTGGGCCTGGTTCATGCCCTTGATCACCACGGTGCTGGTTGTCGCGCTGACCTTGGCTCTTCTTCGGACACTCCGGGCCAAGCCACTGTTGGCCACCCTTGGTTCCTTTGCCTCGCTCGCGGGGATTCTCAGCTTTACGTTCTTCCGGCAGGAAAGCCTGGCGGGTTTCATCCCCACGGCCGGGACGTTCACCGCCGTCGGACGCCTCATCAAACGTGCTGCCGAGACGGTGGTCTCCGAAAGCGCTCCTGTGGCGCCCAACGCCGGGATCGTCTTCGTCATGTGCGCCTGCCTGGGGCTCCTGGTGATTTTGATCGACGCGTTGGCAGTCCCCTTGGCGATGCCGGCGGCCAGCGGCATTGGGCTCCTCGCGGTCATGGTGGTTCCAGCCACCATCAAACCCCAGAGCGTGGGAGTTGCAGGCTTCCTCGGCGCTGCTGTGGGATATCTGCTGATTCTCGGGTGCAGCCACTGGTTCGCCCCTGACGCCAGGCTCCAGTCCGGTTCGGGGCGGGGCGCCGGCCAGTTCAGGCGTTCACTGGTGACGGGCGGCCTGGCGCTGGCCCTGGCCATGGTGGTTCCGCTGGCCATCCCGGGGTTCGAGACAGGGACCTTCCCCCAGGGATCCCGGCTGAGTCCGTGGGGAACTTCCAACGGGCTCAATCCCATGATCACCCTGGGCAACAGCCTCCGGAGCCCCACGGGGTCGGGCCGCATTACCTACGCCACGAGTGCCAGCGGGCCGCTCTACCTGAGGTCCGTCACCATTGACCACTTCGACGGCGAAACCTGGGCCCCGGACGACCGTCCGGCCCAGCGGCGCGCGGGCGCCGACAGACTGGAAACGGGCTACTCCGTCCAGGCAGAAGTGGTCAACACCGTGACGTCCGTGAATGCCGGCCTCTTCACCAGCCCCTACCTTCCTGCCCCGTTTGCCCCTGCCTCAGTGAACGGCCTCAACGGGCGCTGGACCTGGGACCCGGCCACACTAAGCATCATGAGCACCGAGACCACCACGCGTGCGCAACGGTACGTGGTATTTTCCGGAGCACCCAAGGTCACGGCAGAATCCCTGTCCCAGGCCACAGCGGCTCCCCAAGGCATCTCAGAGGATTTCCTCCGGATTCCGGGCAACCTTCCTGACATCGTGAGGCAAACGGCGGATTCCGTTACGGCGTCCGCCGGGAGCAACTACGGCAAGGCCTTGGCTATCCAGAAGTACCTGCGCTCCGGTGAATTTACGTACTCCCTGCAGGCACCGGTGCAGAACGGCTATGACGGCAACGGGCTTTCTGTCCTGGCCGATTTCCTGGCCGTCAAGAGCGGCTACTGCGTTCATTTCTCCTCGGCGATGGCCGTCATGGCCCGGGCTGAAGGTATTCCGAGCCGCATCGCCGTGGGCTACGCACCAGGCCGGCTCACGGGCGAGTCCGTGGCGTTGGTCGGCCAAGGATCCTTCCCTGAGTACGAGGTAGACGCCCGGGATGCGCACGCGTGGCCAGAGTTGTACTTCGAAGGACTCGGTTGGGTCCCGTTTGAGCCGACGCCGTCCCGTGGCGTCCCTCCCGATTACGCGACGGAAACCTCTGTTCCCAGCAACCTCAGCACCAATGCGGACGAGAAAGAAGTCCTGACCACACCGGCCCCGGCCACGCCCGCCCCGGTTCCGCTTCCTGGCGTGGAAACCCCGGCGACCGGTTCCCCCAGTGCGAACCCGTTGCCGGTCATCGGCGGGGCCGCAGCAGCCGTGGCGTTGTTGCTTGCCTTCCTGTGGTCTCCGCGGCTGAGCAGGACCATCCTGCGGCGGCGGCGCCTGAACCAAAAACCCCCGGATGAGGCCGACGCCTTGCAGCCCGGCTACAAGGATCCGGCCCCGGAGCTGGCGTGGGCGGAACTGCAGGACCTGGCGACGGACTACGGTTTACCCTCCACGCCCAGCGAAACGCCGAGGCACTTCTCCACCAGGCTTCGCTCCAGTGCCGCCCTCGGAGACGCGGGTGGAATGGACGACGCCGCGCACGTGGCGGTTGCCTCGCTCACCTCGGACTTCGAACGGCAGCGTTATGGCCGCCAGACGGGACCAGCGGCGACACCAGCTGCGGCGACGCGGATCGCCGTCGTGCGTGAAACGTTGCGGAACAATGCCCGCTGGTTGGTGCGCTTCCGCGCGGACTGGCTGCCGCCGTCGATGATGCGCCGGTGGGTCCACGCGCTCGGGGCGCCGTTCCGGTCCGTGGGGTCGCTCGCTACGGTGGTTGGGCGCGGGTTCGCGCGGTGGTGGCGGACGCTCCGCGGTGTGCTTCCACAACGGCGCTAGCTTGAAAGCAAAGGGCCCGGCTCCTGGAACTTGTGGTTCCAGGAGCCGGGCCCTTGTGTGTCACAGCCGTTCTTGTTGCGAGAGCGGCGGACGGGGCTCTTTGGTGGAAAGAGCAGCCTAGTCGGCGTACGGGTCCGCGATACCTACGTACTGGGTGTAGAGGTACTCTTCGATGCCTTCGGAGCCGCCTTCGCGGCCCAGGCCGGACTGCTTGACGCCACCGAACGGTGCGGCGGCGTTGGAGATGACACCGGCGTTGAGGCCGAGCATGCCGGTCTCGATGCGTTCGCTGATGCGCAGGCCACGGTTGAGGTCCTTGGTGAAGACGTAGGCAACCAGGCCGTATTCGGTGTTGTTGGCCAGGCGGACTGCGTCGTCTTCGGTGGAGAAGGTGATGATCGGCGCTACCGGGCCGAAGATCTCTTCCTGGAGGATGCGGGCGTCGGCGGCGACGTTCTTCAGCACGGTGGGCTGGTAGAAGTAGCCGGGACCGTCGACGGCGGCACCACCGGTGACGGCGGTGGCACCTCCTGCTACGGCTTCGCTGACGAGGGCGTGAACGCCGTCGCGGGCCTTGCCGTCGATCAGCGGGCCAACCTTGGACTCAGGTTCGGTGCCGCGTGCTGTGGTGAGGGAGCCGATCTTGGCGGCGAACTTCTCGGCGAAGGAGTCGGCTATGGACTCGTGGACGATGAAGCGGTTGGCTGCGGTGCAGGCTTCGCCCATGTTGCGCATCTTGGCGGCAATGGCACCTTCAACGGCCTTG
The DNA here is from genome assembly GCF_037402035.1 of Paenarthrobacter sp. CCNWLY172. Lineage (NCBI taxonomy): Bacteria > Bacillati > Actinomycetota > Actinomycetes > Micrococcales > Micrococcaceae > Paenarthrobacter > Paenarthrobacter sp. CCNWLY172. Next base: position 219,950 of record NZ_JBBEGB010000002.1, read on the forward strand.
TCCAGGTCGGCGTCTTCGAAGACGACGAACGGGGCGTTGCCACCGAGCTCCATGGAGGTGCGCAGGACCTTGTCCGCGGCTTCGCGGATCAGGGCCTGGCCCACCGGCGTGGAGCCGGTGAAGGAGATCTTGCGGAGGCGGTCGTCCTTGATCAGGGGGCCGGTGACAGCACCTGCGGTGGAGGTCTGGATGACGTTCAGGACACCGGCGGGCAGGCCGGCTTCCTGCATGACCTGGGCGAACAGCAGGCTGGTCAGCGGGGTCAGGTTGGCGGGCTTGAGCACCATGGTGCAGCCAGCGGCGACGGCGGGGGCTACCTTGCGGGTGGCCATGGCCAGCGGGAAGTTCCACGGGGTGATCAGCAGGCAGGGACCTACCGGCTTCTTCTGCACGAGGAGGCGGTTCTTGCCGTCGGGTGCTGCGGAGTAGCGGCCTGAGACGCGGACCGCTTCTTCGGAGAACCAGCGCAGGAATTCGGCACCGTAGGTGACTTCACCACGGGCTTCGGCCAGGGGCTTGCCCATTTCCAGTGTCATCAGCAGTGCAAAGTCTTCGGCACGTTCGGTGACCAGTTCAAAGGCCCGGCGCAGGATTTCGCCGCGTTCGCGCGGTGCGGTGCGTGCCCAGTCAGCCTGGGCGGCAGCAGCGGCGTCGAGCGCCGCGGCGCCGTCTTCAGCACCGGCGTCGGAGATGCTGAGCAGGACCTTGCCCGTGGCAGGGTCCTCAACATCAAAGGTCTTTCCGGAACCGGCCGGGCGCCACTGACCGTTGATCAGCAGGCCGGTAGGGACGGAAGCCAGCAGTTCGCTTTCGCGTTCAACCGTGACAGTCATGGCGACTCCTTCGTCTTGGGTGCTTTGGAGAATTGCACCACGGGGGTTCGTTGCCGGAAGTGGCGTGAATTACTGCCACGGTACTGCCCCGCGAGAAGGAGTGTCTACGCCTTCACGCACTGCCATGCAGGCGCCAATTTGTGCAGGTGCACAGCACGGATCAGCGGGCCGCGAGTACCGCCGAGTACAGCTCCCGCTTGCTGACGCGGGCATCGTCAGCCACTGCTGCCACGGCTTCCTTCAGCCGGATGCCTTGGGACATGAGTTGGTTCACGGCTGCCACGTGGTCCTCGGGTTTGCCGGGCTCTTGTTCAGGCGCACCACCGACCACCACCGCGATTTCGCCGCGGACTTCGTTGTTCTCTGCCCACTCCAGCAGTTCGCGCAGCGTTCCGCGGATGACTTCCTCGTAGGTCTTGGTCAGCTCACGGCATACAGCTGCGCGGCGGTCGGCTCCAAATCGTTCGTGCAGTGCCCGGAGCATCACTTCGAGCCGGTGCGGGGCCTCGAAGAAGACCATGGTGCGGCGCTCGTCTGCCAGGTCGGCGAGGCGTGAGTTCCGCTCCCCCGCCTTACGTGGCAGGAATCCTTCGAAGCAAAAACGGTCAGTGGGAAGCCCGGAGAGTGCCAAGGCTGTCAGCACGGCAGACGGGCCCGGGACGGCAGTGACGGTCAGGCCCGCAGCAACAGCGCCCTCCACCAAACGGAACCCGGGGTCCGAGACGGCGGGCATTCCAGCGTCGCTGACCATGAGGATGGTCTTTCCGGCGCGAACGTGGTCAAGCAATTCGCCGGTCTTGGCAACCTCGTTGTGCTCGTGGTAGCTGATAACCCGTCCGGAGACCTCCACGCCCAAGGCCGTCACCAGCCGGTGCAGACGCCGGGTGTCTTCTGCGGCAACAATGTCCGCAGTTGCAAGGAGTTCAATCAGCCGGGACGATGCGTCGCCCACGTTTCCGATCGGGGTAGCCGCAAGCACAATCCTGCCAATCCCCGCAGTTGCGCCGGCGCCGGCAGCAGGAACTGCCTCGTCCAGGTCGTCGCTGAAGGGAGCCTCGTCCGGGGTGCTGCGCTGTTCGTCCACCTGCCAAGCCTAATGCCGCGGTGCCTCCAACACCGCACCTCAACGCTGTGACAAGGATGGAAAGGTAGCATGGGCGGGTGAACCAGTCGCCCGTTCCTGCCACCACTTCCGGAACTCCTGTGGCGTCCCCTGCAACCGGTGGATCCGATGCCCCAGCCGCCGCAGACAGCAACAGGCAGGCATCGGCCAGGCCCACCGGGGACGTGACGCGTTCGCGGCGCACCGCGGCATTGGACGACACCTTGGCAACGCCCCTTCCAGGCCGCGGGCTTGAACACCACCGGTGGATCGCCCGGCCAACCGAGGCTTACACAGCGCAGGCCCTCAGGGAGCGCCTGATCGGCGGGATCCAGAGTTGGCGTGACTACCCGGCGTCGTTGCGTCTATGGTTCTGGCTGATCCCCACCATCACTGCCGTGCTGGGCGGCATTCTCCGGTTCTTCCGGCTGGATGCCCCGCACAGCCTGGTGTTCGATGAGACGTACTACGTCAAGGACGCCTATTCCTATTTGCTGAGCGGCTATGAGCGCAGCTGGCCCGCGAACGCCAATGACTCCTTCAACGCCGGCAACCCGAACGTCCTGCTCAACACCCCGGAGTATGTTGTCCATCCGCCGGTGGGCAAGTGGATGATCACCTTTGGCATGTGGCTGTTCGGCGGTGACAATCCCTTCGGTTGGCGTTTCGGTGCAGCGCTGACGGGGACCCTGACCGTTTTCCTCGTCTCCCTCATCGCCCTGAAGCTCTTCCGTTCGCACACCCTTGGCGCCGTTGCCGGACTCCTGCTCGCCATTGACGGCCACCACCTGGTACTCTCCCGGACGGCTTTGCTGGACGTCTTCCTGGCGTTCTGGATCCTCGCCGCCTTCGGCGCCCTGCTGATGGACCGCGACGACGGCCGCCGTCGTCTGGCTTCCCGCCTCGCCGCACAGGCGGCTGCTTCGCCGCTAAGCCGCCCATCCCCCACTCAATTGGTGGCCGGCCCTTGGCTCGGAATGCGTTGGTGGCGCCTGGTTGCCGGGATCTGCCTTGGTTTGGCTGTGGGAACCAAATGGTCAGCGTTGTTCTTCGTGGCCGCCTTCGGTTTGATGACGGTCCTGTGGGACGTGAGCGCCCGGCGCATTGCCGGCATCCGCAGTTGGTTCAGCGCAGGAATCCTCAAGGACGGCCTGTTTGCCTTCGTCACCATCATTCCAGTGGCTGCCTTGACCTATGTGGCAACGTGGACGGGGTGGTTCCTCTCCAAGGACGCCTACTACCGTCAATGGGCCGCCACGAACCCCTCAGCGGGTTGGGATTGGCTGCCCAATTCCGTGCGGTCCCTGGCGCACTACCACCTTGAGGCGTACAAGTTCCATCAGGGCCTCAGCTCGGACCACCCGTATGAGTCCAGCCCGTGGACCTGGCTCCTCATGGGCCGGCCTACCTCGTTCTATTACCAAACACCCAAGCAGGGCACTCCTGGCTGCGTGGTGGAGACCTGTTCCTCGGCCATCCTGCCGGTGGGTAATCCAGTGGTGTGGTGGGGCGGAACCATCGCCCTGGTCATCTTGCTGTTCTGGTGGGCCGGCAGGCGGGATTGGCGCGCAGGTGCCATCCTCGCCGGAGTTGCCGCCGGATACCTTCCGTGGTTCATGTATCCGGAACGCACCATGTTCATCTTCTACGCTGTGTCCTTCGAACCGTTCCTGGTGCTTGGCCTGACCTACGTCCTGGGCTTGGTGCTCGGCCGAAGCAGTGATCCCCCTTGGCGGCGACGGTCCGGGCTCTATGTGGTGGGCCTGGTCCTGGTACTGGCGGTCCTGGCAACGGCGTTCTTCTATCCGGTCCTGACCGCAGAGGTCATCAGCTACCAGGAGTGGCGGATGAGAATGTGGATGCCATCGTGGATTTAGGAGGCAAGCAGTGAGGGAAGCCAGCACGGAGCTTCTGGTCGAGGCCCATCCTGACAGCAATGTGACTGACCTCCTCCTGGAACGCTGTGCCAAGGATCCGTTCGGCATCCTGTACGCCCACAAGACGGCGAACGGTTGGCTGAATGTATCCGCAGCCAGGTTCCTCGCCGATGTCAGTGCCCTCGCCAAAGGACTGATCGCCGGAGGCCTCAATCCCGGCGACCCCGTAGCGGTCCTCTCCCGGTCCAGCTTCGAGTGGACGTTGGTGGACTTCGCCATCTGGATGGCCGGCGGCGTGACGGTGCCCATTTACGAGACGTCGTCCCCGAGCCAGATCGAGTGGATCCTGGCCGATTCAGGCGCCCGGCGCATCTTCGTGGAGGACACGGCCAAAGCAGATCTCGTCCACGCCCTGGTGAACCGGTCCACTGCACTCGGGGAAGATCCCGTGGCGATCATGCGGATGGAGCACGACGGCGACGCCCCCAACCTGACCAGCGTCTCCGCCGTCGGGGTTGGCGTCATGGACGCCGAGCTGGAGCGCCAGCGCAGCGCAGCGAATCTCGCCGACATCGCCTCGATCGTCTACACCTCCGGAACCACTGGCAAGCCCAAAGGCTGCGAAATCACCCACGGCAACTTTGTCCTGGTGGCACGGAACGTCATCCCGTTCCTTCCCGAGCTGCTGATGCAGCAGGGAGCGCGGACGCTGATGTTCCTGCCGTTGGCGCACGTACTCGCCAGGGCAGTCCAGGTGGTGTGCCTCACCGCGGGCATCACGCTCGGCCACAGCGCGGGTGCCAATGGGCTGATGGCAGACCTCAGTACTTTTAAGCCCACCTTCCTGCTCGCTGTGCCGCGCATCTTTGAAAAGGTCTACGCCGGCGCCGGGCACAAAGCCGCCATGAGCGGAAAGTCGGCGCTCTTCTCCGCTGCCTCGGCAACCGCTGTGGAGTATTCGACGGCGGTGGACCTCGCCGCGCGTGGGCAGGGACCCGGTCCGGGATGGCTTTTGGGCATGAAGCACACCGCGTTCAACAAGCTTCTCTATCCCAAGGTCCGTGAGGTTTTCGGCGGTAATGTGCGCTACACGGTTTCCGGGGCGGGCCCCCTCAGCCTGCGGGACAACCATTTCTTCCATGGCGCCGGCGTCCCCGTACTGGAGGGCTACGGCCTGACGGAGACCACCGCACCGTGCACCGTCAATACGCCCAGCATGTCCCGGATCGGTACTGTCGGGATTCCCCTCCCCGGCACCACCATCCGTGTGGCCCAGGACGGGGAGGTGCTGGTCAAGGGCATTGGCGTCTTCAAGGGCTACCACGCCAATAAAGCGGCCACCGAAGCTGCGTTTGTTGATGGCTTCTTCCGTACCGGCGACCTCGGCGAACTCGACGCCGACGGCTTCCTGACCATCACCGGCAGGAAGAAGGACCTCCTGGTCACTGCCGGTGGCAAGAACGTGGCCCCCGCACCTTTGGAGGAGAAGCTCCGCGAGCACCCTCTGGTGGGTCAGGCATTAGTGGTGGGCGATGGCCGCCCCTTCGTCGCGGCACTGGTGAGCCTCGATCCCGAGGGACTTGCCGACTGGTGCGCCGAGAACAAGGTAGGTGCTTTGTCACCTGCGGAAGCGGCCAGCGACGACCGGGTGAAGGCGGCTGTTCAATCCGCCGTGGATGAGGCCAACAAACTGGTCTCCGCAGCCGAGTCGATCAAGAAGTTTGCCTTCATCACGGCGGAGCTCACCGTCGAATCCGGACACCTGACGCCGTCGCTCAAGCTCAAGCGGGCAGCTGTGGTTGACGATTTCTCTTCAGTTGTGGAAAAACTTTTCGAGAAGTAGTCCCTCCACCTAGGCCGCCTCTATTCACCACCTGTGCTACCTATCCAGCAACTAATTCGGCCGTAATCACCACCTAGATAGGCCGGTCCCTGCCTAGGTGCCGTCGTTGTCCACGTAGCGTTTTCCTCACGAACCAAACGTTCAAAGGGGAACCCATGGCAACACCATCAGGCATACCGACACCGGCGCTCTACTACTCGCGTGTCCGGTCTACCTTGGTACCGCGAATCATGGGTTTCACGATGGTTGCGCTGGGCCCGGTGCTGTTCGTGCTGATCGTCCTGAACAACACACCGGAAGTGCTCTTCGCACCGCGGGTCACCACCGCAGCTGGTTCATTCATCGCCTTCATGACTGTCACCGTCAAGGTCGACTCGCAGAACATCGTGATCGCCTTCTGCGACATCTTCAAACGGACATTGCCCAAGGATGAAATCGCGACGTTGACCACGGACAACGCGGCCGGACCCAGTGGGTACGGATTCCGATACATGGGGCCCGGCATGGTCGGGTACCTCGTCGGCGGTCCCGAGATCAAAATCGAGTTGAAAAACGGCAAGACCGTCATCGCCAGCACAGATCGCCCTGAGCAGCTTGTTCGTGTTCTGGCGCCCCCACAGTGCACGCCGTGGAGCCGGCTCCCCTAGCGCTTGGCGTCAGCTGATTCTCTGCTGAGGTTGTCCGCTTCATCTGTAACAGCGTCATCGTCCGAGACCTCGGCTTGGTCAACCGTTGTGTCAGCACCCCGACGCCGCTTGGTGGGCCACGTGAAGATGAACGTCACCGTCGCCACGAGGAAGACCAGCGCGCCGATGACGATGCCCGCGTCTATCCAGAACTGTCCCGGGAAGAGCCGGATGAGGGTGTCTTCCAGCGAGAACGTCCAGGTTCCATTGGCGAAGAAGATCCGGTGGAACTCGGTGAAGAACTGCTGCCAGCTCAATGCCGCCAGGACAGCGAGGCCAATGATGATGACCAGTGTGACGATGGATCCGGCAAAGAGTCCTCGACGGATTCCGCCGTTGCTGCGCTTCCGCAGGTACAGGACGGCGATGATGCTGAGGATGATGAGGAGCAAGCCTGCACCGAAGGACGACAGGATGACCAGCTTGACGTCAGCCATGTGCGCCACTTCGCTGTCCTTGAAGAGCTTGGCACCGTCCTGGTGGACCAAGCCACCCAGGTAGCGGGGACCTGCCCAGTTGCTGAGGTAGTCCACGGCGTACGAGCCGTAGGTCATACGGTCATCAGTGCTGAAACCATAGCCGTCGCCCGGGAAACCCGGCCGGTTGTACTCCACCCACAGGAACAGGGGGCTGGTGACCGCCCGAACGGCGAGCACCAGGAGGATCACCGGGTAGAAGACGGCCAACAGGACCTGGAAAACCCGCGGTCCGATTGGCTTCACCTTTGCGGCTTGCTCACGTTCCGCGTTGCGTCGGGCCACTTCGTCTTCCGGCGGTCGGACCTGAAGGGCCGACGTCGGCAAAGGTTCCGAATAGTGCGACTCCTGCTTCTCAGCGGAGTTGCCCGCAAGAGTGTCAGCGAACAGCGGGGGTTCCGGCTCGACGTCGGCCGCTTCTGCAGCTTTCCGGTGGGCGCGGCTTTCAGGCTGCCCGCCGGCGGGCGTCGCGGGAGCCACTGCAGAGGCACCACCGGAGGTCTTCGGCTTCATCCAGTCGAAGGCCGGTTCGTTGGGGTCCTCGTGGACGTCCGTGTCCGGTTCTTGTGGTTTTGGGCTCTTGTCGCTCACAGCGGTTTCACTTCCGTAGGCATCCACCGGCGAATGCGTACTGCCGGCTCTCTTGTCTGCATTCGAGCCTACCGTCCGGCCTTACGCCGACACGCTGTGCCACCCCGGGTGCGCCCAGATCGAAACGTAACTGTAAGGTCTACGCAGCGATGCTGCGATATCCGGCGTCGTTCGCGTCCAGGTCCCCGGTAACACCGGTCCGGGCGGCCCTGCCACCGAGCACCAACGTGTAGACCCAATATCCGGCCAGAACCAAGGCTCCGATGGTGATCTTCGCCCACACGGGCAGCGGACTGGGCGTCACGAATCCCTCCACCATTCCGGAAACGAGCAGGACCAACACCAACCCCAGCGCAATCGTGATCAGGGAACGCCCCTCGTCAGCCACAGCCTGCAGCCGTGTGCGGGGCCCCGGCCGCACCATGGCCCAGAAGATTTTAAGGCCCGCTGCGCAGGCGATGAACACTGCCGTCAGTTCCATCAGTCCATGCGGAAGGATGTAGCTGAAGAAGACATCCATCTTCCCCGTCGCCAGGAAGAGTCCCGCGGCAATGCCCAGGCCTTGGGCATTCATGAACAGGATGTACGGCACCCAAAATCCGGTGACTCCGAATGCCACGGCCTGGGCAGAAATCCAAGCGTTGTTGGTCCACACGGCGCCGGCAAACGAGGCAGCCGGGTTCTCCGAGTAGTAGTCGATGAAGTCTTCGTCCACATACTGCTGGATCCTGGCATCACTGCCCACCGCCCTCAGCGCCTCCGCCGACGTTCCAATCCACAGGGCGTACGCCCCTGCCACCACCACGAAAGCCAGTCCGCACCACAGGGTCAACCAGCGGATCCGGTAGAACGCCGCGGGTAAGGCGATGACGAAGAACCGGGCCAGGTCCTCCATGAAATTCGAGCGCGCCCCCGTGAACCGGGTCCGGGCCTGTGCCAGCCCTGCGGACAGCGTGGCGGACAACGCTGTCTCCGGAGCCACCGAGCGGATCAGGGACAAATGCCCCGATACCGTCTGGTAGAGCCGCAACAACTCATCGGCTTCGGCTCCCGTGAGACGGCGCTTATGCGCAAGAAAATGAAGCCTGGACCATTTGTCCCCATGTACGGCCGAGAAGGCGTCGATGTCCACGGCACCACCCTAGCGCCTCAGTCCACGCACGGGGTGGGTCCCGCCGCTAGACTCGGTGATGCGGGCACGCCAAGCGTCCGCAGCGTTTGCGAGGCATGGGGGCTGGGCATGAGTTCAATCATCACAGGCGAGGCAGTAGTCCTCGAACTGCGACCGGCATCCTTTGCTGCCCGCGCGCTGGGACTCATCCTCGACATCATCTCGCAGGTAGCCCTCGCGATACTCCTGATCATCCTCATCGGCATGGCATCAGAGGACCTCGACGACGCCGCGATCCGCGCACTGATCCTCAGCAGCGTTGTGTTCTCCATCGTCATTGTTCCCGTCGCCGTGGAAACCCTCACCCGTGGACGATCCCTGGGAAAGCTCGCAACAGGACTTCGCATAGTGCGCGACGACGGCGGTTCCATCCGCTTCCGGCACGCCGTCATCCGGGGGCTTCTTGGCGTCCTTGAGATCTATCTGACCTTCGGCGGCCTCGCGATCGGCGTGGCACTGTTCAACGACAAATCCAAGCGCCTTGGCGACATCGTGGCCGGCACTTACTCACTCCGCCAGCGGGTTCCCTCAAAACCGCGCATCATGCCGGTGGCACCGCACTACCTCCAGGCCTGGGCCGCCATGGCGGACATCGGCAGGGTCCCGGACGCCACTGCACGAAGGGCCGGTACCTTCGTGCAGCAGGCCTACCTCATGTCCCCGGAATCCCGGGTCGCCATGGCCACGGCCATCGCCTCCGAACTGGCCAAATACGTGGCCCCTCTCCCGCCCTCCGGGACCATCGCCGAGGACTACATCGGGGCCGTCCTCGGGGAACGACGCAACCGCGAACTTGTGCGGCTGCGCCAAGCGGAGCAGCGGAACGCGACCGTCGGTGAGCGACTACAAAAGCTGCCGTTCACTGACGTTTAGTGCCTGCCACCGGCTGGCGGCGGGGGGCCGCCGTCCTCTGCCTGCTTGCTCGTTCCTCGCTTGAACCCAGGCTGCCGGACGCCGGCCCCCCGGCTTGTCCCGGTTGCAGTCTTCAGCGCCAGTGATCCGGTTTTGTGAGTCTTTGTGGCAGGAGGGTGGTGGGGTCGCCTTCGGCGGCGGTGATCTGCGGTTGCGTCAGGTAGAGCGCATTGGAGAGATCGGCGCCGTGGAGGTGGGCTCCCCGGAGATCGGCTCCCAACAGGTCTGCCGCCGTGAGGTCGCTGTTCCTGAGGTTTGCTCCTATCAAGTAGGCACTGCGGAAGTTGGATCCGCAGAGGCGTCGGTTCGCCAGGTTCGCGCCCATCAGGTCGGCGCCGCTGTGATCACCGTCCCGGCGAGGGCCGTCGTCGGGCGTTTGCGCGTCCTCGGCTCCGTAGGAGGCCCGTAGTTCCTCGCTGACCTCCATCAGGAGGGCCCGCACTTCACCATGCAGCGTTTCGACGTCGGTGGCAAGGATCGCTGTTGCGTCGCCTTGGGCGGTGGTTGTTATGCGTCCGGACAGGTGGCCGGCCGCTGAAGCGAGGTCGGGGTCGAAGGTCCGTTGCTGGGCTTCGGCCAGGTACCAGAGCATTTCGTGGAGCTGCCTCACCACCTTGAACACGGCGAACATCGAGGACGTGGACGAGGGTTGGTCCCTCCAGCTGGTACCGCCAAAGGTGTGCTGGGAGACCACTTGGCCCGCGCCGAAGCAATCGAAAACGGTGCAGCCACGGAATCCGCGCGGCCGGAGGCGTTCATGGATGGTGCAGGAAAAATCGGCGGACATGTTCGGGCAGGGTGTCGCCGCGGGTTTGTCGATGGCAAAGTCGGCCGAACGGACGAATCCCAGGGCGGTACAGCAGAGGGCAAAGCAGTTGCCGCAGTCCGGGCGAAGGGTTGGTTGAAGAGTCATGTGTGCTCCAGGTGATGAAAGAGGGTCCGGTGGGAAACGCCGGGGAACCCGTTGGCGGGTTCCCCTCAGGGACACCCGGAATCACCGAGGAGGGCAGCACAAAGTGAAGGGCCAACATGTGGTCAGCACAGGAAAGGTGGGTCAAAGAGCGCAGGAAATAATCACTGCCACTATCGTAACCGCTGGGCTAGCGCTGGGCGTAGCTCGCCCAAGGGATATTCCAGTCGCCGAAGCCCTCCAGGGGCTCTACTGCGGGGGCTCCGGTGTTGAGGATCTGCACGACGTCGCCGGTCTTCATGTTGTTGAAGAACCAGGCAGCATCTGCGGGCAGCAGTCCCACGCAACCATGCGAAACGTTGGCAACCCCGATGGAGCTCCAGGCCGCTTCAAGGGCCTGATGGACATAAACGCCGGACCAGGTCAACCGGTTGGCGTACTCCACTACCAGCGGTGGATAGTAGCCCTTGTCACCCGGCTTCAAGCCAATGGTCCCCGCGTTGAAGTTGGAGTGGCGTTCCTGCTCCATGATCACGGCATAGCCGGTAGGAGACAGCCAGTCTTCGCCGCCGAGCGACACAGGCGCAGTGTGCACCAGCTGCCCGTCCGAATACACGTTCATGGTCTTGGTGTTGTCATCCACTACGGCCACACGCTGGGGACCGGTAGTGAACGTGGACACCACGTCCGCGTTGCCGATCATCTTGTTGCCAAAGTCGACGCCCAGGAGTTTCATATCCACTGTGACGGTGGTCCCTGAAGCCCAGAAAGCTTCGGGACGGATCCGCACCTTCGTGTCCGAATACCAATGCCACGCCACGGGCTGGCCGGAGGACACCGTGATGGCCACACGCTTCTCCATGGCAGCCTTGTCCACCACGGGCTCGCTGAAGTTGATCTCGATGGGCTGGCCTGACCCGGCCGTGGTTCCGTTCCGGGGGTAGATGGAAGCATCGGCCTCATAGGCTGCGGAAACGGTGGTGAAGGTTTGGGTCTTCTTGGTTTCCTTCCCGGCGGTATCCACCACGGTGAAGGAATAGTTGTACTGGGTTTTAAACTTCAGTACTTCCGAGGTAGTCCACGTGCTTCCATCCGGGCTGGTCTTGCCCTGGACAGGCGCGCCGCCGGCTACCGGAGCCAGGACGACGTCTTTGACCTTGCCGTTGACTGCTTTGATCTGCGGGCCCACCACGGGGTTCCACTCGATGGCACCGTCCAGCGGGGTGATTCCCAACTCCACGGGCTTTGCTTCCACAGTTGCCGTGGGAGACGCCGCAGGGCCGCCGTCCTGCGAAGGGCCGGCCAGCAGTCCGGGCACGGTAGCAACACCAATTCCGCCCACGGCAATAGCGGCGCAGATCCCTGCGATGGCAAGGATCTTGCCCGTCTTCCGTTTGGCGACTTCCGTCATGTTTTCCGTCTTCCTGTCCCCCGGCAAGCAATACTGAACACCCAATCCTAGCCGAAAGGCCGGCCACGCTGCTCGCGTGTCCGGCCTTTCGCCATCGATTTGGGTAGTGCTGGCCCGCTTTAGTAGCGGTAGTGCTCCGGCTTGTAAGGACCAGCAACGTCCAGGTCCAGGTATTCGGCCTGGTCCTTGCTGAGTTCGGTCAGCTCGACACCCAAGGCGTCCAGGTGGAGCCGCGCTACCTTCTCGTCCAGGATCTTCGGAAGCACGTAAACCTGCTTCCCATACTCGCGTTCTCCGGCGGGCTGGTCCTTCTTGGTCCAGAGCTCAATCTGCGCGATGGTCTGGTTGGCGAAGGAGTTGCTCATCACGAACGACGGGTGTCCCGTGGCGTTGCCCAGGTTGAGGAGGCGGCCCTCGGACAGCACGATGATGGACCGCTCGGAATCCGTACCTTCTTCGAACACCCATTCGTGGACCTGGGGCTTGATCTCCACTTTCCTGACACCCGGGATCTTCGCCAGCCCGGCGATGTCGATCTCATTGTCAAAGTGGCCGATGTTGCCAACGATGGCCTTGTTCTTCATGCCCAGCATGTGCTCTGCCATGATGACGTCTTTGTTGCCGGTAGTGGTGATGAAGATGTCACCCTGGGCCAGGACCGTCTCCAGCTTCGCAACCTGGTACCCATCCATGGCAGCCTGCAAGGCGCAAATGGGATCGATTTCGGTCACGATGACGCGCGAACCCTGGCCACGCAGTGCCTCTGCAGCGCCCTTGCCGACGTCGCCATAGCCGCAGACGACAGCTACTTTGCCGCCCATGAGGACGTCGGTAGCACGGTTGATGCCGTCAGGAAGGGAGTGGCGGATGCCGTACTTGTTGTCGAACTTGCTCTTGGTAACGGAGTCGTTGACGTTGATGGCCGGGAACAGCAGCTTGCCCTGCTCGGCGAGCTGGTACAGGCGGTGGACGCCCGTGGTGGTTTCTTCCGTGACACCCTCGATGCGTGCAGCAAGACGGGTCCACTTCTGCGGATCAGCTGCCAGGGTCCTGCGGAGGAGGTCCAGGATGAGGACGTATTCTTCCGGGTCCTCCTCCGTGGCGGTGGGAACGGCGCCGGCGGCCTCGAAATCCACGCCCTTGTGCAGCAGCAGCGTGGCGTCGCCGCCGTCGTCGAGAATCATGTTGGGGCCCAACTCCGGGTTGGTGTCGGCGCCGGGCCAAGTGAGGATCTGCTCGGCAGTCCACCAGTATTCCTCCAGCGTCTCGCCCTTCCAGGCAAAGACCGGAACACCCTGCGGATCTTCCGGGGTTCCCTTACCGACCACGACGGCGGCAGCGGCTTCGTCCTGGGTGGAGAAGATGTTGCAGGAAGCCCAACGGACCTCAGCGCCCAGGGCCGTGAGGGTCTCGATGAGGACCGCCGTCTGGACGGTCATGTGCAGGGAGCCGGCAATCCGGGCCCCCTTGAGCGGCTGGGAAGCACCGAATTCGGCGCGGAGGGACATCAGGCCCGGCATCTCGTGCTCGGCAAGGCGGATCTGGTGGCGGCCAGCCTCCGCAAGGGTGATGTCAGCCACTTTGAAGTCGAAAGTCATGGAAGTCCTTAGGGGTACCGTGCGGAATGGGTGAAGAAGTGTGGGTTAAGCCTTGGAATCGTGCTGGCCGGAGGTGGCTGCATGGGCCGCGGCGAGGAGCTCCGGCGGCAAGAGCAGCGGGATGCCGTCCTCGATGGCGTAGCGGAGCTTTTTCCCGGTGGAGTCTCCAGCGGTGGAGACCAGTTCCTCACCCTCCTGGACCAGCGGTGAACCCGACACGGGGCAGCGCAGGATGGACAACAGTTCAGGACTGACCTTTGGCATGAATGATGCTCCCTGGGTGGCGCCGTCATGGCGCAGGTGGCGGATGTTATCTGCAGATTCCAGACTACCGCGCAGGATCAGCCTGTTTGGAGCAGGGCGACGAATTGCGTCCGAAGCAGACACAGGACACCAGAGCGAACCGGGTCAGGACGGCTCGCGGAGGATGCGCAGGTGGCCTCGTCGGGTTCCTTCGGTCGCTGCCGGCGGCTCCATCTGCCCGTGGCTGTGCCGGGCAGGAGTTTCGGGAGCCGCTGACGCCGCCTCGCGGACGGCGTTGGCCAGGGCCAGGAGGTCGTCGGGCCCAGGCTCAGGCGGCGTGGCAGGCATCGCCAGGCGCAGGACTTCCCAGCCACGCGGCACCGTCAGGCTCTCTGCGTGCTGTGAGCAAAGATCATAGGCGTGCGGTTCGGCATACGTGGCCAAAGGACCAAGGACGGCGGTCGACTCGGCGTACACGTACGTCAAAGTGGCCACCGCCGACTGGCGGCAGGCTGATCTTGAACATTGACGAATAGCACCCACAACATCCCAGATTAGCGCCAACTTGCAACAGAGTTGCGCATTGTCTGCCCGTGGCTCCCTGGAACCGGTGGCTCATCAGCAACTCCGGCGCGCTGCAGGCAATGATGTCGCGCTGGCGGTTCCTCGGGACTAAAGTCGATATATGCAGTCACAGCCACATGTTCCCGGATTCACCATCCGGTGGACTGACGCCGATGGCGATCAGGCAAAGCAACACGCCGGTTCGGGTGTGCGCGGTTTCCGGCGGCGTCGACGCAATCGGCATGGGCGGGGACTGCGCGGGGAGCTGATGCTCCCCAGCCTTCCCGGCTTCCGTACCCGCGCAGAGCGCTTCGATGACATGGTGCTGGACTCCGCAGAGCGGCTTCAGGACATGTGGGGCAAGCAGCTTGACGGCGTCCTTTTTGCCGTGGACGAGATCCCGCCCAACCTCGAACAGCTTGTTGCCATGGGTAGCCCCGCTCCCCTGGGCTCATATACGCCCGGTGGTCGCGGCGAAGCCCCCATGATCACGGTGTACCGCAGGGTAGTTGAACAAGGCTGCACCACCCGCGAGGAACTGCAGGACCTGGTGCACGACGTCGTGGTGGAGTACACCGCTGAAATGCTGGGCGTGCCCCCGGAGACGCTGGATCCCGTATACCGCCGCCGGTATCAGTAACGCCCCGCTAGTAACCTACGGACACTGGGACCTTTTCGAGTCCCGCGGCTGCGTCCTGGATGGCTGCTACCGAGATGTCCGCACGGCCCTGCGTGCCAAGGACCAGTGCGCCATAGATGGGGTCACCGGAGGCAGAAACTACATACCCCGCTACCACCGAATCGCCCGACTTTGAGGGAAGTTCGATCAACGAGGTGGTGCCGCCGGACAGGTCAACGTCTACGGATTTTCCCACCGCGCCGTCTGCGGTGACCGGGGCATAGGTGACCGTGCCCCGCCCCTCGGGGACACCGAAACTAAGGTACCGCTGCCCGTTGCGTGGAATAGCTACGAGGTGCTGGCTGCCGAGACGGGCCGACGAGGGAGACCACGCGAAGTCAGTGGCTTCCTCCGCTTTGGCTCCCCGCGTAACCCGGGCCGAGGCCACGAAGGCAACGTCTGAGCTTGCCCTGACGGTGTAGGTGCCGGCAGGGATGCCTTCCAGGTTCATGGTGGCTACGCTTCCGCCTTTGACCGTCACCACTCCGCCGCTTGGAATCTTGCGTTCGCCGTTGGCCCCGTACAGGCTGACCTGCACTACGGCATCGGTGGAGCCGGGAACGGCGATCTGCAGGGCGGGTGCTGCGTCGGCGAAGCCGGGCTTGGTGGCGAGTGCCTTTGTGGCCGCCGGATCCTGGATATCGACGCCGGACATGACCTGCAGGCTCGATGCCCCTGAGCCCGGCGAAAGGTACTCGACGCCGCCGGGAGCGAGGCCGCGCAAAACACTTTGCTGAACGGTCGCAGCTACCGGGCCGCCCGTGCTGCGAACGTGGACGGCGAGTTCGCTTTCGCTGGGGGCCAAGCCTGCGAGGTTCACCGAGCGGGTGGTTCCGGGAGCTACCAGGAGTCCGCGTGCCCCCGGCGCCTGGATCTGGCCCTTCTCCCCAAACAGGTCCAGGTTCACCGTGGCCGGAGTCTCCGAAGCGTTGCTCAGGTTAAGGACTGCCGTACGGCCCACTGCCGTGTTGGCCCCCAGCAGCCAGGCGTCGTTTCCCGGTGATTGGCATTGGGCTGACGCCAGGCCGCGAAGATCTCCATCAGTGGCGGCGTAGCTGAGATTGGCAGCAAGGGAGGCCTGCTCATTCCCCAAGGGATCCGCTCCCACTACGGCCGGAGCCGTCACCGGGGAAATCGAGGCCACACCGGCAGACAACACTGGAGGTCCGGCCGTTGGCGTGGGAGTACTGGCCGGCGTTTTGGCGATCTCAGCAACTGCGTCACCTTCCAGCGACGTCACCTTGCTTCCAGGGACCGTACCGGCCGGATTACTCAGCACCACTGCGTTGAGGGCGCTGACGGCGGTAGTGGAGACAGGGCTGAAGTCTGCATCAGTTCCCACCACCGTTCCATTGACCAGCCTCGCGGGTTCCGGGCACACACCCAATGCGCGGCCTGCGGGAACATCGGCTTGCCGGATGTTCATGGTGGTCCCGCCGGATGGTTCGGGCATCATCGACGTCGCCGCAACAGCTCCACCACCGGCGGCCAGGATGGCCACTGCGGAGAGGACACCCGTGACGACGCCCCGGTTGGAACTTCGCGAGCCCTTGCTGGAACTGCGCGACGGTTTTTCGTCGACAGGCTGCTTCTGGTCCTCAGACACTGCTGTACTCCTTACGGAGGGAGACTTCATCCCTCGACATGCCGGTTCGGGTGCGCCGTGCGGGCATCGGTATTGCCAACAGGAGCGTCAGCCCGATCACCACGGCCTGCATTATGCCGAACCACAAAGCCCAGGGGTTGGTATAACGGACTTCCAACTCCCCGCCGTTGGCCGGGAGCTCAAAGGCCTGCGACCATCCGGACGTGGCAGTCTTGAGCTGCTTTCCATCCATCGAGGCCGTCCAGCCGGGATCGGATCGTTCGGCAAGAACAAGCTTGCGGCCCTCGCCACCGGCAGGGACGGCAGCGTCCACGGACACTTCCTCTGCGGGCAGATTGGCCATGGTCTTGCCATCGGCATCAATGATCCTGACGCGGTGCGCGGTTTCAGCAGCTGTAGCGGCAGGCTGGTTCCGGGGCGAGACGCGCCACAGCCATCCGGCTTCGGTCTGCCCAACGGCAACCAGGCCCGGGACGGCGTCGATCCTGCTCGCCGTCAACTGGGCTGCGTTATCCGCAGCCTTCAGGACCACAAATCCGGCCCCCAACTGTTCCAGGTCCGCGCGCGGGTCCACTCCACTACTGGCCACAATGGTGGCCACTGCCCGCCGAAGCGAGGCAGTGGCGGCGTCGTCGTCCACAATATCTTCGCGGCCCGGTGCACCGATGATGGTACGGGCCGACGCGATGGTGGACAGGCTGTCCAGGGTGGTGCCGGCGCCGCGCATCAACGAGGACGTAAACGCGCCCTGCTCACCGCTGGTAATGACCAGCGTGCGGGTACGTTCCGGCCCTTGTCCGCGATCGACGGCGGTGGCCGGCAAAGTGCTGGAGTCCACCGGCCATACCTGGCGTTCAGCCCCCAGGGACGACGCCGGTTCGGCCGCGTTCGGTGATGTCGACAACCCGGGCGCGGGCGAACGCTGAAGGACGTTCTGACCTGCCCATGCGGCCATCCCCGCGAGGGGCCCAGCCACGAGGAGCGTCAGGACCAGCCCGGAAGCCACGCGCCGCATGGGCAGCCTGGGGCCACTGGAATCGGTCGTCCGGCGGGGCGCGGAGAAGAGCTTGTCTGCGCCAATGACCGCAGCACCGAGCAGCAACATGCCGGCCGCTGACACCGCCGGGCCGGTGAAAGGTCCAACGATGACGTTGTTGTTGACGCCGGTGGCTACATGCCCCACCAGCCAGCCACTCGCCAAGGTGGCCAGGGCGGCCACCCAGAACACCCTCGCCAGGGCCGTCCGCTTGCCGGGCAGGAACAGCGCCGTCACTGCCAGAACCAGGACAGGCGCACTGACCAACAGCGCCAGCAGCAAAGCCCAGGGCACGGCGCCCGGACCGAAGAACGACAGCCCGGTCAGGCCGCCGTCGAGGTCGAATGCCAACGGCTGTCCGAGCAATTGCTGCCAAAACGGCGCGGCTTCGAAGGTCAACGGCAGTCCGGGATCAGCCAGCAGGGCACGGGGTCTGTCCAACACGGAAATTCCGTAAGGCACGAACAAAGCAACTGTGGGCAGGAGTGACCACCACAGCGTCTTTCCGCGCTGCCCGAGGATGACGGCCGCAAGGATCACCGCAACCACGATCGGCCCCAAAAGCGATGGTGCCGAGGCAGTCACAACGGCCATGACCAGCCCGCCGGCCGCGGCAGCGGTCCAGGACGGTGTTCCGTTGATGCCCGGCTTTCCGAGGATCGGAGCAGGCCGCCTGCTCAGTGAAGAGACGGGGTGTGAATTCACGTGGCCGATCGCAGATCCCGAGGCGCGAAGCAGCCCGAGCAGCAACAGCGGCATCATCACATGGGCAACCAAGGCGCCTGCGCGGCCTTCATTGATCGCGACCAGCAGGGCGGGGGCGGCAGACCATGCCAGGGCGGCAACAGTCCTGAAACGACGCTTGGTGGTCAAAGCGCCCGCTGCGAACCATGCGCCGACAGCGGACAGCGGCATGGCCAGGATGAGCAGCCAAGCCATGGCCGAGTTGCCGTCTCCCCCGCCAATGAGGGACAGCAGCCACAGCACGTAGCCAAAGGGATCCCCATGCCCCGGCAATCCTGCGCCGAGGGAGATCCACCATGTGGAGGCATTGGCCCAGATGTCTCCAGGCGTTGCAGAGAGCGGGATGAGGCCGCCACCGGCCACGACGCCGGAGCGGAGCAGCCCAAGCAGTCCAACAAGCGCTGCGGCAAGGGCCAGCAGGGCCGCCGCGACGGCGCCTGTTCCCACCCAACCGCGTTCGTTCGTTGCCAAGGATGCGAAGTCGTCAGCGGCATCTCCGCTGGGTTCGGGAGCCAGAAGGTCCGAAACTGCGGACGGGTCGTCACTGGGGCGGATCGCCTCCAGCAAAGACCGCCTGTTGGATCGGACTTCACGGGTTGATGTTTGCAGGCCGCGGACCACCGAACGGTGCACCCGGCGTGTGCTTGCGGCAACCCGGCGGCCCCGCGCAATGGCGACCGGTCGGACCAAGGCGGCAACGGTTGCCGTGAACTGCGAGAAGCCGTATCCCGGTTCCTTGACCAGAATGCTCAGCATAAGTCGAACGATGGCACCGAACAGGGCTCCCGCGGCCTGGAACGGAACCTTCCACCAGGGAGCGTGCTTGAGCCGCAGATGAATTTGGGCTTTGCGCGCGGCTGAGGAGGTGCCCAACCCATGGGGACGGTGCTCCACGTGGAACATCCTGGCGCTGGGAACCACCACCACGCGATTGCCGGCCAGCCAGTTCCGCCAGCAGAAGTCCACGTCGTCGCCGCTGCCAGGCAGCGCAGGATCAAAGCCCTGCAGCAACTCCCAGACGTCGCGGCGGATCAGCATCCCGGCAGAATTAACGGCGAAGGTGTCCGTGCGGGCATCGTATTGCCCCTGGTCTACTTCGTCCGCATCGATCAGGGTCAGGCGTTCGGCCCAGCGGCTCGTGGAGAGTCCTACGTCCACCAGGTGGCGCTCATTGTCCCAACCGAGCTGCTTGCAACCGGCCACTGTCACCGATGGGGCCCGTTCCACGGCGTGCAGAAGTTCCGCCAAGGCATCGGGTGCCGGAGCGGCGTCGTCGTGAAGGAGCCAGATCCAGTCAAAAGAGCCGGCGCGGTTTCCATGGTCATCGCCAGTGGCATCCTGGTCATGCGCCAGCTCGTGGAGGCCTGCCTGAACTGCTGCGCCAAAACCGGATTTCGCCTGCTGGAAGGTGGTGACATTGCCGTGGCCGAAAGCTTCGCGAAGCATATCCAGCGAATTGTCCGTGGAACCTGTATCAACGCCAATGGCGGCATCTGCCGGACGCGTTTGGTCCGACAATGCCGCCAGTGTCCTGGGGAGATAGTTGCCGCCGTTGTGGGAGACCACAACGGCGGTAACGTGAACTTCCTTGAGAATTAGACCGCTCGCTTCCTTAGCCGACGACGCTCCCGTTCGGAGAGTCCGCCCCAAATACCGAACCGCTCATCATTGGCGAGGGCATATTCCAAGCACTGCGAACGGACGTTGCACGCCCCGCAGACTTTCTTGGCGTCCCTGGTGGAACCACCCTTTTCCGGGAAGAAAGCTTCCGGATCGGTTTGAGCACACAGTGCATCAGTCTGCCAGCCAAGTTCACCTTCGTCATCGAAGTCGCCTTGGCCCGGCAGGCCGATCCATACGGGCTGCCCCGGAGTTTCCAGCGGACGACGCACCTCCATGGGAGGGTCGTCCAAGTCTTCTTCCGGCCCTGCAGGCAGATCGCCGATCAGCGCCTCATGTGCAGCCAGGAGGGCAGTTGCCTGATCCTCCAAAGAGTCCTGCACATTCTGGTTGTAGCGGTCTGCCGCTTCCGGATCCGCTGGGTCGACGTACCAATCTCCCGGTACTTCCCGCGAACGGTATTTCACCGACGCATGTTCTGCGACGACTGCATCTTCCTGGATACGCAACGCTTGCCCCATGGCGTCCCTCCTGATTTTGCAGCTGCTGCTTGGATGTGTTTCCGATTCCCGGCGACGTTCCGGATATCTGTGCAGCGGCGTTTGATTACTAATTACACGCGTGTAACTACCCGTCAGTCAAGCTGCGCCGGGATAATAATCAAGAATCCGCAGAAACGTGGGATGCGCCACGCCCAAGATTTTGCCCGTGCCGCTGCGTGTCTCTGCGGAAAACGGGAGGCCCGGATCGATTTACGTGAACTTTCATTGAATTTCCGCGGAAAACTAAGCCTTTCGACGCGAGGCGCCCACCGACTGGAGAAAATGTCCTGTGTCGCAATTCACAAACCCGGTGATAATCCCCGGGACGGCGCGGGGCCACCGTGGCAAGATTGACCCATGAGCATCCCGGCAGCGAACCTGATGACCGCCCTGCGATCCGGCCATTCAACCTCACCACGGCTTACGTGGTACGGGCCTGACTCCGAGCGGGTGGAGCTTTCGGGCCGCGTCCTGGACAACTGGGTGGCCAAGACCAGCAACCTCCTGCAGGACGAGCTGGACGCGGAACCCGGCATGACCATCCGACTGGACCTTCCCGCGCACTGGAAGTCCTTCGTCTGGGCGTTGGCGGCTTGGCAGCTTGGCATGGAGGTGGTCTTTGACCGCACCTCCGCGGATCTCCTGGTCACCGACAGTCCCGACGACGGCGACGGGTCCGGTTTCGACGCAGTGGTGGCCGTACCGCTCGCAGCACTTGCGATGCGTTGGCCCGGTGAGCTGCCATCCGGCGTCGTGGATTACGCGGCGGAAGTCCGCTCCCATGGCGACGTCTTTATGGCGCACAACGAGCCCGCCCCGGATTTGCCGGCAGTGCGGGGTGCCTCGGAACTCACCCACGAAGCCCTCATGAAGGAATTTGCCGCTGGCCACGAACCCGGCGTCCGCCTGCTGGTACGCGCAACAGACGGCCTGGAGAAATGCCTGGCATCATCACTGGGCGCCTGGCACGGCGACGGCTCGGTAGTGCTGGTACACCCTGACCTCGAGGTGACCGAGCACCTTCTGGAGAACGAGCGGGTCAGCCGTTCTTAACGGACGGCAACTCGCCGGTGCCGGGGTTGGCAGCTCCGGCCTCGCTCTTGGCTTTGTGGTGGAGTTCGATGATCTCGTGGTCATGCGAGAACTCCGGCTCGGCATCCAGTTCTTCGTTGAACACCCAAAAACGGTAGGCAAAGAAGCGGAAGATGGTGCCCAGGACAAGGCCTACCACACTGCCGGCGATGAACAGTGAGGGCTTGTCGTTCAGGTCCAGGATGTACTTGGCGAACCAAACGCAACCGGATGCGATCAGGAGCCCCACCAGGTTCATGATGGCGAACAACACGGCCTCACGGACCACATTCGCCTGCTTGCGGTGGCGGAATGTCCAAAAACGGTTTGCGACCCACGAGAAAACACTTGCAACGATGGTTGCTATGGCCTTGGCCCACACTTCGCTGCCGTGCATCGGTCCGGAGAACAGCCAGATGAAAACGGCCGAGTCAATGACAAAAGCAACACCGCCGACGGCGCCGAACTTCGCTACTTCGCGCCAAAAAAGCGAGGCGAGTCCGCGGATGCGATCTGCAAGTGTGGTGATCATGACCCTCCATGGCCGTTGAAAAGGTGGGCCGATGGGCCAAGTCCATTTTAGCCCCGATTTCCCCGCACTGCCTTTGAGGTGACTGTGAGAACGCCGATACTGGCGCCCTCATGCCGCCGGAGCTGTGGAAAAAGCAGCCGCGAGGGCGGCAGAATCAGTGATCACGCCACCGGTTCGGTAGGCTGAACCTTGTGACTTTTCCAGTAATTGGCGTTGTTGGCGGCGGCCAGCTCGCACGAATGATGGCTCCGCCCGCTACCGCCTTGGGCTTCGAACTCCGTGTTTTGGCTGAGGGTGAGGACGTTTCGGCTGTTGCCGCGGTGGCCACAGCCCCGATCGGCGACTACAAGGACCTGAACGCTCTCCTTGAGTTCTCCAAGGGCCTGGACGTGCTGACGTTCGACCACGAACATGTCCCCACTGAACACTTGCAGGCCCTTCTGGATGCCGGCGTCAACGTCCAGCCCGGCCCCGACGCACTGGTCAATGCCCAGGACAAGCTGGTGATGCGGGCTGCGATCGACCGCCTCGGTCTTCCCAATCCAGAGTGGTCCGCGGTCAACAGCGTTGAAGAGCTTGTGGCTTTTGGCGACCGCATCGGCTGGCCCGTTGTCCTGAAGACACCACGCGGCGGTTACGACGGCAAAGGCGTCAGGATTGTCCACTCAGCAGAGGACGCCGCGGAGACCGCCGATTGGTTCCAGGCCATGAGCCCCTTGCTTGCAGAGGCAAAGGTGGACTTCAGCCGCGAACTCTCGGCACTGGTCGCCCGCACCCCCGGCGGCGAATCGCGGGCCTGGCCCGTGGTCCACACCATTCAGGTGGACGGTGTCTGCGACGAAGTCATCGCACCGGCCCAGAACATCCCCGTTGAGGTGGCCGCTGCCGCCGAGGAAGCTGCGTTGCGGATCGCCAATGAGCTTGGCGTCACCGGCGTCATGGCTGCAGAACTGTTTGAGACCCCGGGTGTCGGTGCAGGCTTCCTCATCAACGAACTTGCCATGCGCCCGCACAATACGGGGCACTGGACCCAGGACGGCTCCATTACCAGCCAGTTCGAACAGCACCTTCGGGCTGTGCTGGACCTGCCGCTCGGCGCAACCGACGCACTGGCGCCCGTGGTGGTCATGAAGAATTTCCTCGGCGGCGAGAACCAGGACCTGTTCAAGGCCTTCCCCCTTGCCTTGGCCTACGAGCCCGCAGCCAAGGTCCACTCCTATGGCAAGTCCGTTCGTCCCGGCCGCAAGATCGGCCACGTGAACCTCGTAGGCAGTTCGGTCTCCGACGTCGACTCTGTCCGCCAGCGCGCCACGGTCGTGGCCAACATCATCCGCGACGGCCGCAAGCCCGAGCAGACCACCCTTGAGGAGACCGCATGACGTCAGAAGCAACAGCCCCGCTGGTAGGGCTCGTGATGGGTTCGGATTCGGACTGGCCCGTCATGGAAGCTGCAGCGGACGCCCTGGCAGAATTCGGTATCCCCTTTGAGGCGGACGTCGTTTCTGCGCACCGCATGCCCACCGAAATGATCCGTTACGGCCAGACTGCCCACGAGCGTGGACTGCGGGTCATCATCGCCGGTGCGGGCGGCGCCGCCCATCTTCCCGGCATGCTGGCCTCGGTGACACCGCTTCCTGTGATCGGCGTCCCCGTGCCCCTGAAGACCCTGGATGGCATGGACTCCCTGCTGTCCATCGTCCAGATGCCTGCCGGTGTCCCGGTGGCCACGGTGTCCATTGCCGGGGCCCGCAATGCCGGTCTCCTGGCTGTCCGGATGCTGGCCTCGGGAACGGACGAACTCGCAGCGAAGCTCCGCGCAGATCTGCTCGATTTTGCCCAGGAGCTCAATGACGTCGCCAGCAAGAAGGGCGAAAACCTGCGCCGCAAAGTAGAGGAAGTCTTCTCCCCTGCCAACGCTTCAGACCGGGGCTCCCGCTAGGAAGGCAGCGGTTGACTACCATGCACAAGACTTCGAATCAGCCCGGTTCCGCCCTGACTGATCCCGTCCGCTATCCGTCCGGGGCCAGCGCCCCGGTGCGGACCAAACGCGCCTTCGTGCTGGTGCTCCTCACGCTCTTTATCCCCGGCAGCGCCCAGATTGTTGCCGGAGACCGAAAACTTGGCCGGATGGCGTTGCGCGTCACGCTCACCGTGTGGGCACTGGCGCTGGTTACCCTGTTCATCGCGTTGGTGAACCGCACCGTGTTGCTCAGTATTTTTACCCATCCGATCGGTTCACTCTTCATCATCGTGGTCCTTGTTGCTTTGGCTCTGGGATGGGCCTATCTGTTCCTCAACACCCTGCGGATCATCAGGCCTGCCCTGCTGGCTCCGGGGATGCGACCCATCATTGCCGTGGTCCTGGCAGTCTCTACAGTGCTTGCCAGCGGCTCGCTGGGTTACATCGCCTACGTCCTGAACGTCAGCCGGAACGCCATCGGCAGTATTTTCAACGCCGGCCCGGCCATCGATCCCGTGGACGGGCGTTACAACTTCCTCATGATGGGTGGCGACGCCGGGGATGACAGGACGGGCCGCCGCCCGGACAGCCTCTCCGTCATCAGTGTCGACGCCAAGACCGGCGAGAGCGCCATCATCTCCGTCCCCCGCAACCTTCAGAACGCCCAGTTCAGCGAGGGCTCACCCATGCGTGAGATCTACCCTGAGGGCTACAACTGCGGTGACGAATGCCTCATCAATGCCGTCAATACCGAGGTCACCAACAACTACCAGAACCTCTACCCCGGAGTTGCCGATCCCGGCGCCCAGGCCACCTTGGAGGCGGTCTCCGGCACGCTCGGAATCACTGTCCAGGCCTACGTCCTGGTGGACATGGATGGCTTTGCCAAACTCATCGACGCCATGGGCGGCATCCGCATCAAGGCCGGCGGCTGGGTTCCCATCAGTGGTCCCGTCACTGATGAGGCCAATGGGATCCATGGCATGCCGGACGGCTGGATCCCGGCCGGTGACCAGCACCTGGATGGTTTCCATGCCCTCTGGTACGGCCGCTCCCGCGAATTCGTGGATGACTACGCCCGCATTGCCCGCCAGCAATGCGTACAGCAGGCCATGCTCAAGCAGTTGGATCCGGCCACCCTCCTGACCAAGTTCGAGGACATCGCCAACGCCGGCACCAAGGTTGTTGACTCCAATATTTCTTCCAACCAGCTGGGCAGCTTCGTGGACCTCGCCCTGAAGTCCAAGAACCAGCCCGTCAAGCGGCTCACCATCGGCCCACCGGACTTCGACGCGTCCTTCTCCACCGTGCCCGACTTCGACCTCATCCACTCCAAGGTCCAGGAAGTCCTGGCGTCGTCCAACGCCCCCAAAGCCGATGATGCCGTCGTATCGCCCAACGGCGCTGCTGCCGGCACCATCGTGGCTGCCGGGCCGGTTGCAGGGCGCCTCCCCGCAAGCCAGCTTCCCTCGCCGTCGGCCGATTTCACCCCGGTGACCACCACTCCGGACGGCACCCCCATCACCATCGAACTGCTCAACGGCCTTAAGGCCCAGGGCGATGAGCAAGGCATCCGGGATCTCGTAGCCACCAACGGACAGTGCGCACCGCTGTAGGCGTGCAGATCCCCTCCACCCCACGTCCAGCGCAACGATAAGGACCTTCTTTCGTGTACCAGATTGAGAATGTTTTGCGACCCTACGCGTGGGGTTCGACGACGGCGATCGCAGACTTGCTGGGGCGGCCGGCATCAGGTGGCCCCGAAGCCGAACTGTGGATCGGCGCCCACCCGGACTCCCCCTCCAGTGCCCTTCACCCCAACGGCGTGACCCAACCCCTGAACGCCTTGATCGAGTCCGATCCCCAGCGGTTCCTGGGTGCGGAGAGCCTGGCCGAATTCGGACCGCGGCTGCCGTTCCTCACCAAGTTGCTGGCAGCGGAACAGCCGTTGTCCCTGCAGGTGCACCCCAGCCTGGAACAGGCCCGGGAAGGCTTTGCCCGGGAGAACGCCGCCGGAATCCCCGCAGACGCAGCGGATCGCAACTACCGCGACAACAACCACAAGCCTGAGATGGTTTTTCCCCTCACTCCGTTCAGGGCCTTGTGTGGTTTCCGTTCCCCCGCTGATTCGCGGAGCATCTTTGAGCACCTGGCGCAGGTCCTCGATGCAGCGGCGGTGGACGTACCGGCAGTCATCCAGGACGTCATCTCCGATCTCGCCCAGGCCGACGAGCGCGCTGCGCTCAAGGCAGCTTTCAGCCGCCTTATCGAGGGTGGCGGAGATATCTCCGACGCCATCAACGAGGTAGTGGCGGTCCTGTCCGCCGGAGCTCCGCTGGAGCCGCACCGGGAAGCCCTGACGGCAATGCTGGATATCAACGAGGCCTTCCCCGGCGATCCCGGCGTCCTCATCTCACTTCTCCTCAACCACCTCACCCTGGAGCCCGGCGAGGTGGTTTACCTGCCTGCGGGAAACATTCACGCGTATCTTCATGGGCTGGGCGTGGAAGTCATGGCTTCCTCCGACAACGTGCTTCGGGGCGGGCTCACCCCCAAGCATGTGGACGTTCCGGAATTGCTGAAGACGGTCCGGTTTGAAGCCCTCGGAGTGCCGCGCGTCCAGGTCAGTGGCACCGAATTCGGGCAGGAGCTGTACCGGCCGCCCTTCAAGGAATTCCAGTTGCAGCGCATTGAACTTGGCCCGGGTGCCGAGCCGGTTCCCTTGGCGCAAACCGGACCTGCCGTCGTCGTGGTGGTTTCCGGTTCGGTGCTGCTTGACTCGCCCAAGAGCGACCTCCGCCTCGAGCGCGGCGCGGCGGCGTTTATTCCGGACCTTGAGGCACCCGTGAACGTCCACCCTGTCCAGGGAGCCACGGAAACCAGCATCGCCTTTGCCGTCACCACAGGGCTGGGGAACTGATCCATGGAGTTTTTCCTGCAAACTCCCGCGTGGGCTACTGTGCAGCGTTCACTGGGCCGCCGAGTCCACGAACAGTCCGGCCCGGGCTGGAGCTTCCTCGCCATTGAGGAGAAGAATCCCGCCGGCAAAGTCATCTATGCCCCCTACGGTCCTGTGGCAGAGTCCGTTGAAGCGTTCGACGCCGCCACGGAGGCCTTGGTAACCCTGGCCAAAAAGGAGCATGCGGTCTTCGTCCGGATGGAACCTGCAGCAGCCGGTTTTACAGCGTCCGACGCCGGCCCCCTCCTCCGCGCGCGCGGCTTGCGTCCCGCTCCGGTCAACCAGCAGCCCGAGCTGAGCTGGATCGTGGACCTCGACGGCGACTTCAAGGACGTGCTGGCCGGCATGAAGCCGACCAACCGGAACCTGTACCGGAACATCCACAAAAAGGGCGTGACCTTCCGCGCTTCCCAGGATCCTGCAGACATCAGGATTCTCCTGCACTTCCTCCACCTGACAGCTGCCCGGAACGGCTTCAAGCCACAAAGCGACGAGTACCTCACCCAAGTAGCCGCTTCCCTGCTGCCCCACGGCGCTGGAACACTGTTCATTGCGGAGCTGGAGGGCGAACCCATCGCTGCTGCCTTCGCTTACGACTCCGCTGACACCCGCGTCTACGCCCACGCGGCCTTGGACGACACCCACCGCAAGCTCAGCGCGGGCATCCCCCTCCTGGTGACGCTCATGGCTGACGCCAAGGAAAAGGGCTTGAAGCACGTGGATCTCTGGGGCGTGGCGCCCGAGGACCAGCCGGACCACAAGTGGGCCGGGTTCACTGCGTTCAAGAAATCCTTCGGCGGCCGCGAAGTCTCCTACCCCGGCACCTGGGACCTCCCGGTCAACAAAGTCCGCTACGGTGCCTACCAACTGGCCAGAAAGCTCCGCGACAAACTCCGCTAGGCCTTTTCCCGCGACCCACCCGTACCGCCACCGGACACAGAGAAGGACGGCGAGTATCGCGAAAGCGGCATCAAATCGACGAGGTACGAGGAGATAGCCGCCGAGCGATGCTCGCCGTCCTTCTGTTAGAAGCGGAGGTTACGGCTTGCGCGCGTACGTCTCCCACTTGGATGCGTGGTGCTCGGCCTCAACAAAGCGGACCGTCCCGGACTTGGAGCGCATGACGATGGACTGCGTCATCACGCGGTCCTTCTGGTAGCGCACACCGTGGAGGAGGTCGCCGTCGGTGATGCCGGTGGCTGCGAAGTAGCAGTTGTCCGAAGTAACGAGGTCGTTGGTGGACAGGACGCGGTCGAGGTCGTGTCCGGCGTCGATGGCTTTCTGCTTCTCTTCATCCGACGTCGGCCACAAGCGGCCCTGGATGACGCCACCAAGCGACTTGATGGCACAGGCTGCGACGATGCCTTCCGGGGTTCCGCCGATACCCATGAGGGCGTCAACACCGGTGCCGGAGCGGGCTGCGGCGATGGCGCCGGCGACGTCGCCGTCCATGATGAACTTGGTGCGTGCACCGGCTTCGCGGATTTCTTCCACAAGGGGGCGGTGGCGGTCGCGGTCCAGGATCATGACGTTGAGCTGGTTGACCTTGACGCCCTTGGCCTTGGCGATGAGGTGCAGGTTCTGCTTGACGGGCAGGCGAAGGTCCACCATGTCGGCGGCTTCTGGGCCGGTAACGAGCTTCTCCATGTAGAACACGGCGGAGGGGTCGAACATGGATCCGCGCTCAGCAACTGCCAGCACTGCGAGGGCGTTATTGATGCCGAGGGCGGTCAGACGGGTTCCGTCGATGGGGTCGACGGCGACGTCGCACTCGGGGCCGGTGCCGTCACCAACCTGCTCGCCGTTGAACAGCATGGGCGCTTCATCTTTTTCGCCTTCACCGATGACCACAACGCCGTTGAAGTGGACAGTGTGAAGGAACGAACGCATGGCATCGACGGCGGCGCCGTCTGCCTTATTCTTGTCACCGAATCCCACCCAGTGGCCACCGGCAATTGCCGCGGCCTCGGTGACTCGGACGAGTTCAAGCGCAAGGTTGCGGTCGGGTTCGTCGAGGCCGACGGCGAGCGACGGCGAAATCGTGGAATACTGCTGGGTCATTGGTGCAGGAGACACTTGAACCTCTTCTTCGAGTGACGATTCACGGGACCGGACATGGTTGCGCGGGGCAACCCGGGGTTCCTCTATCAACGATCATAGTCGCCACGTGGTCCAGGAGTCGTTGGATGACCACAGCCCCCGATGCCGGTGGTGAGGTTCCCGGATGTGTGTTCCCTGCCGGGATAAGGGATCATGGACAGGTGAGTGAAACGCAGGACAAGCCCGCAGCCGAGAACCAATCGGACGCTGCAGCGGCCAGCCAAAACGATGCCCAGGCCATCCCGGATGCCCCCTACAAACCCGTCATTGCGGCGAAAGCTGCCAAGCGGGCCAACGCGTCGGTCATCGGCATGGTCATTGCCCTGCTTGTCTGCGTGCTGGCTTTCCTCCCCATCGTTTTGATGAACCCGGCTCCGAAGGGCGAGGGCTTCCGGCCCGATGTTGACGTGGCAGCCATTGCCCGCAACGCCGCAGGTGTGGCGGGATTCACACCGGTGACCCCGGATACGGGCGACACATTCAAACCCAACTACGCCCGGTGGGAATCAGGCACGGGAAGCGGCGTCCCGACGTGGGAGATTGGTTTCCTGACCCCCAAGGAGGCCTTCATCGGCCTCACCCAGACCACCCAGGCCAACCCCACCTGGATCTTGCAGCAGACGGAAAACCTGCCCGTCACCGGCACGCGCAACGCCGGTGGCCAGGATTGGGAACTGCGGGACTCCGGCAAGGAGAAGCGCAGCATGGTCCTGGAGTACCGGGGTACCACCATCATCTTGAGCGGCACCGCGAGCCTGGATGAGTTCGCAACGCTCGCTGCCGCCGTCGTGAAGTCCGCAGAGCAGGCGCCGTCGGCAAGCGCGCCCCCCTCAGCCCCTGCATCGACGCAACCGTCCGCTTAACCCGCGCAACAGTTTCACGGACTGCCCTGTCAGCGTCGTAAAGTAAGGCTCGTGCCTACTTACCTGACTCCAGCCCTGGCGTGGCGCCGTCTCCGCGAGGGCAACGAACGTTTTGTTTCCGGCGAATCCCTGCACCCCAACCAGGATGCTTCGCGTAGATCCTCACTCATTGAGAACCAGAATCCTTTTGCTGTCATTTTCGGCTGCTCGGATTCACGGCTCGCCGCCGAGATCATCTTTGACCTGGGCCTCGGTGACGCCTTCGTGGTCCGCACCGCCGGCCAGGTCATTGACGACGCCGTGCTTGGCTCCCTCGAGTACAGCATCAGCGAACTCCGGGTTCCGTTGATTGTGATTCTCGGCCATGACAGCTGTGGCGCAGTGAAGGCCACCAAGGCCGCCGTGGAAACCGGTGAGATGCCTCCCGGCTTCATCCGTGACCTCGTGGAACGCATCACGCCGTCGGTCCTGACGGCCAAGCGCAACAGCCAGGAAGACGTCAACGACATGGTGGTGGAGCACGTCAAGCAGACCGCCGCCCGCCTGGCCGACAGCTCGCGTGTGATTTCCGACGCCATCGACGACGGTCGGGTGGCTGTCATTGGCCTGTCCTACAAGCTCGATGAAGGCCGCGCGGCCCTCGTTTCCGGGATCGGCAAGCTCTAGGAGCACGTGCTCCGGCCCTGGCGCCGGAGCACGTAGCACTCCCCTCCGGGTTTTCTGTGCGGCGTCCAATCGCCCTAAGCTAGCCCCATGACTTCCACCACTGAGTTCCGTATTGAACATGACACGATGGGCGAAGTTCGCGTCCCCGTGAACGCCCTGTACCGCGCCCAGACGCAGCGTGCTGTGGAGAACTTCCCGATCTCCGGCAAGACGCTTGAGCGCACACACATCGAAGCCCTGGCCCGCGTCAAGAAGGCAGCTGCACTGGCGAACGCCGAACTGGGGGTGCTCGATGGTGAGCTCGCCGAGGCCATCGCCGCCGCCGCCGATGAGGTTGCCACCGGCAAGTACGACGGCGATTTCCCCATCGACGTCTTCCAGACCGGTTCAGGCACCTCCTCCAACATGAACACCAACGAGGTCATCGCCGAGCTCGCATCGCGCGCCCTCGCAGCCGCCGGGAGTGACAAAGTTGTCCACCCGAACGATCACGTGAACGCTTCGCAGTCCTCCAATGACGTCTTCCCAACGTCGGTCCACGTCGCCGCTACGTCGGCCTTGATCAACGACCTGATCCCGGCCCTCGAGTACTTGGCCGCTTCCCTCGACCGCAAGGCCGTGGAGTTCAAGGACGTCGTCAAGTCGGGCCGTACCCACCTCATGGATGCAACGCCCGTCATGCTCGGCCAGGAGTTCGGTGGCTACGCCGCTCAGGTCCGCTACGGCATCGAGCGCATCAACGCTGCACTCCCCCGTGTTGCCGAAGTTCCCCTGGGCGGCACCGCAGTGGGCACCGGCATCAACACCCCTGCCGGCTTCCCGGAGCGCGTGATTGAACTGCTCGCAGCCGACACCGGCCTGCCGCTGACCGAGGCCCGCGACCACTTCGAAGCACAGGCAAACCGCGACGGCCTCATCGAGGGCTCCAGCCAGCTCCGCAACATCGCGATCTCCTTCATGAAGATCAACAACGACCTTCGCTGGATGGGCTCGGGCCCCAACACGGGTCTCGGCGAAATCGCCATTCCGGACCTTCAGCCGGGCTCCTCCATCATGCCCGGCAAGGTCAACCCGGTGATCTGCGAAGCGTCCATCATGGTCTGCGCCCAGGTCATCGGCAACGACACCGCCATCGCCTGGTCCGGCACCAACGGCGCCTTCGAGCTCAACGTCGGCATCCCTGTCATGGCCGCCAACCTCCTGGAGTCCATCCGCCTGCTGGCCAACACCAGCCGCGTCATGGCTGACAAGATGATCGACGGCATCACCGCCAACGTGGAGCGTGCACGCTTCCTGGCCGAGGCTTCCCCGTCCATCGTCACCCCGCTGAATAAGTTCATCGGGTACGAAAACGCTGCCAAGATCGCCAAAATTGCCGTCAAGGAGGGCCTGACCATCCGCCAGGCGACCGAAAAGCTCGGCTTCGTTGGCGAGGGCGAAGGCAAGGTCAGTGAGGCCGAGCTCGACAAGGCCCTGGACGTCACCACCATGACGGCGCCGGCCCACAAGGCCTGACTCCTGGTCTAAAACCCAACAGCACGACGGCGGCCGGTACCTTTCGCACGAAAGGTGCCGGCCGTCGTCGTACTCCGGAGTTTTTGTACGGCGCGCCCTGAGCACCCACCTTCAGGGTCAACTGCTGTCCAAGAACTCCTGCTTTTTGCACTTTCTGGCTTGGAGTGCAAAACTTTACTTTGTGACCAATAGTGCAAATATCGACGGCGGCCTCCGCGAGCGCAAGCGGGCTGCCACGCGGACGGCGATCACCGCCGTCGCGCGTTCCTTGACCGCGGAGCATGGCCTCAGCGGTTTCACTGTTGAGGAAGTCTGCGAAGGGGCGGGAATTTCGCGCCGAACCTTCTTCAACTACTTCCATTCCAAAGAAGACGCCGTGATCGGCTCTTTCTCGGATGAGTTGCCCGCAGACGCCTTGGAAGCGTTCAACCAGAACCCTTCGCGCACGCCGGACAGCATCTCCGGAACTCTTCTGGCAGCTCTGCATGTGCTCACCGTGACTCTGATGGAGCGTTCGTCCATCAGCCGTAGCGAGGTCCAACAGTTCATCGCTGCCATCACGGCCGAACCACAACTTCTGGCGCGCCTGACCCTGGAAGGGGAGGCCCGTGAACGGCAATTCGCTGCCCTGGTGGCCGCCCGCGAAGGGCTGGATCCTGAGCATCCCGAAGTCATGACAGCGACGGCGTTGTTCGGGGCGGTCTCCAAGAAGACAGCCCAGCAGTTCTTCTCGGAGGAGAACACCCGCCCGTACCGCGGCATCCTCGAACAGAACCTCAACGCCGCACGGAAACTCTTTGCCCAGCCGCTGGCCACGAACCAGCAACTGGGCCCCAACCCCCTTGATACCTCGAAGGACCCCGCATGAGTACACTCCCGAAGGCAGCAGAACCGCTGTTGCTGACCCAGAAACGCATCTGGATCATCTTCTCGGCTCTGATCGCAGGCATGCTCCTGTCCAGCCTCGACCAGACCATCGTCTCCACCGCCATGCCCACCATTGTGGGCAAGCTCGGCGGGGTGGAGCACCAAGCCTGGATCACCACGGCCTACCTTCTGGCCACCACCATCGTGATGCCCATCTACGGCAAGTTCGGTGACATCCTGGGGCGCCGCAACCTGTTCCTCATTGCCATTGCCCTGTTCACACTGGCGTCCGTGGGCTGCGCCTTCGCCACCGACTTCTGGGGCTTCGTCATCTTCCGCGCCCTCCAGGGCCTGGGCGGTGGCGGCCTCATGATCCTGTCGCAGGCCATCATCGCTGACATCGTTCCTGCCAAGGAACGCGGCAAGTACATGGGCCCTTTGGGCGCCATCTTCGGTCTCTCCGCTGTGGCCGGACCGCTGCTGGGCGGATTCTTCGTGGACCACCTCACGTGGGAGTGGGCCTTCTACATCAACATCCCCATTGGTATCGCGGCGTTCATCACCGCCTGGTTCACCTTGACCCTGCCCAACAAGAAGGCCGAAAAGAAGATCGACATCCTGGGTGTCGTCTTCCTCTCCGCAGCCACCACGTGCCTCATCTTCTTCACCGACTTCGGTGGCAAGAAGGACGAGGGCTGGGACTCGCCGCTTACCTGGGCGTTTGGTGCGGGCATGGTCCTGGCTGCCTTCGCCTTTGTGATGGTTGAACGCCGGGCCGAGGATCCCATCATTCCCCTGAGCCTGTTCAAGAACCCCATCTTCATCAACGCAACGGCCATCGGCTTCACCTTGGGCCTTGGCATGTTCGCTGCCATCGCCTTTGTCCCGACGTTCCTGCAGATGTCCTCGGGCACCTCGGCGGCAGAGTCGGGCCTGCTGATGCTCCCCATGATGGTTGGCCTGATGGGTACGTCCATCTACTCCGGTATCCGGATTTCCAAAACCGGCAAGTACAAGATGTACCCCATCCTCGGTGCGGCCCTGACCATCGCGGCGATGTTGTGGCTGACCACTCTGGCAGCATCCACGCCAATCTGGGTGATCTGTGTCCAGCTCCTGATCTTCGGCGCAGGCCTGGGCCTGATCATGCAGGTCATCGTCCTGGTGGTGCAGAACTCTGTTCCGGCTGACCAGATCGGCACGGCCACCAGCACCAACAACTACTTCCGTGAAGTAGGTGCATCGCTGGGTGTCGCCGTCTTCGGTGCGATCTTCACCAACCGCTTGTCCGAATCGCTGACCGAGGCATTCACCGGCGCCGGCGCTTCTGCCGAACAAGCTTCGCAGTCCACCAGCACGTTGGATCCCCAGGCACTGGCACAGCTCCCTGACCAATTGCGGGACGCGATCGTCAACGCTTACGCCAACTCGCTCGCACCCGTGTTCTGGTACTTGGTACCCTTCATTGCCATCGCACTGATCCTGGCCATCACGCTCAAGCAGATCCCTCTCTCCGACACGGCCGGAATGGTGGCACGCGGTGAGGCTGTGGGCGGCGAGGAGGCTGAGAAGCTGGCGGCTGAGCGCTTGGTTGGTCAGCTCGAAGCCGACGTTGCTGCGTCGGATGACCTCGACAAGGACCGACCCACGGCCGAAGCAGGACGCAGGTAGCGTCAGTCCTCCGTTTGGTACGCCACGGGGCCCTCGGGCTCCGTGGCGAGCCTGATGGCCTCGAGGTTGCCGGAGCTCATATCCGGGAGGTCGTCCAGTTCAAACCAGCCGACGTCGATGGATTCGTCGTCGTTTACCCGGGCTTCCCCGGAAATGTACTTGCACCGGAATGTAATGTCCAGGAAGTCGCAGACGTCCCCGTTGGGGAAGGTCACCGGACCTACAACCCCAACGCCGAGGATCCGTTCAGTCTCAGCCACCACCGCTGTTTCTTCGAGGATTTCCCGTACAAGGCCCGGAGCAGGGTGCTCCCCCGGCTCCAACATTCCCGTGATCAGTGTCCAGTGACCGTTGTCTGCCCGCTGGCACAGCAGCACACGGCCATCGTTATCGAAGACCACCCCGCGGACGGCCGGTAGCCAGAGGGGGTCGTTGCCGATCTTCTCCCGCAGTTTGAGCACAAATTCCGGTGCACCCATGGTGTCAGCTTTCCTTCAGGTCAATGGTGGCGTGTGCATTGCGCAAGGTGAGCGTATCGCCGTCGAGCTTCCACTGAACAGGCTGCTCAAAGAGCTTCTCTGTCCAGGCCTGGTAGCTGCCCGTTGGATCCTCGCAGCCCCTGTCCGTAACGGACACCAACCCCGGTGTCAGGACATCGTCCTGGACCGAAACCTGCACCTGCAGATGGTTGCAGGGCGTGGCGACATGCAAGGTCCACACTCCATCGAAACGCGCCGACGTTACACGCAGCGGATGCGTGCCGAGCCACGCTAGCTCTCCTGTGGCGTCGCTTCCGCGCACGGACGCGAATTCGGAACACCCCAGCGGAGTTTCGCAGGACCGCACTGGCCGCTGCAAGGCCTGCGACGTGATGGCCGACGGCGTCGGAGCGGAGGAGGTGCTGCCTGGTTGGGCACATCCGCTGAGCAGGACGGTGCAGGCAATGGACACAGCCACCGCGAGCCTCAACCTGTTCCGCTGCATTGTGCACCCTCTCCTGGCGCCCCGCACGCGTCGGAACACCCACTGGGCTAAGCATGCCGCACGCCGGTGAACACCGAGAATACGGAGAGCGTTGCAATTTGGCCGCAGTTGGTCCTTCCCGTGAAACGCTACGCGGGCAGGACGATCATGGCGGCCGCAGCACCTGCCAGCATGAACGGCCCAAAAGGAATGGCCGATCGCAGCGTACCGCGGCGTGACACCAGGATAGCCAGGCTCCACAGGCCGCCCAGAATGAAAGCGGCGAACGTCCCTGCGAACACATGGCTCCACCCCAGGTATCCCAAGTAGAGGCCCAGCACACCCGCCAACTTGACGTCACCGAAGCCCATGCCGGGCGGGTGGATGAGCCTCAACACGAAATAGAAGAGCCACAGCACAGCGCCGCCCGCGAGGACCCGGAGTCCGGGCACAGCGAAAAGGTCCGCAGAAAGGTGGCGGTCCGGACCGGCATCGGCGAAGAAAGCCAGGAACGATGCCGCCAGCAACAACACCCCTGCCACTGCGTACGACGGAAACACAATGCGGTTGGGCAACAGGTGGCTCCGCACGTCTATCACCGTGAGCCGAACAGCCATCACCACGAAGTACAGGCACGCGGCCATCACCAGCCAGAAGCCCAGCGGGCTGGCATCCCAGAGGTCGGAGAGTCGTCGGATCACTCTCGGATGCTATCCCGCTTGGCCGCGGGCACGCTTGAATGGCTGGGTAAACTGTGGATATGGGGAGCTACAGCGCAGAAGGACCGGGGGTCGACTTGTCCTCCACATTCCGGAATCTCTGCCGCTCTTCGCCGTGGAAATGGACGAGCCTCCGCTTCGAATACCTGGAGCGGCCCGGGACGGGCGCCTCCATGGTCCGCGCATGGCTGAGGCGGCCGGGCGCTCTTCGCCTGGAAACACCGGACGGCCAATTGCTGCACAGCACCACGGGCATCAACGACTCCCGGGATGATCTGTACGTGTCCTCAACACGCCGCTCATGGTTGCTTCCGGCCCATCTGGTGACGCCTGTTTACGACGACGCCGGACTGGTCAGGCGACGCCCGGAGGCCGCGTACGGTGAGCCCTCCTTCGGCAACGGGCGCCTTGCCGCCGCCCTCGATCCCGTGGAACTGGCCGGCAACGCGCCGGTTCCCCTCGAATTTCCGGACACAAACCCCGTCTTCCTGGAACAACCCCGGGAAGTGGACCACGAGGGCCGCCTCGCGTTGGAAACCATCGTGACCCGCAGCAGGACCTATGTTCCCTCGGATCCTGCCGAGCCTTTGGCCCACATTGGACGAACATTGATCAGGATCGACGCCGATACGGGAGTTTGTGTTGCCAGCCAAAGCCTGGATGGGGACTCGTCCGGAAAGGGACATTGGCTGAAGATCCTCGCCGTGGACGAGTACATGTTGGACGACCTTTTCCTGGCTGAGTCCATGAACCTCACGGACGTACGCCGCCACATCCCGTGGGACATCGGCCCGGCCGCCTGAACAGCGGTGCCCTCGGCAGGCGTCGAGGGGTGAGCTCCCGGCAGTATCGAGGGTGCGCCAATGTCCTGGGATCCAACCCCTCGGCGAGCATGGCGGGCGGGTGGCGGAGGCGTAGGAGCCTCCCTGCGATGTGACTCGCATGGCTCCCCCCGCCGGGCTAAGCTACGGCGATGACATCCCTGGCAGACATCTGGCCCCCGTTCGGACTCACCCTCACCACCCCGAGGTTGACCATCCGTCCAGTTTTCGACGACGACATCCCCGTCGCCGTGGCGGCCGCGCGTTCCGGAGTCCACGAGCCAGGCAAGAGCCCGTTCAGCACCCCGTGGACCGATCTGCCGGCCGACGAGCTCGCCCCCAACATGGCCCAGTGGTACTGGCGCTGCCGCGCCAACTTCACCAAGGAATCCTGGACCCTCCTCCTTGCCGTGTGGCACGACGACGAATTCCTGGGAGTCCAGGACATCGGCGCCAAGAACTTCAAAACCCTCAAGACAGTGAGCACGGGATCCTGGCTCAAGCAGTCTGCACAAGGCCAGGGCTTCGGCAAGGAGATGCGCGCCGCCGTCGTCAGCTATGCCTTTGACTACTTGGGCGCCGAGGTAGCCGAGTCCGAGGCTGCCTCCTGGAATCAACAGTCCCTGGGCGTCTCCACCAGCCTCGGTTACGAGCCTAACGGCATCTTCCGCCATGGGTGGGGAGACACCGTCCAGGAAGTCCAAAAAGTCCGCCTCACCCCAGCCACCTTCAAACGCCCGGACTGGACCCTCAAAGTCCAAGGCCAGGAAGCCCTTTCCTCTTATCTCGGAATCGGACAACTTCCGGCGGGTGACTGAGAGGCGAAGGCCAGGCATCCGCCAGCGTGCGTCAAAAGCGAGGAACGAGCTGGCACGCAGTGGATGTCTGGCCTTCGCCGTAGGCGGGCACCGCGTCGATGGGGTTAGATCTCAGCCCCTTCGAGCAACTCCGTCACCAGCGCTGCAATCGGTGACCGCTCCGACCGGGTCAGCGTGATGTGCCCGAACAGCGGGTGGCCCTTGAGGGTCTCGACGACAGCCGCAACACCGTCGTGCCGCCCTACCCGGAGGTTGTCCCGCTGGGCGACGTCGTGGGTGAGGACGATCTTGGAGTTCTGCCCGATGCGGCTCATGACGGTGAGGAGGACGTTTTTCTCGAGTGACTGTGCTTCGTCCACGATCACGAAGGCGTCGTGCAGCGAACGTCCGCGGATGTGGGTCAGCGGCAGGACTTCGAGCATGCCCCGATCCATGACTTCCTCAACGACTTCCTGGCTCACCAGGGCGCCAAGGGTGTCGAACACGGCCTGGGCCCAGGGGTTCATCTTTTCGGACTCGGATCCGGGGAGGTAGCCGAGCTCCTGGCCGCCTACGGCGTACAGGGGGCGGAAGACCACCACTTTGCGGTGCTCACGGCGTTCCAGGACTGCTTCCAGGCCCGCACACAGTGCCAGCGCGGACTTGCCGGTGCCCGCACGCCCACCGATGGAAACGATGCCGACGGCGGGGTCCATGAGCATGTCAATGGCGAGCCGCTGCTCGGCCGAGCGTCCGTGGAGGCCAAAGACGTCGCGGTCGCCCTTGACGAGGCGGACTTGCTTGTCGGCGCCTACCCTGCCCAGCGCGGACCCTCGGTTGGAAAGAAGGACCAGTCCGGTGTTGACGGGGAGTTCAGCGGCAGCTGGGATGAAAACCGGTTCGTGGCCGTAAAGGGTGGTGATTTCGTCGTCGTTGGCTTCGACCTCGGCCATACCGGTCCAGCCGGAGTCCTTGACGAGTTCGTTGCGGTACTCGTCGGCTTGAAGTCCCATGGCGGATGCCTTGACGCGCATGGGGAGGTCCTTGGAGACCACGGTGACGTTGTGGCCTTCGTTGGCCAGGTTCTTCGCCACAGCCAGGATGCGGCTGTCATTGTCGCCTCCGCGGAATCCTGCCGGCAGCACCTCGGGGGAAATATGGTTCATTTCCACCCGCAGCATTCCGCCGTCCTTCCCGATGGGAATGGACTGGTCGAGGCCGCCGTGTTCGATCCTCAGATCGTCCAGGAGCCGCAGTGCCTTGCGGGCGAAGTATCCGAGTTCGGGATCGTGGCGTTTTCCTTCCAGTTCGCTGATGACCACGATGGGGACGATGACTTCGTGTTCAGCGAATCGCAGCAATGCGTGGGGGTCGGACAACAGGACGGACGTGTCGATCACGTAGCTGCGGCCTGTGACGGACTTTTTGGTCCGCGCTGTTTGTGGGACCCGCTTGGCGCGAGAGGTAGCTGCACTTTCCCCGTCGGAAACCACTGCGGGCAGTTGCTCAGAAATAGCCACATCGACTCCAGCCCCGGGCAGTTCGCCCGGCCTAATGGTGAAGCGGCTCGGCCGGAAGGCCGGGCGTGGCCTCCCATGTAACTGGTGCGATGATCCGCTCCATGTACTGGCCTCCCCGATCAGCGGGCGGTTTTGCCTGCTGATGTGATTAACGTAATCCCGCACACATTCATTTCCGCAACCCGCGGTCGGCAAGTCGCATGTCCGGTTCGTTAATTTTTGATGAACCGGGGCGCCCTATGCTCCGTAGCGGCGCTGGCGCCCGGCATAATCCCTGAGGGCCCGCAGGAAATCAACCTTACGGAACGCCGGCCACAGTGCCTCGCAGAAGTAGAACTCGCTGTAAGCGCTTTGCCACATCAGGAAACCGGAGAGCCGTTGCTCGCCGGACGTGCGGATGACCAGGTCAGGATCAGGCTGGCCGCGGGTGTAAAGGAACCGGGAGATGTCGTCCACCGAGAGTTCATCTGCGACGTCGGTCATAGTCCGTCCCTTGGCGGCGGCATCGTGCAGGAGTTCCCGGACGGCGTCGACAATTTCGCGGCGGCCGCCGTAGCCCACGGCGACGTTGACGTGGATCTTTTCATGGACCGGCGTGCGGGCTGTCAGCTTGTTGAGGCGCTCGGCCAGATAGTCCGGCAGGAGCTCGGGAGCGCCCATGGCGTGGACGGAGACGTCCTCATCTTCGTCAAGGCGGTCCATGGTGTTAGCGATGATGCCCATGAGGAGGTCCAGCTCTTCACCGGAGCGGTTCATGTTGTCCGTGGAAAGCATGTAGAGCGTCACAACTTTGACGCCCAGTTCCTGGCACCAGCCGAGGAACTCGTGGATTTTGTCTGCACCGGCCTGATGTCCCTGGCTGGTGGGTGCATTGAACTGGCGTGCCCACCGACGGTTGCCGTCCACCATGACACCGATATGCCGTGGGATTTGGTCTTGTTTGAGGGAGCGCAGAAGTTTGCGCTCATAGAAGCCATAGAGGAAACCGGGCAGCTCCACCGGACTCTCACCTGACTTCCTTGCTTGTACGACGACGACGCACATCCTAGGCTACCTTCCCCAGCTGGCGAGCCGGTGCAGTCGGTGATGAAAAATCCCTCCGGCTGTTGTTACCCTGCGGTAACTTACCGAAACGTAAGTTATGGTTTAACCATGGCTGAGCTCCTCGAAACCAAGCCCGCCTGGCGCGGGTGGATCCATGCTGCAGCGGCTCCCTTTGCCCTCGCTGCAGGGATCCTGCTGGTGACCATTGCCCCGACCCCGGACCGCAAAATCACGTCCGCCATCTATGCGCTGACCGGCTTCCTCCTGTTCGGCGTCAGTGCTGTCTACCACCGGGGAAACTGGTCCCCCAAAGTCCGCATGGTCCTCAAACGGCTGGACCATACGAACATCATGTTGGTCATTGCCGGAAGCTACACCCCGCTGGCCTGGTCCCTGCTGGAACGCTCCGAGGCCGTCACTCTGCTGTGGCTTGTCTGGTCCGGAGCGATCGTCGGGGTGCTCTTCCGGATTCTCTGGACGCACGCACCGCGCTGGCTGTACGTTCCCGTCTACATCGCCCTGGGCTGCGGAGCGTTGTTCTACTTGCCTCAGTTCTTCGCGGCCAACGCCCCTGCCGCGATCCTGATCTGCGTGGGCGGTGCCTTGTACATCGCCGGCGCGGTGTTTTACGCCACCAAGAAGCCCAACTTCAGCGTCAAGCACTTCGGCTTCCACGAACTCTTCCACGCCTTCACCGTGCTGGCCTTCGCGGCCCACTTCATCGCCATCATGCTGGCAGTGCTGAGCTAAGCCGAAAGGGACCTGCTCAGTCGCCTGATCCCATGGCCGCCAAGCGCGCCCGGACAGCAGCTGACTCCCCCAGCGGCCTTTCGCACACCATGTCCCGGCACAGGTAGACCTGCGGTAAACCGTCCGGTGTGCCTGACCTGTGGAGAAGCAGCGGCACGCCGGGATCCTCAACCGGGGCCCCGGCGTCGTCCTCCTGCACAGCGACCACCAGCCCTGGGCTGGCAGACGTCAACAGCGTGTGGTGCAGTTCGCGCTTCAGCAACGAATCCGGGCCTGCGACGGCGGCCTCCACCGGCCCTGCGAGCGCGGCTTGCGCGGTGGCCAGGAGCCAA
The DNA here is from genome assembly GCF_037402035.1 of Paenarthrobacter sp. CCNWLY172. NCBI lineage: Bacteria > Bacillati > Actinomycetota > Actinomycetes > Micrococcales > Micrococcaceae > Paenarthrobacter > Paenarthrobacter sp. CCNWLY172. Next base: position 261,544 of record NZ_JBBEGB010000002.1, read on the forward strand.
CCGGCGACGCGCGGCGCCTGGGTGGCGAGAGGCGGGAGCAGGCCAAGGATGTTGCCCGCCATGAGCCGGTGCCCGTGGGATCCGGAGTAGGCAGCGTAGGACAGGAGAACGCCGGCGAAGCCTGCCGCTCCGCTGGGTGTGGCGTTGTCGAAGGGGTCCAGCGCTGCGTGCTGACCCTGGGCGTTGAAGACCTGCGCAGACTCCCCCGTCGAGTCGGCAAGCTGTCCGTTTTCCACGAAGCGGGCGCACGCAGCCAGCACCAACTCCTCCGCGAACAGGTACCAGCGTTTGGTTCCCGTCACCGCATAGAGGGCCAGGAAGCCATCCGCACAGAACGCGTAGTCTTCCAGCAGCCCGCCGATTCCACGTGCTTGTGAGTCATGTGAGACGCGGACCAGCGTCTTCGTTTCATCGTTCCAGTGGACGGTGGCGAGGTACCCGGCCACGTTCTCCGCCGCCGACACCAGGTCCGGGCGGCCCAGAATGGCACCCGCCTCGGCGAGTCCGGCTACAGCGAGGCCGTTCCAGCCGGCCACCACCTTCTCGTCCCTGGCTGGCTGGTTCCTGAGGTTGCGCGCAGTAAGCAATACCGGCGCCACACGCCCCCACAGCCGCCGATCAGCGTCGGACAGCTTCCGCGCCGGATGGAGTGGCGAGCCAAGGTCCGACACTGTACCTTCAGCGCCAATGTTCATCATGCGAGCCACCTGCAGGGCGTCATCGGCGCCCAGGACATCCGCCAAGGATTCCAGGGTCCACAGGTACGTTGCGCCCTCGTGATGCACTCCGTCAATGACCGTGTCGGCGTCCAAGGAGGAAGCCACAGCGCGGCCTGGCAGCCCCAGTGACTCCAGCATCCAGTCTGCGCACCGTGACGCCACAGCCGCCGCTTCGTCGGCTGAATAGACCTCGTTGCCACCCAACCGCACCCAGTGTGCATAGACACGGAGCAGTTGGGCGTTGTCGTAAAGCATCTTCTCGAAGTGGGGCACGGACCAGTCCGCCGTTACCGAGTAGCGGGCGAATCCGCCGTCGAGCTGGTCGCACAAGGCCGAGCGCGCCATGCCCGCCAACGCTCGTCCAGCCATGTCCTTGGCGGCATCCGCTGTATCGGAGGGCACCGCCGCGTGCCGGATGAGGAACTCGAGAACGGCCGACGGCGGGAACTTGGGGGCGCTGCCGAACCCGCCGGCGTCGGGGTCTTCAGAGCGCGCCAGCAGCGCCACGGCGTCCGGAAGGAGGGAAGCATCCAGCAACCCGGGCGGTTCGTCGAGCCGCACCGCCGCGGACAGTTGCCCATCAGCCATGCTGGCTGCAAGACCCCGGGCGTTCTGCTCCACCCCATCACGACGCTCCATCCAGGCTTGATGGACGGCTTCAAGAACATTGCGGAAGGACGGCCTGCCGGGCAGCGGAACGGGCGGGAAATAGGTTCCGGCGTGGAAAGCGAGCCCGTCCGGGGTGAGGAAGACGGACATTGGCCAGCCACCTTCACCACTGATGGCCTGGGTCGCGGCCATGTACACGGAGTCGACATCCGGACGTTCCTCCCGGTCCACCTTCACCGGGACGAAGTGGGCATTGAGGTAGTCAGCCGTTTCCTGGTCTTCGAAAGACTCGTGGGCCATGACGTGGCACCAATGGCATGCGGCATAGCCGATGGAAAGAAAAACCGGGACATCACGTTCGGCGGCGAAAGCAAAAGCTTCGTCGCCGAACGGTCGCCAGTGCACGGGATTGTCCGCGTGCTGCCGCAAATAGGCAGAAGGTTCCGAGCCCAGGGCGTTGCTGGCCCAGGGCGAACCGTTACCGGTGGATTCAGCGGGTCCGGGGACCGGCATCGTCGTTCTCATCCGAGGCGCCGTCACCTGCAGACTGCGCGCCGGGGGCTCCGGGAGTGCCGCCGTCGGCAGCTTGGCCGGCCTCCGCAGCTTGGCCTTGCTCAGCCGCCAGGCGTGCTTCCTCCACCTGCGCGCGGTACCGGACGCGCCGGATGCGTCGAACCATGTCCACAATGAGGAACGTGGTCAGGATGACGATGAAGGCCGTGAGGACGAAGCCCCACGTACCGGGCGTCACCTGGTCCTCGGACAGGCCGGGCCGCAGCGTGCCCGAGGGGTTGGGCGACGGGGTGACGGTCAGGGCGAGAATCAAGTGGTGCACGTTCAAACCTTCTATGGGAGCTGATGCATGCCGACAGGCAGCGTAGCCGGAAGCTGGTTGGCCTGGCGACAATTTCTACGGGCGATAGAAACTGCCGGAGTTCCTATCTTATCCCCGCGAACAGGTCCTTCTCCGGCAGCTGGGACGGGACAGTGGACTTGATGAGCGTGTAGTCCTCCCACGGCCACGCAGTGCGCTGCAGATCCGGCGATACCGCGAAGAAGAACCCCAGGGGATCGATCTGGGTGCGATGCGCCCGGAGTGCGTCGTCGCGCGCCTCGAAAAAATCGCCGCAATCCACTTGGGTGGTGGTCTGGTGTCCCGGGGGAACGGGAGTATGGCCCTCGGCATCGGCCTCCAGCCACGCGGCAAGTCGCTCAGCGTAAGGAGACTGCAATCCTGCCTCTTCCAACGCAAAGTGCAGCGCACGGAACCGTTCCGGACTGAAAGCACGGTCATAGTAGAGCTTGCTTGGGGCCCACGGCTCCCCCATGCCCGGGTAACGGTCCGGGTCACCGGCGGCATCAAAGGCTTCCACCGCCACCTTGTGGGCCATGATGTGGTCCGGGTGCGGGTAGCCCCCATTTTCGTCGTAGCTCAGAATCACGTGCGGCTTGAAACTGCGGACCAGCCGGACCAGGGGCGCCGTGGCGCGTTCCAAGGGCTGGAGCGCAAAGCACCCCGGCGGCAGCGGCGGCAGTGGATCACCTTCCGGAAGGCCCGAATCCACAAAGCCAAGCCACCGCTGCTGGATTCCCAGGACGGCAGCCGCATTCGCCATCTCCAGTCGCCGGGCACCGGCCATGTCCCGTTTGGGGTGGGGCGCGTCTTCCATGGCCGGGTTCTGGATGTCACCGCGTGAGCCATCAGTGCACGTAGCGACCATCACGTCTACTCCCGCGGCGGCGTACATTGCCATGGTGGCCGCGCCCTTGCTGGACTCATCATCAGGGTGGGCATGGACGGCGAGCAGCCGCAGCTGCTGGTCGGAACTGCTGGACGCTGTCACGTGACGGCTCCTCTTTCGTGGATCAAGCTGTGTGGGCGGTGATGGGGCGCCGGGATCGGCACTAAACTGGACGGGTGACTTCAGAGGACCTATCGGCCACCCAAGTACCGGCAAGCACCAGCCTAGCCAATCGCTACGGCGGTCAAAAGCGCGCCATGAACCGCAAAACCAAGCGGAACATCGTCATCGGTGCCCTGGTCATCGGGATTGGGTTCGCCGCCTATGTGGCAACCGGATCCGCACAAGCCCCTGTCACCTTCAAGGACATCGGTTACAGCACCGTCGACGGCACCCAGGCAGAGGTGGACTACCAAGTCACCAAATATCCCGGAGCCACAGCCAAATGCGCCATCAAGGCACTGGACTCCAAATTCGCGGTAGTGGGCTGGAAGGTAGTGGAAGTAGGCCCCAACGATCCGCAGGACGACCCCGACGGCGGCAGCACCACTGTCCAGCGCACGGTCCTGCGTACCGAGTCACCGGCTGTTTCCGGAGTGGTGGACAATTGCTGGATCACGGACAGCGGCAAATAACAATCATGTGACCCATGACTCAACCGGTTTGGGTTCGTCCAAAGGATTTACTACAATGGATGAAACCTTCACCCCGTTAAGTTGGTTACTGAGTTCCACGAGTGGCCACCTCGGCGGGGTCTTTTGCATTGTCAGATCTAGAGGAGAAATCCGTGTCTACCACCAATAGCGCCACTGCGGCTTGGCTCACCCAGGAAGCTTTCGACCGCTTGCAGGCTGAGCTGGACCACCTTTCCGGCGCTGGCCGGGCGGAAATCGTCCAGAAGATCGAAGCTGCCCGCCAGGAAGGCGACCTGAAGGAAAACGGCGGCTACCACGCAGCCAAGGAAGAGCAGGGCAAGATCGAGGCCCGCATCCGCCAGCTCACCGCACTGCTTCGCGATGCCCAGGTTGGCGAGGCCCCTGCCGATGACGGAATCGTTGAGCCTGGAATGCTGGTTGTTGCCCGCATCGCCGGTGACGAAGAGACGTTCCTGCTGGGCTCCCGCGAAATCGCCGGTGACTCCGATTTGGACGTCTTCAGCGAGAAGTCACCCCTGGGTGCTGCCATCATCGGCCACAAGGAAGGCGACAGCCTGAGCTACGTCGCCCCCAACGGCAAGGAAATTCAGGTGGAGATTGTCTCCGCCAAGCCTTACGTCGCATAACCAGCGGCTCACCGGCCCGAAATACACGACGCCGGCCCACCCCTTCGCGGGGCGGGCCGGCGTTTTTGGTGCGCGGCTGGTGGGAGTCAGGCCGCCGGCGTGGACTTGGGACGTAACAGGACGGCTGCAATGACGCCGCCAACGGCTCCGCCGAGGTGCGCCTGCCAGGAAACGTAGCCCATCACCGTGGGCAGCACGCCGAAGAGAATGCTGCCGTAGGCCATGAACAGCACCACCGAGAGCAGGATCTGCCACCAGTTCCGGTTGAAGAATCCACGGACCAGCAGGAACGCGAAGAATCCGAAGACCAGCCCGGACGCTCCCACCGTGACCCCTCCCCCGCCGATGAGCCACACAGCGAGCCCCGAGCCCAGCCAGCTGAAGGCCAGTGCCGTGATAAAGACGCGGAGGCCTGACAGGAACACCAGGAAACCGAAAATGATCAGGGGCAACGTGTTGGAAAGCAGGTGGTTGAAGTTCGCGTGCAACAGCGGGAACGTCAGGATGTCCAGCACCCCGTCCATGGAACGGGGGCGCAGGCCAAAGGTGAAGTTCAAGCCGTGGCGCATCAGCGTGTTGAGGATCTCGATGACATAAAGCAGGATGACGAAGCCGCCCATGAAGAGCAGGCCGCCCTTCGCCCGCCCGGCCAGCGACTCCCGGTCCGCTTCTCTGGATCCTTCAGGCGTTCCCAGCACCATGGTGCTCCTCCCGTCAGTGCACCACGATCGGCTGGAAGCCCTCGGCCCGCAGTGCGCCGAGAACCTGCTCCCCGTGTTCGTGGCCTTTGGTTTCCAGGTTGATGGTGATGGAGACGTCCCCCATGCTGATGGAGCCACCCAAGCGGGTGTGATCCAGCCCGGTGACGTTGGCATCGTTTTCGGCAATGATCCGCGCGATGGTGGCCAAGGAACCCGGGCGGTCATCGAGCATCATGCGGACAGTCATGAACCGGCCTGCGGCCGACAGACCGCGCTGGATGACTTTGAGCATGAGCATGGGATCGATGTTGCCTCCGGAAAGCACGACGGCGGTGTTTCCCGGGTTTTCGATCTTGCCATCCATCAGCGCGGCCACTCCGACGGCACCTGCAGGCTCAACCACCATCTTGGCCCGCTCCAGGAGGAAGATCAGCGCCCGCGCCAGGGAGTCTTCACTGACGGTGACAACATCGTCCACCAGTTCGCGGATGATGCTGAAGGGCAGCTGCCCCGGACGGCCCACGGCAATGCCGTCAGCCATGGTGGTGACCTTCTTGAGCGGCACCAGTGCGTCAGCGGCCAGCGACGGCGGGTAGGCGGCAGCGTTTTCCGCTTGGACGCCGATCACCCGGATCTCACGGCCGAGCTCCTTGGCCCTGGCTTTGATGGCCACAGCCACTCCGGCCAGGAGTCCACCGCCGCCGACGCCCATCAGGATGGTGTCCACGTTGGGGATCTGGTCCAGGATCTCCAGTCCGATGGTTCCCTGGCCTGCAACAACGTCCACATTGTCAAAGGGGTGGACAAACACAGCACCGGTCTCGTTGGCGTATCGCTGCGCTTCGGCCAGGGCTTCGTCCACGTTGTGGCCATGCAGGATGACTTCTGCGCCGTGGCTGCGGGTGGCCGCCAGCTTGGGCAAAGCCACACCAAGGGGCATGTAGATGCGGGCGTTGATGCCCAGGCTCTTTGCGGCCACCGCAACACCTTGGGCATGGTTGCCTGCGGAGGCCGCCACCACGCCGCGCTTCTTTTCGTCCTCGGTCAGCCGGGCCATGCGGACATAGGCGCCGCGGACCTTGAAGGAGCCCGCGCGCTGGAGATTCTCACACTTGAAAAAGACGTTGCCGCCCACGAGGCTGCCAAGAGCACGGGACGACTCCACTGGAGTCTTGGTAATAATGCCCTCGAGCAACTCCTGCGCCTTGAGGACATCGTCCAGCGTGACGGGCAGGGTTTCGAGGGTATTCACTGACTATTCTCCTTTAGTGGTGTCGGCGGCAGGGCCCTCAGCAGAGGGGCGTCCTGCAGCCTTGTTCTTGCCTGCGATGCCTTTACCGAGGCGGGATTCGGGCTTGGGGAGGTGAACCTCCTTGAAGTTGGCGTCTCCGCTCGGCCCCGCAGAAGCGGTTGCCGGCTGAGGCTCCATACCGCCCAATCCTTCATCATGTTCCCACGTCCGCCCGGCAATGTACCGAACCGCCGTGTTTACTACGGCGAGCAACGGGACCGCGAACAGTGCTCCCGGGATGCCTGCGAGGTAGGAGCCTGCTGCCACCGAGAGGATCACGGCCACGGGGTGCAGCGAGACAGCCTTGCCCATCACCAGCGGCTGCAGGATGTGGCTTTCGAGCTGCTGGACCAGCAGGACGATTGCCAGCATGATGAGCGCGTTGATAGGCCCGTTGGCTACGAGCGCAAGAAGCACCGCGATGGCTCCGGTAACAAGGGCACCCACTACCGGGATGAAGGAGCCGATGAAGACCAGGACCGCCAAGGGAAGTGCGAGGGGAACCTGGATGATGGCAGCGCCCACGCCGATGCCCACAGCATCCACGAATGCCACGAACATCTGGATACGCACATAGCTGACCATGGACGTCCACCCGCGACGCCCTGCGCCGTCAGTGGCCTTTCGCGCTGTCTTGGGCAGCAGACGCACCAGGAAGGCCCAAATCCGGCTGCCCTCCAGCAGGAAGAAGATGAGGATGAACAGTGCCAGGACGAGTCCCGCGGCAAAGTGTCCGGCAGTGCTGCCAAAGGACAAGGCGCCACTCAGGATACTGCTGCTATTGTTTTGCAGCGCGTTGGCGCCATCGGCAATGTACTGGTCTATCTGGTCTGCGGTGAGGTGGAGGGGACCATCGGCCAGCCACGTCTGGATCTGTTGGATTCCGGCCAGGGCCTCCTGCCAGAGTTCGCCGAAGCCGGAGACAAGCTGCCTTCCCACCAGGGCCAGGGCGCCGGCGATAACGCCGATGAAGGCCACCACCGTGATGGCCACGGCGGCCCCGTTGGGCACATTGCGGTTGCGGAGCCACGCCACCACCGGATACAGCAATCCGGCCAAAAGGGCGGCCACCATGACCGGGATGATGAGGAAGCTGACCTTGCCCAGCAGCCAGACCAGGGCACCAATCATGAGCAGGATCAGTCCCGCCCGCCACGACCAGGCAGCAGCAATTCGCACCCCGTAGGGGATGTCTTCGGCAATTTGGCGGTCAGAGCGGGATTTGGCGTCCGGTGTTGGCGTCATGAACCCATAATTCCGTAGGCCACGCCGTATGGGAAACCGGCCCGCGCAGCTGTTACCAAACGCTGAGGCAGCACGTACAAAAAGCTCAGAGGGATGCGGTGATGCCCCAGCTCATGGTGAACGCCTCACCGGGGGCCAGCCATCGCAGGCCGTCGCCGCTGTTGAAGGCGTTGGCGGGGCCTGTCATCGGCTCGAGGGCCACAGCTTTGGAGCGGCCCGGGAAGGTATCAGTGACAAAAACATGGACGTACGGGGACACCTCGTCCTGCTCAAGGCTCACGCTGCGGCCATCAGGCGCTGTCAGCGTGTGGCGGGCCACGCCGCCGTCGTACGCCAGGTCCGTCAAAGCGACATCAACCAGCAGGTCATTCACCGCTGTGCCGGCGGAAAGATCGAACTGTCCATCTGCTTCAGCCGTGCTGCGGGGAATCAGCCGCTCGTCGGCCACCAGCCGGGTACGGGCTTTTACGGTCAGGACCAGGTCCTCGGTAGCGACGTCACCGAGGCGCAGGTAGGGGTGGGCCCCGAGCACAAAGGGCGCCCTGCCCTGGGAATCGTTGACCAAGGTCTGCCGGACGCGGAGATCCATGGCCTCGTCCAGCTCATAGCGGACGACGTGCCGGACCAGGAACGGGTAGCCGTGCTGCGGGAACACGGTGGCTTCGAGCGTCACGCTGAACTCGGATTCGTCCACCAAGGCGTAGGCGGCATTCCTCAGCAACCCGTGGCTGGCGTTGTTGCGGGAGACTTCGGTGATATCAAGTTGCTGCTTCTTACCGTCGAGGTACCAGACCCCGTCCTCCACGCGGTTTGCCCATGGCGCCAGGGTGATGCCCGTGGCGCCCGGAGGAATCTGGTCGTCATCGTAGCTTTCCGTCAGTTGCACACCGCGGCGGGAGTAGAGGCGCAGCCCGGCGGCGAGTTCGGTGATGACGGCGAGCGCATCGCCCCTGCGAAGCTCGAATTGCCGGCCCGTGGCGAAGCGGCGGGATTCGGAGGGGAGCGCGTTATCGGCGGGTGAAGGCAAGGCAGGCATGGCAATACCGTACTTCATTTCGAAACCCGGAACTCCACCTTCAATGTTAGCTTTTGTTAGAAACTATGCGCTTTTGATCAGTTGTGGAACAATGGACCCATGAGTCGCATCACCAGCACCCGCCTTGCGGACAGCCGCGAGCTGATCTACTTCGACGACCCCGGCACTCCGGAGCGAACACCGGAATCCCTGGTGGACCACCGCGAGCTCCCAGCCCGCGGCGAGCCCGGCGAAGTCCGGTATGACGCCCTGTCAGGCGACTGGGTTGCCGTCGCTGCGCACCGCCAGGCCCGCACGCATCTGCCGCCTGCCGACCAGTGCCCTATTTGCCCCACTACCGCGGCGAACCCCTCGGAAATCCCGGCAGCGGACTATGACGTTGTGGTGTTCGAAAACCGCTTCCCCTCCCTGGGCCCTGCCCTGGGTGATATTCCCCCTCTGCCCGCACCGGGCGCCAGCGGCCATGGGACCGTTGGACCCGCATTCGGCCGATGCGAAGTAGTCGCCTTCACCCCGCAGCACACCGGCTCCTTCGCCGAACTCGGGGAGACCCGCGCTCGCACCGTCATTGAGGCATGGGCACAGCGGACCGAAGCGCTCAGCGCCTTGCCGGGCATCAAACAGGTCTTCCCGTTCGAAAACCGCGGCGCGGACATCGGCGTTACCCTGCACCACCCGCATGGACAGATCTACGCGTACCCGTACGTCACGCCGCGCGCCGCCCAGCTCGGTGCTGTCGCACGGAAATACTACGACGACGTCGACGGGAAGGAGACGCTGGCGGCGTCGCTCCTCAAGGCTGAACGCGAAGACGGCAGCCGCATGGTGCTGGAGGCCGAACACTTCAGCGCCTACGTCCCCTTCGCCGCGCGTTGGCCCTTGGAAATCCACGTGGTCCCCCACCGCAGCGTCCCCGACCTCGCAGCGCTCACGGGCGCAGAACGCGATGAACTTTCGCACGTCTACCTTGACCTGCTCAAGCGCCTCGACTCCCTCTACCCCACTCCCATGCCGTATATCTCCGCATGGCACCAGGCTCCGCTGGATCCGTCCCTGCGCCCTGCAGGCCAGCTCCACCTGCAGTTGACTTCACCCCGTCGCGCAGCCGATAAGCTCAAGTACTTGGCCGGCTCAGAGGCCGCCATGGGAGCGTTCATCAACGACACCACCCCCGAAGCCGTGGCGGAGAGGCTCCGCAGCGTCGCCGCGGCACCGGCATCCCCCAAGACCCTGGAAGGCACCCGAGCATGAGCACCACTACCGATACCAGCGTCCTCGCCGCCCGCTTCCAGGAAACGTTCGGTGAAGCCCCCGACGGCGTGTGGCAGGCACCGGGACGCGTCAACCTGATCGGCGAGCACACCGACTACAACGAAGGTTTCGTGCTGCCCTTCGCCATCGATAGGACAGCAAAGGTGGCGTTGCGCGTCCGCGATGACTCAAGGGTCCGCATGCTGTCCACGTTCGGTGGGCACGGACTGGTGGAGGCCGATCTCTCAGAGCTGGAACCGGGCTCGGGCGAAGGTTGGTCCCGCTACCCGCTGGGGGTCGCCTGGGCGCTGAAGGAGCGTGGCATCACGGTGCCCGGCTTCGACCTCCTGCTCGACTCGGACGTCCCGTCGGGCGCCGGTCTCTCCTCCTCCCACGCCATTGAGTGCGCCGTCATCAGCGCCCTGAATGAGCTGACCGGAGCCGGACTCGCCGCCGAGGACCTTGTGCTGGCCACCCAGCGGGCCGAAAACGTCTACGTTGGCGCACCCACCGGAATCATGGACCAATCGGCATCCCTGCGTGGCGCCAAGGGACAGGCTGTCTTCCTGGACTGCCGCGACCAGCACGTGGACCTGGTACCGTTCGACGCCGAAGCCTCCGGTTTGGTCCTGCTGGTCATCGACACCAAGGTCTCGCACTCACATGCCGACGGCGGTTACGCCTCCCGCCGTGCGTCCTGCGAGCTGGGTGCCGGGATCCTGGGCGTCAAAGCACTGCGCGATGTCGGCGTGGAACGCTTGGAGGAAGCGTCCGGACTGCTGGATGAAACAACGTTGAAGCGCGTGCGCCACGTGGTCACCGAGAACGACCGCGTGCTGCAAACCGTGGACGTACTGGGCAGCCAAGGACCCGCCAGCATTGGTCCCCTGTTGGATGCGAGCCACGTTTCCATGCGCGACGACTTTGAGATCTCCTGCCCCGAGTTGGACCTCGCCGTGGACACTTCCCGCGCCAACGGCGCCATCGGTGCCCGCATGACCGGCGGCGGGTTCGGCGGTTCGGCCATTGCCCTGACCCCGGTGGGCCAGGAGCAGCAGGTGCGTGACGCCGTCGTACGTTCCTTCGCCGACGCCGGTTACGCCGCGCCGGACATCTTCACGGTGACTCCGGCGGCAGGCGCCCGCCGATTGGCCTGACACTTCCGTGATTTCCAGTAACCGCCCGGCGCTGGTGCAGGCGCCGGGCGTAAGCTGTGGCCATGACTGAGGCTGTCATTGTTTCCACTGCCAGAAGCCCCATTGGCCGCGCCTTCAAAGGGTCCCTGAGGGACGAGCGCCCCGATGACCTCGCCACCGCAATGGTGCAGGCCGCCCTCGCCAGGATTCCGGCATTTGATCCGGCCGCCGAGGATGGGCGCGGTCTGGACGATCTCCTTCTTGGTTGCGCAGAACCCAGCGGCGAAGCCGGCTCCAACATGGCACGCGTGGTAGCTGTCCTGGCAGGAATGGACCAGGTACCGGCGGCCACCATCAACCGTTTCTGTGCATCGAGCCTGCAAACGCTGCGGATGGCCTTCCACGCCATCAAAGCCGGGGAAGCCAACACGATCGTCTCCGCCGGGGTAGAGAGCGTGTCCCGCTACCAGAACTGGGCAGGCGCAGGAGAAACGGACACCGCCAACCACAACCCCCTGTTCGGCCCAGCGGCCCAACGCACGGCAGCCAGGGCAGCGTCCAACATTCCGTGGACCGATCCCCGCTTGGGTGGCCGTCTGCCGGACATCTACATCTCCATGGGCCAAACGGCAGAGAACGTTGCCACCACCTATGGCGTCAGCAGGGCCGAGCAGGATGAGTGGGGCGTCCTGAGCCAGAACCGGGCCGAGGCAGCCATCGCTTCAGGATTCTACGCCCGCGACATTACCCCCTACACCCGCCGGGACGGCACCGTGGTGGAGCGCGACGACTCTCCGCGGGCGGGAGTGACACTTGAAGCCGTGTCCGCCCTCCAACCCGTGTTCCGTTCCGACGGGACAGTCACCGCCGGCAACGCGTGCCCCCTCAACGACGGCGCCGCAGCCGTAGTTGTCATGAGCGATACCCGGGCCCGCGAGTTGGGCCTCGAACCGCTGGCCAGGGTGGTGTCCACAGGAGTGAGCGCACTCTCCCCCGAGCTCATGGGCATGGGTCCCGTTGAGTCCACCCGGCGGGCCTTGGCACTGGCCGGCCTGACCATGGACGACATTGATCTCGTGGAACTTAACGAAGCCTTCGCCGTGCAGGTGGTAGCAAGTGCACGGGAACTGGGCATCGACCCTGCCAAGCTCAACGTCCACGGTGGTGCCATCGCCTTGGGACACCCCTTTGGCATGACCGGTGCACGGATGACCAGCACGCTCCTGAACGGGCTCAAGGAACGGGACGGAACCCTGGGGCTTGCCACTCTGTGTGTTGGCGGCGGGCAGGGAATGGCCGTGGTTTTCGAACGCTTGAGCTAACCGCGAGGGGTTGGATCTCGCCCCTATGATCCCCCGCTTGGAGGCGAGAGCTCACCCCTCGACACACAAAAATGCCCCCGAAGAGTCTTCGGGGGCATTTCGGGTCGGCTTACTTTGCAGGTTGGGCCTGCGGCAGTTAGTCGTCGCCTCGCAAAATAGCCAGAAGGCGGATGATTTCGACGTAGAGCCAAACCAGCGTGACCGTCAGGCCGAAGGCCGCAACCCAGGAGTAACGCTCCGGGGCACCGGCGCGGACGCCTTCTTCAATGCTGGTGAAGTCCATGATCAGCGAGAACGCCGCCAGGCCGATGGCCAGGATGCCGATGAAGACGCCCAAGGGGATGCCTGCAATCGTCATACTGGTGCGCAGGCCGAAGGGCTCCTGCACGGCACCGGTCCACATCATCACCATGTTGATGAGCGCGAAGACTGCGTAGCCAATGGTGGCGATCATGAAGAAGCGCACCATCTTGGGGGTGGCGCGGACCTTGCCGCTCTTGAACAGCACCAGCGTGACGCCGAAGACTGCCAGCGTGCCGATGACAGCCTGGAGGCCGACGCCGGGGTACATGCCGTCGAGGATGCGGGTAAGGCCGCCCAGGAACAGGCCTTCCAGGCCGGCGTAGGCAAGGATCAGTGCCGGTGAGGGCTGCTTCTTGAAGGTGTTGACCAGGGCTAGGACGAAGCCGCCCAGTGCGCCAACGATCATGAGCATGGTCGAGAGGGCGGGAGCTACGAAGAGCGTCACGCCGGCGCCGATCACCAAAACCACCAGGCAGGCGACAGTCTTCATGATGACGTCGTCATAGGTCATACGGCCGGTATCGGCGGGGCCGGCAGCCGGCTGGTTGTACATCTGCTGCAGCTGCTCATTGGTCATGTTCTGCTGCTGGGCAGACCACGCGGCCTGGCCATCCAACACCTGGCCAGGCGCCCGACCGGGGGCCTGGTTGAACTGCTGGCCGTACGGGTTCTGCGGTACAGGCGGGGCCTGCTTTGCTCCACGGAAATTCTTTCCGTTGAAGACTGGGTTTCCGCCAAGTGCCATTGCGGGTGTCCTCCTGAAAAAGGGCTAGTGATAATTCACGGTACCAATTACCACGCGCGCGCGGCAGGGAAAGTTCCCTTGTTCACCCAGACGAAACGCAACCGTGACACGAAACCGGCAGAGTGGCAGCGGCAGGGACCCGCCCGAACGTTTAGAAACACCCGTACTCAACAAAGGTTTACTTAACTACAGCTACATCATTAGTTGCCTATAGCTTCACAGTTGTTATCCGATCGCGATGTTTGCACCCCCGAACTGGGCATTTATTCGGCCCACCGGGCGGTAACATAGGCCACACATGGGTGACTTAGATCACAATCGAGGCAGCTAGGCAAGAACTGTTCACAAGCCCCATTTACCGTTCGCACCGGCTGCAATGGCGCAGCCGGGACCACCCCCACTGTGGAGGTTTCCATTTTGAGAAGCACACTGCGAGACCCGTCCATCAGACGGTCCAAGGGACTGCAGAGAGTTGTGGGGGCGCTGTTCGCAGCCCTCATCGCCGCTCTGTTGATCGCCGCCCCCTCGGCACAGGCAACCACCCCATCGCCTTCGCCGTCACCGACGACATTCCAAAACAACATCAGCGGGTTCCTCCGCGATGATGCCCGGGCCCCCATACCCGGCGTCAAAATCAAGGCCTCAGGCAACGGGTTCGAAGGTGAAGCAACCTCCGGAGCCAATGGTGCGTGGACCATCGGTGTTCCCGTCCAAGGTACCTACACCATCGAGCTGGACACCTCCACCTTGCCGGAGGGCATCGCACTGGCCGAGGGCCAGGACAATCCCCGCGATGTCACGTTCAGCCAAACATCCAACCTGTCAGTGATCTTCGCCTTCGGTGAGGGCATCGTGGTCCAACAGCAGGACTTTGGCCAGAACCTCCTCAACCGCCTGGTGGCGGGCCTGAGCTTTGGCCTCCTCCTCGCCCTCGCCTCGGTGGGCCTCTCCCTGATCTTCGGAACCACGGGCCTGACCAACTTCGCCCACGGCGAGATGGTGACCCTGGGCGCCGTCCTCGTGTTCATGTTCAACGGATTCGGACTCCCCTTCTGGCTGGCGATCCTGCTGGCACTGATAGGGGGCGGGCTCTTTGGCTACGTCCAGGACGCCGGACTCTGGCGTCCATTGCGGAAACGCGGCTCCGGCCTCGTTCCCATGATGATCGTCAGCATCGGCCTGGCATTGGCCATCCGCTACGTCATCCAGTTCTTCTTCGGTGGAGCAACCCAACAGCTGCCCGGTGCACAAAGCGCCGAAATCCAGATAGGGCCTGTGTCCATCTCCCCGAACAACCTCTGGTCACTGATTATCAGCGCTGTGGTCATCGCGTTGATTGGCATCGTCCTGCTGAAGACCCGTCTCGGCAAGGCAACCCGCGCCGTAGCGGACAATCCCGCTTTGGCAGCCGCATCCGGCATCGACGTCGACTCCGTCATCCGCATCGTCTGGATCGTCGGCGGCGTCCTCGCCTCCCTCGGTGGCATCCTGTGGGCGTACTACCGTCCCGGTGTCACCTTCGACATGGGCTCGCAGATCCTGCTTCTTATCTTCGCCGGCGTGACGCTGGGTGGTCTGGGAACCGTCTTCGGCGCTTTGATCGGCTCGATCGTCGTCGGCATCTTCGTGGAACTGACTACAGTGTTCGGCCTTCCCGCCGACCTCAAGTACGTCGGTGCACTGTTCATCATGATCGTTGTTCTTCTGTTCCGACCGCAGGGTATCCTCGGCCGGCGTGAGCGTGTGGGTTAGGAGCGGGCCATGGACTTCGGATTCATTTTCTCCAGCGCCCTTGGCGAATTATTCAGCCCGACGACGGCGGCGTACGCACTGGCCGCTTTGGGTCTTGCGGTTCACTTCGGCTACTCAGGCCTGCTGAACTTCGGCCAGGCAGGCTTTATGGCAGTTGGTGCCTACGGTTTCGCCATCTCAACCCTGAGCTTCGACGCTCCGTTCTTCCTTGCACTGATCGTCTCCATTCTCTGCTCGGTGATCTTCGCCTTCATCCTCGGTATTCCCACCCTCCGGCTACGCGCCGACTATCTGGCAATCGTCACCATCGCAGCGGCAGAAATTGTCCGTTACGTAGTCACCACCAACCAGCTCACCAGCGTTACTGGCTCCGCCAACGGCCTGGCCGCGTTTGAGAACACGTTCTACGCCATGAACCCCTTCCCCGAGGGGTCCTACATGGGCATGAACAACCGTGACTTCTTCATCCGGGTGGTCGGTTGGGGACTTGTCATCGTGTGCTGTGTGCTGGTCTGGCTCCTCATGCGCAGCCCGTGGGGCCGTGTCCTGAAGGGCATCCGCGAGGACGAGAACGCTGTCCGCTCGCTCGGTAAGAACGTCTACGCCTACAAGATGCAGGCACTGATCATCGGTGGTGTCCTGGGAGCCTTGGCGGGCATGATCTTCACACTCCCCCGCGGCGCCGTCCAGCCATCCAACTACGGCACGGAACTGACGTTCTTCCTGTGGACCTGCCTCCTCCTCGGCGGCATGGCCACTGTCCTGGGGCCGGTCATCGGAGCCATGATCTTCTGGGTTGTCCTGTCGCTGACCCAGAGCCTGCTCTACGGCCTTATCGAATCAGGGGCAGTCACGTGGCTGACCACCGTCCAGGCCGGCCAGTTGCGCTACATCCTGGTGGGTGTCGCGCTGATGCTCCTGATGATCTTCCGCCCGCAAGGCGTCTTCGGCAATAAGAAGGAGCTTGCTTTCGCATGAGTGAGACCAACGAACGCAATACCGAGAATATCGACTACATGACGGATTCGCGGCCCATCGCGGTCGGGGAGAACACCCCCGGCTGCAAGAAGCGCGATCCCATCGTGGTGGCAGAGGATGTCACCCGGTCCTTTGGCGGCATCAACGCAGTGGACGTCGAATACCTTGAGATCCCGCGCCACAAAATCACTGCTTTGATCGGCCCCAACGGCGCCGGCAAAACCACCCTGTTCAACCTGCTCACCGGCTTTGACACTCCCAATACAGGCAAGTGGCAGTTTGAGGGCAACAGCCTGGCAGGCGTTTCCTCCTACAAGGTGGCACGCATGGGCATGGTGCGCACGTTCCAGCTGACCAAGGTGATGGGCAAACTAACCGTCATGGAGAACATGCGGCTCGGCGCAGCGGACCAGCCCGGCGAACGGCTCTCCAAGGCCCTTTTCAAGGGCATGTGGGGAGGCCGCGAGAAGGAAATCACAGCCCAGGCCAACGTGCTGTTGGAGAAGTTCAAGCTGGATGCCAAGAAGGACGACTACGCTGCGTCCCTCTCGGGTGGACAGCGGAAGCTGCTGGAAATGGCACGTTCCCTGATGGTGCGGCCCAAGCTGGTGATGCTCGATGAGCCCATGGCCGGTGTGAACCCAGCACTGACCCAGTCGCTGCTGGACCACATCAAGAACCTGAAGGCTGAAGGCATGACCGTGCTGTTCGTGGAGCACGACATGAACATGGTCCGGCATATCGCGGACTGGGTAGTGGTCATGGCAGAAGGCAAAGTGGTGGCTGAAGGCCCTCCGGGCGAAGTCATGAAGAACCCTGCCGTCATCGACGCCTACCTTGGCGCCCACCACGACGTGGACCTCGGCGATGCTGAAGGCATCAAGGTGCTCGAAGCCGAGCTTGAGGCCGATGAAGAGTCGGTGGTGGGTACTGAAGACGCCGGCATCCTGTCCGACATCGTTGAAACCAAGAAGGAGGACGGGAAATGAGCAGCCCCGCCGCAATGCCCGCCTCAGCAGCTGCTCCGGCAGGCGATTCCGTCGTCAAAGTCACCAACCTCGTAGCCGGGTACATTCCCGGCGTCAACATCCTCAACGGATGCAGCATCGAGGCACGCAAGGGTGAGTTGATCGGCATCATCGGCCCCAACGGTGCCGGCAAGTCCACCCTGCTGAAGGCCATGTTCGGGCTGGTGAAAGTCCACTCCGGCACCGTGGTGGTCCGGGGCCAGGACCTCACGGGTTTGAAAGCCAACAAGCTGGTGACCCAGGGTGTGGGCTTCGTGCCGCAGACCAACAACGTGTTCGCAGCACTGACCATCGAAGAGAACCTCCAGATGGGCATGTTCCAGCGTCCCAAGGCTTTCGCTGAGCGCTTCGACTTTGTGACCAGCCTGTTCCCCGAACTGGCTAAGCGTCGCGCCCAGCGTGCGGGGTCGCTCTCCGGTGGTGAGCGCCAGATGGTAGCCATGGGCAGGGCGCTCATGATGGATCCGGCTGTACTGCTCCTGGACGAGCCGTCTGCTGGCCTCTCCCCCGTCAAACAGGACGAAACCTTCCTCAGGGTCCACGAGATCAACCGTGCCGGCGTCTCGGTCATCATGGTGGAACAGAACGCCCGCCGATGCCTGCAGATCTGCGACCGCGGCTACGTACTGGACCAGGGCAAGGACGCATACACGGGTACCGGCCGTGAGCTCATGAAGGACCCCAAGGTCATCCAGCTCTATCTGGGCACTCTGGCGGACGAGGTCTGACCACCTCAGCCCCACACGACGGAAGGCCCCGGGACACCACCCGGGGCCTTCCGCTGTTTAAGACACACTCCTGCCAAGGGAGCGGAAGCCGCCTGGACCCCTTCGGTCAACGCGAAATGCCACCCAATGGCATGCTGGACTGATGACGGGAACCATCACGGAACTGCAGCAAAGCCTCCTGTTGACATGGCTTGGTGGCTTCACCGTGGTTCAGGACCACTCATGGCCCCTCCAGGACACCACCGTCCTTCAGGTCGCTGCCCCGGATGGCCAGGAGTACATCGTCAAAGCCAGCACCACGAGCCACCACATCCGGCGCGAAATTGCGGCTTACTCGCGGGGCCTGCCGGGGCTGCACGGCAGGGTACCCACCCTGAAGCACGCGTCGCCTGAGGCAGGCATCCTGGTCACCGGGTACTTGCCCGGGACCCTGGTAGCTGGAACCTCTTCCGAATCCGATCCCAGAACGTACCGTGAGGCCGGCATGCTGCTCTCAAGGATGCACCTGCCGGCGGGAACCTCCCGCGGTTACGCAAAGGCGCTGGCGGCCAGGACGGGCTCCCTCATTGAACGCGCGCACTCTCTCCTGCCCGAGGAGACGCAAAGAAGACTACAAGAGGTCCTTGAGTCGTTGGAGCCGGGTCCTGCCACGCTTGTGACAACCCATGGCGATTACCAGCCCAGGAATTGGCTGGACGACGACGGAGTGATCAAGGTGATCGATTTTGGCCGTGCCGAGCTTCGCCCGTGGGTTCATGACCTGGTCCGGCTCAGCCACCAGCAGCTGCTCGCTCAGCCAACGCTCGCCGCGGCCTTCCACGAGGGCTTGGGCAGGGTTGTCACCAGCGAGGAGGACCACCACCTGTGGACGCTGGAAAACCTCAACCAGTCGGTGGGCACGGTGGTCTGGGCACACCACGTGGGAGACGCTGTCTTTGAGCGTCAGGGCGTGGAAATGGTGACCCGGGTCCTTGATGGGTTTCTCCCCCGAAGCGGGTAGCGACGTCACAGAACGCAGCCCAGCACAGAACAGGCCCCCTTCCAGATGAGGAAGGGGGCCTGTGACTGACTGCGGTTTGGACCGGCTGCGGCTTAGAGCTTGCCGAACTCTTCGCGGACCGGCTTGTAGGTGTTGTCATCCTGGTATTCGTAGATACCGATGTACGCCTCGGTGGGGTCACCAGCGTCGGAGAACGTGACCGGACCGGACTGGCCGTCGTAGTCGATGTCCTTGCCGTCGCGGAGCAACGTGACACATGCTGCGAAGGTGGTGCACTTCTCGCCGCCCTCAGAGACTTCCTTCAGCTTGGCTGCGATGTCCGTACCTTTGGTGCTCTTGGCGGCCTCAGAGGCCAAAGAGATCAGGTTCACGGCGTCGTAGGACTCGCCTGCGTAGCTGTAATCCTTCAGGGCGGGATCGATGGCGAGGAGCTTCTTCTTGAAGTCGTCCTTGGCGAACGTACCGGGAATGGTTCCCTGTGCGCCCTTCATGGTGCCGGCCTGGAAGTCCTTGCTGTAATCGGAGGTGTTGCCATCAACCATGAACAGCTGCGTGGGCTTGATGCCCTTGCCCGTGATCAGGGGGACGATGCTCTTGGCTTGGTCGAAGGTGATCAGGGCGATCGCATCCGGCTTGGCGGCGAGGACCTTGTCCACCTGGCTGCTGAACTGGGAGTCACCCTCGTTGAAGAGTTCCTCAGCAACAACCTTGCCACCGGCGGCCTCGAAGGCTTCCTTGACGTTCTTCTGGAGACCGGTTCCGTAAGCGTCGTTCAGAACGATCATGCCAACGGTTTGCGCTCCACAGGTAGCCATGTAGTTGCCCAGGACCTTGCCCTGCAGGACGTCGGACGGTGCAGTTCGCCAGTAGAGGCCCTTGTCGTCCCATGTGGTGAAGTCAGGCGAGGTGTTGGCGGGCGAGAAGTGGATGACACCGGCGCCCGTGATCTGGTTGATGACCGTCTTGGAAACGCCCGAGGATGCAGCACCGATGACGGCGCTCACGCCCTGGCCCAGGAGGGCGGTGGTGGACTGGGTGGCGATGTCCGTCTTGGTATCACCGGAGTCGCGGTGGACCACGGAGACAGGTGCGCCGAGTACGCCACCGGCGTCGTTGACTTCCTTGATGCCGAGGTTGACACCGGCAATTTCGGGCGGGCCGAGGAACGCCAGCGACCCCGTCGTCGGCAGGAGCGATCCAAGTTTCAGTGGTGCGTCTGTGGTGGTGGTCGAGGGAGGTACTGGTCCCGTGTTGGTGGCAGCCTGGCTGTTGCCGGCTCCCGCCCCGCCGCTGGGAGCCGGGCAGGAAATGCCTGCCGCCGCGGCGGAAGAAGACCCGGTCTGGGTAGGAGTCGAAGACCCACCACAGGCCGTGGCCAAGAGAGCGACCCCAATGCCAAGCGCTGTTAGCTTGGCGGCTCGGGGCGCCGCTGGGGAAAGATCAAACATGCGTTGTCTCCTCGATCGAAAGGTGCGAACTGCCTTTGATGCGATTACTCAGGTGTTCCTGATTAAGACTCAAACTAATGCAATTGGGCGGCGAACATAAGTGATTCAGGTCACATCCCTATAACACTCGTTGCCTGTGGGGAATCTACGAGCGGGCTGGGAATTTCCGCGGAGGACCCTTGGGAGCCCGGCGGAAGCGATGTGGGCGGATAAGCGAGGTTCAGACAGACCAGCAAGCCCCTCGTGGACGGCCTAACCCGGGCCAAGGAAAAAGACCCCCGAATCCCTTTGTTCGCAAGGGTTTCGGGGGTCTTTCTGCTTGTGCCCCAGGTGGGACTCGAACCCACAACACGCGGATTTTAAGTCCGCTGCCTCTGCCAATTGGGCTACTGGGGCGCCCGCACCATGGTATCCCAGCTACAGCCCGCTGAATGGCCCGGCGTAGCGGAAGGTGCCACGGACGTCGTCGGGCCATGCGGGAAGCGTCAACAACTGGAAGTGATCGCCCCACATCGCCTCCGGCGGTTGCACACCCACAGAGGCTGCCGGCACGTAACCGAAGCGCATGTAGTACAGGGGGCTGCCGAGCAAGGCAATGCCGGGCTCCCCTGCGGCTGTGGCACGGGCCGTCGTCTCCCGCATCAAGGCTGAACCTACCCCGCGCTTCTGAAAGGCGGGAAGCACGCCGATCGGACCCAGCCCCAGCAGTTCCAAGTCTCCGATCCAGCCCCTCGTGCTGATGGCATGCCCCACAATCTCCCCACCCATCTCGGCGACGATACTGAACTCCGGAAGGTACTCAGGGCATTCAAAGAGCTCGCGCAGCAGCCCTGCTTCCATCGGCACGCCGTCCACGGGTTCACCGGTTACCGGCGAGACGGAGAAGGCCTGGGCAGTCAGTTCCAGAATCTCGGCGCGGTCCTCGGGACGCTCACTTCGGAGCACGAGACCTTTTCCCAAAAGCCGGAGCACATCCATGGCCCGGCCCGCGTCGGCCGAAGGCACCAGGAGGTGGTCGTGGTGGAAACCCGCCAGGACGTTGCAGCTGATTCCCGCGTGGGTCAGGGCGGCGCTCACGGCGGCCGTGAGGCCCACCGCTTCGAGTGCCGAGTGGACCTGGAGCGTGATCCACGAGGCCACGAAGTCGTAGCTCAGACCCAGCGCATCAGCCTCGTCCCGGCGGAGGACAACCGTAAGGCCCTCGGCCTCGCGCACAGCCGCCTCGATCCCGCCCTCCAGCGGCCTGCCATGTGGCCACAGGGCGTAGACGTAGTCGCCATCGCGGGCTACGGGGTGGAGGGATTGCAGGAGTGTCTTCAGATCGGTTTCACCGGACATGGCAACAGTCTAGGGGCGCAGCAACCCGCCACCGCCGTGGGCACACCTGCTTAAACGCCGACGGCGGCCACTCCCCGAAAGGGAGCGGCCGCCGTCGTGCGTTGACTGCGCCGTGCGTTGACTACTTGGCGGCGGCAGTGACCGGAGTCTTGGCTTCCTCAGCCGCAGGCTTGGCCTCTACAGGTGCCGGAGCGGCAGCGGGCTTGGGAGCGGGCGTTGCAGCGGCCACGAAGGCACCGCGCGGGTTGTCGAGGTCCATCAGCTGCGTGGTGTCGCGGCCGGCGAAGAAGGCCAGGATCCAGCCGAAGATCACACGGAACTTGCGCTCAACCGTGGGCATGGCCATGCCGTGGTAACCACGGTGTGCCAGCCAGGCGAGGCCGCCCTTGAGACCGATGCGGCCGAGCAGGTTGATGTTGGCAACACCCTTCCACTCGCCGAAGCCGGCCACAGCACCAAGGTTCTTGTGCTTGTAGTCGTGCAGCGGCTTGTCCCAGCGGGAAGCCCACAGGTTCTTGGCGAGCTTCTTGGCCTGGCGAAGAGCGTGCTGGGCGTTGGGGACGCAAGTGCCGTCCGGCAGGCCCTTGCCCGTGAGGTCCGGAACAGCGGCGATGTCGCCGGCGGCCCAGGCGTTCTCCACGATGCCCTCGTCGCCTGCGATGCGCAGGTCCGGGAGGACGCGGACACGGCCACGGGGTTCCAGCGGGAAGTCGGTGGAGCGGATCATCGGGTTGGCCTGCACGCCGGCAGCCCATACCAAGGTGTCTGCTTCAACTTCCTGGGCCGGGGTCTTGTCCGGGAGGTTGATCAGCTTGAGGTTGCCCTCGGCGCTGTCAAGGGAAGTGTTGAGGAGTACTTCGATGCCACGGCTGCGGAGGTGCTCCACAACCCACTCGGCCTGCGAGGCAGTGACCTCGGGCATGATGCGGCCCATGGCTTCGACCAGGATGAAACGGATTTCTTCCTGGCGGATGCGCGGGTTGTTGCGCACTGCGGCGCGGGCGAGGTCTTCCATTTCGGTGAGGCACTCGATGCCGGCGAAGCCGCCACCCACCACGACGAAGGTCAGTGCCTTGGCGCGCTCTGCGGGGTCGGTCATGGTGGAAGCGGCTTCAATGCGCTCCAGGACCTTGTTGCGCAGTGCAACGGCTTCCTCGATGGTCTTCAGGCCAATGCCCTTGTCCGCGAGGCCCTTGATGGGGAAGGTCCGGGTAATGGCGCCTGCTGCGATGACGACATCGAAGTACGGGATTTCGAAGTTGTCGCCGCCATCGGACGGGGCGATGACCGCGGTCCGGTTGGCGTGGTCGATGCTGGTGACGCGGCCCTGGATGAGCTCAGTCTGCTTCAGGTGCTGACGGTGGGAGACGACGGCGTGGCGTGCCTCGATGTTGCCACCTGCTACTTCCGGGAGGAAGGGCTGGTAGGTCATGTACGGCAGTGGATCAACGACGGTGACGATGCCGCCCGCGTTCGCGATCTTCTTCTGCAGTTTGAGGGCTACGTACAGGCCGACGTAGCCGCCGCCGACGACGAGAACCCGGGGACGGTCAATGAGCTCTGGGGTGGTTGCCATGAGTCCAGAGTACAGTACTTTGTGAAAATCTTCACTAACTACGTCCGGGCGGGTGGATCCACTTTCAGAAGCGCGCCCGTTTCGGCCTCCTCGGCCACCGCTGGAGCGTTTTTGGCGACCCTCCTCAATTGGATCGCGGCCCCCGTCACCAGGGCAAGGAACAAGGCTCCAAATCCAAGCACGACGGCGGCCGGCAGGGCGTCGTCGACGGTCGCCGGCGTCTTCGCGGCCGGAACGGTCGGATCGGCGAGCGTGGGTGCTGCGCTGGTGGGGCTCGCCACGGGAGCCTGCGACGGCTCGCTGAAATCTCCCCGGCGGTGGACCCGGATCCAGTCAGCGATGGAACCCAATGGGTTGCTGCTGGTGGCAGCCACCTCATCCTTCAGTGCCGCCTCGGCGTTAAGGATGCCGTAACCGTAGAGGGGATCCTTGCCCGGAGCTCCCGCGTCCTTGGCCGTGCTCACAATTCTGTTGATGACCTGATTGGCACTCATCTCCGGCCATTTGGAACGGATCAGGGCGGCCACACCGGAAACGATCGGGGCAGCACCGGACGTTCCCGCCCATTCGGCGTATCCGCCGCCGGGGATGCCGCCTACCAGCTTCTCGGCCGGTGCGGCGACGCCGATGCTGATGCCCTGGGATGAGGAGTCGACGCTGGCGCGCCCCTCACCGTCGAGTCCGGCGACAGTCAGGACACCGGGAATGGTTGCCGGGGCTCCGACCTGGACGTTGCCGCCCACGCGGTTCCCGGCGGCCGCGACGATCACCACATCCTTCTGCTCTGCATAAAGGAAGGCCGCGTCCCAACTCTGCGGCCAGTCCGGCGAGGTACTGCCCAAGGAGATGTTGATGACCTTGGCGCCGTTGTCCACGGCCCAGCGCACGGCGTCCGGAATCTGCTCCTGGTCCGTTTTGCCACCCGGGTTCGGTGATCCGAGCCAGGTGGAGACGGCCAGGATTTGCGCTTCAGGAGCGACACCGATGATCCCATCCGGTCCCCCGGCAGGAGGGACCGTGGGTGGCACTGGAGGCGGCGCGGACCCCGTTGGTGAAGGCGAGGCCGTGGGTGTGGTGTGGCCGCGCCCGGCGAGCATCGTGGCAACCAAGGTTCCGTGCTCGGTCTTGGCACCAATACTCTTTTGCCCGTTGGGTGCTCCCGCGCCCGATACGTCCGTCCCGCCCACCACTACGCCTTTGAGGTCCGGGTGGTTGCCATCAATGCCGCTGTCGATGATCGCAACCTTCACTCCGGCACCCTTGGAAACCTGCCAGGCGTTGGTGACACCCGAATCCTTGAGCCAGAACTCTTTGTCGCGCCACGCGTCTGCGGTGGCGGCAGGGGCCGTCAACAGCGCACCCGCCAACGCCCCGCCTGCCAAGACCGTGGCAAGGGCAGCGGAGAGGGTCCGGTGAAAACGCAACGTCATGCGGCGTCCCGGATGCTGAGGGCGATGCCGTCCAGGATGTCGTGCTCGCTGGAGACGGCCGCAGCAATCCTGCCACTGCTGACACTGGCCAGGCGGGCAAGGATCCGGCGCCACACCAAGGCGCCGGCGCCGATGACGTCCACGCGGCCCGGATGCATGTACGGAAGCGCTGCGCGCTCGTCCCGCGTCATTTCCAGCAGGTTGGTGCACGCGTCGGTGATGGTTTCGAGATCCAGTGACGCACCATGGATCCGGTCCGGCTGGTATTCGTCCAGGCCCAACGCGTGGGCGGTGATGGTGGTGATTGAACCGGCAACGCCCACTACGGCCGTGGCGCGGTCAAGCGGTACCGTCTGCGCAGCAAGATCAAGTGCGGCATCGACGTCGGCCTCTGCTGCCGCGATTTGCGCCGCGGTGGGCGGATCGCTGCGAAGGTGACGTTCGGTGAGCCGCACGCACCCGATGTCCACGGAGCGTGCCGCGATGACGCCAGTGGAGTCGCCCAGGACGAACTCAGTGCTGCCGCCACCGAGGTCCACCACCAGGATGGGGTCCTCCCCCGTGGCCGGCAGGACACTGCTGGCGCCGGCGAAGGAAAGCGCCGCTTCCTCGTCCCCGGAAATGACCTCGGGCTCCACACCCAGGAGATCCCGGATGCCGTCCACGAAAACCTGCCGGTTGCGGGCGTCACGGGTGGCGGACGTAGCGGCGAAACGGACGTGCCCGGCGCCGTGCGCCTTGATCAGTTCGGCGTAGTCACGTGTTGCTGCAAACGTGCGTTCCAGCGCCTCGGGTGCAAGCTCGCCGGTGGCATCGACACCCTGGCCGAGCCGAACCACGCGCATCTCACGCACGACGTCGGCCAGCGGGCCCGGCGCGCCGTCTGCTGAAGCATCCGCGATGAGGAGGCGGATGGAGTTGGTTCCACAGTCGATCGCTGCAACGCGGCTCATGCAGTGCCTTCCTGGTGGCCCGGAGTGTCCGTCTTCGGTGTACGAACCGGCGCTGGACGCCCCACGATGTCCGGCAGCCCCTGCGGTCCGTGCCGGCTCAGGTCCCGGGACGGTGCCTCACCGGCAGTGTCCCACGCACCATCGCAGTAACAACGGTCCTTGGTCCACCACTCCGTGATGGCGCCCAGTGCTTCGTCTCCCAGCGGGTTGACTCCCGGCCCAGCAGCCAGGGAATGCCCAACCAGGACGTGGAGGCACTTCACCCTGGTGGGCATGCCACCGGCGGAGATGCCGTCGATTTCGGGGACAGCGCCGGTTCCAGAGCGGCCGGCGATGTCATCGCGGGCCTGGAGGTAGGCCTCGTGGGCGCTGCGGTAGGCGCCCGCCAGGTCCTGGTCGGCCGTGAGGCGATGATTCATCTCGTTCATGAGGCCGCCCGCTTCCAACCGCGACACCGCGGAGGTAATGACGGGGTGGGTCAGGTAGAACGTGGTGGGGAACGGTGTTCCGTTGCTGAGCCGCGGTGCGGTAGCGGCCACCAGTGGATTGCCGCAGACGCACCGCGCAGGGATCTCAACGACATCCCGTACCGGCCTGCCGAGCTGGCGGCTGAGGACCTCAAGATCATGTGCTGATGGCTGGCGGGATTCCTGCGGCACGGCTGCCGTGTTCTCTTCCACTTGCGCTGCCACCCTTCCTGCCCTTGTTGCCGTGTCCACTGCGGACACGACGGCGGTGGGCACCGCGTCTAGTCAGTTGCCGATCGTCTGATTGACTCCCAGAGGGCATCCACCCAGGGCAGATTTTCCGGGTTTGCAGACGATCCGGAGCCGGTGCGGCCACCCGGCGTGCCGGCGGCTTCTTCTCCCCCAAACACCCAGTAACCTGTTTCACCCGGCATAACCATGTTAATGCGGTCGCGGGCCTGTTGTTTCACGTAGTTGGGGTCCTGCCACCGGGAAAGCTGTTTGTTGAGCTCGGCCTGCTCTGCTTTCCGTCCTGCAATTTCGGCTTCCAGCGCCGAAATTTCGGCGCGCTTTTCCAGGAAAATCTTCACCGTGGGGGCCAGCATAATGGTGATCGCAATCATGACCACTGCCAGCGCCAGCATCCTGCCGGAAAACGCCTTGGCCGGCACTGGATCCAGATCATGGTCAGATGTGGCCTTGGTGCCCGGCTTGCCGGATGCCTTGTCCGTAGGCTTTTGTTGGCCCACGGATGGCTTCTTGCCGGCGGGTGCTTTGGTGCCGCCTGCCGGCGTCGGGGTTTTGGCAGTTATCCGGGGTCCGCCAAACTCTGCTTTGATGACATCGCCGCTACTGGAACCGGAACCTTTTGTCCCTGCACCCTCAGTGCTCTTGGCGGCAGTTCGCGGACTGGCGCCGGTGGCCCGGGTTTCGCTGACGGGACGGCCCGCGCTGGAGGAACGGCCTGCACTGGAGGGGCCCAGTGCGTCGGCCCTGGGTACCTTTGGACGACGGGTGGCCATGACACTCCTGTAATGCCCGGTGCTTGCCTGGCGGGTTGCTGCGCTTGCTGTTGTTGACCTGGCCCGCGTTAAACAGAACCGGCGGCCATGGTCTTTCCACCATAGCCACCGGTTACGTGTTTTCGCTGAAGGCTAGCCCTTGAAACGCGGGAACGCGCTGCGGCCGGCGTAACGTGCGGCGTCGTCGAGTTCTTCTTCGATGCGCAGCAGCTGGTTGTACTTTGCGACGCGCTCGGAGCGGGCCGGGGCACCGGTCTTGATCTGGCCCGCGTTGGTGGCAACGGCGATGTCAGCAATGGTGGTGTCCTCGGTTTCGCCGGAGCGGTGCGAGGTGATGGTGGTGTAGCCGGAGCGCTGGGCCAGGGAAACGGCGTCCAGCGTCTCGGTCAGGGAACCGATCTGGTTGACCTTGACCAGGAGGGAGTTGGCCGTTGCAGAATCGATGCCCTGCTGCAGGCGGACCGGGTTGGTGACGAAGAGGTCGTCGCCCACCAGCTGGACCTTGTCACCGATGGTATCGGTGAGGGTCTTCCAGCCTTCCCAGTCGTTCTCGTCCAGCGGGTCCTCGATGGAAACCAGCGGGTAGTCGGCAACGAGCTCAGCGTAGTACGCGCTCATCTCGGTAGCGGAAAGTGCCTTGCCTTCGAACTGGTAGGCACCGTCCTTGAAGAACTCGGAGGATGCAACGTCCAGTGCCAGGGCGATGTCCGTGCCCGGGGTGTAGCCGGCGTTCTTGATGGCTTCCTGGATCAGATCCAGTGCAGCGCGGTTGGACGGCAGGTTGGGGGCGAAGCCACCCTCGTCGCCGAGGCCCGTGGAGAGGCCCTTTTCCTGGAGGACAGCTTTGAGGTTGTGGTAGACCTCAACACCCCAGCGCAGGCCCTCGGAGAAGGTCTCGGCACCGATCGGGGCGATCATGAATTCCTGGATGTCCACGTCGGAGTCCGCGTGCGAGCCACCGTTGAGGATGTTCATCAGCGGAACCGGCAGGACGTGGGCGTTCGGGCCGCCCAGGTACTTGTACAGCGGCAGGTCAGCCGAAGCTGCTGCAGCGTTGGCGACGGCCAGGGAAACACCCAGGATGGCGTTGGCTCCGAGCTTGCCCTTGTTGGGCGTGCCGTCCAGGTCGATCATGGCCTGGTCGATGCTGCGCTGGTCAGTGGCGTCGAAACCAATCAGGGCCGGGGAGATCTCGTCGATGACGGCGTCAACGGCCTTCTGGACACCCTTGCCGAGGTAACGGCCTTTGTCACCGTCGCGAAGCTCAACGGCCTCGTGCTCGCCGGTGGAAGCACCGGAGGGAACTGCTGCACGGCCGATCTGGCCGTCGGAGAGCAGGACCTCAACTTCTACGGTCGGGTTTCCGCGGGAATCAAGGATCTCGCGTGCGTGGATGGCATCGATAAGCGCCATGGATGTGCTCCTTATGGGCAAATTACAGGAATGAGGAGGGAAATTCTCAACGTCCTCGTCGCTACTAGCGTAGTCCAGAGTGGCTTAGGTTACGGAACAACTTCCAAAGACCCACGTCATGAAGGCTGGGACTGGCTGTTCTGAAACGATCGAACAGCGGAACGGAGGGCCCGTTCGGCGTCGAGTCCTTGCTCCCGGGCACCGGCCACGACAGTCAGCAGCAGCTCACCGAGCTCCTCTTCCGAGGCCGGGATGACGGGAAGCCCGACGGCGGCCACGGGGCCTTGCGCGTCGACCTTCACCCCTGCGCGGGCTGCCCTATCCAGGGACTTCTGTGCTGCTGCCAACGCAGGAAGGTGCGGCGGGATGCCTTCAAAGGGATCCTTCCGTTCCGGCTTCTCGGCACGTTTGGCGGCGTCCCACTTGACGATGATTTCTTCGACGCTGGCCGGGAAACTCTCCCGCAGGGAACCATCGGCCTTGAAGACGTGCTGGTTCCGCCGGACCATCTTGGCGTTGATGCTGCGCACCACGTCCGCGAAATCGAAGCTGCCGCGCTCCTCGGCGAGCCGGGCGTGGAGTACTACCTGAAGCAGTACATCGCCCAGCTCGCCCAGGAGCTCGCTGTCCCTTTCCGGGGAGTCGCCGGCTTCGATCGAATCCACCACTTCGTAGGCTTCCTCGATCAGGTATTCCACCAGCGATTCGTGCGTCAGCGCACCCATCCAAGGACAGTGCTCACGCAGCGCGGCGATCGTCCCAATGAGCTCCGTGAGTCCGTCGGCGTTGTTAGCCGAGGTTGGCGTAGGCATCGTTGATGTACTCAACCAAGGCTTCGCGTTCGTCCAGCGGCAGGAAGGCTGCCTCGGCGGCGTTGAGCGTCAGTTCAAGGAGGTCATCGAGGTCGTAGTCAAAGGTTTCCACCAGCAGTTCGAACTCGTCCGTCAGGGTGACGCCACTCATGAGTCGGTTGTCCGTGTTGATGGTGACGTTGAAGCCGAGCTGGAACAGCATGTCCACGGGGTGGCTCTCGATGCCATCGCCAAAGCCGGAAACCGCACCGGTCTGAAGGTTGGAGGAAGGGCAGATTTCCAGGGCGATGCCGCGGTCGCGGACCCAGGCCGCCACGCTGCCGATGGTCACCATGCCGACGGTGTCCTCGCCGTCGTCGTCGGAGTTGTCCTCAAACTCCACCGAAATGTCCTCGGCGATCCGGACGCCGTGGCCCAGGCGCAGGGCACGGCCATCGACCAGGGCTGACTGGATGCTCTCCAGGCCCGCTGCTTCACCGGCGTGGACGGTGGCCGGGAAGTTGTTTTCGGCAAGGTACGTGAAAGCGTCCTTGAAACGGGACGGGAGGAAACCGTCTTCGGCGCCGGCAATGTCAAAGCCGACAGCGCCATTGGCACGGTGGCGAACAGCGAGCTCTGCGATCTCCTGGCCACGATCGGCGTGGCGCATTGCGGTGATGAGCTGGCCCACTTGGATCTGCTGGCCGCGCTCGTCAGCAGCATCAACACCGGCTTCAAGGCCGGTCTGGACGGCTTCAACAACCTCGTCCAGGGTGAGGCCCTTCTGCAGGTGCTGTTCCGGTGCCCAGCGGACTTCGCCGTAGACCACGCCGTCCTCGGCGAGGTCTTCCACGAACTCCTTGGCGACCCTGAAGAGGCCTTCCTTGGTCTGCATGACAGCAATGGTGTGGTCGAACGTTTCGAGGTAGCGGACCAGTGAGCCGGAGTCGGCTGATTCGCGGAACCATTCACCCAGCGCAACGGGGTCGGTGGACGGCAGCGTGTGGCCGACCGCCTCAGCGAGCTCGATGATGGTGGCGGGGCGGAGGCCTCCGTCCAGGTGGTCGTGGAGGGAAACCTTGGGGAGGCTCTTCAGATCGAAGTCAAGGGCAGGGGCGGCGTCAAGTATGGGCTCAGTCACGTACTAAGACTAATCCCCACAGCCGCTCTGGCTGGTACTGCCGGTCGCCTTAGCTGGCGGGCTTGGAGAGGTCGACGCCGGCGATCGCCTTTTCAGCGGGATCGACAGCTGTCACTTCGGTGCTGGCAGCAGCCTCCCTGGCGAGGTCCTTCTTCTCCAGGTATTTGTGCCACCAACGGAGGGCGTGATCCACCACAATGCCCAGGACCACGGCGAAGGCAACCGCGATGCCGACTCCCAGGAGCGGGTTGTGGTGCACCCACTGGCCCGCGAGGAGGCCGATACCGATGGAGTAACCTACCCAGGTGATGCAGGCGAAGGCGTCCAACCAGAAGAAAGTCCGGTGGCGGAAGCCGGTTTGTCCGGCCACGTAGTTCACTGCTACGCGGCCCCAGGGAATGTAGCGGGCCGTGAAGATGAGGACCGCGCCGCGCTTATCCAGCTCATACTGCGCCCAGGCGAACATCTTCTGGACCTTGGGCCGGCGCATCCACTTCCAGCGGGTGAGGCCGATCTTCCGGCCCAGCAAGTAGGCCATGTTGTCGCCTGCCATGGCACCTACCAGTGCGGTGGCTCCCAGGATCCACAGGTTGGGCTCTCCGCTGTGAAGGGACAGCGCCGAGAGGCCAACGATGGCTGTTTCGCTGGGAAGGATGGTGGCAAATCCGTCAATGAAGAAGAAGACCAGCAGGACCGGGTATATCCAAGGCTGCCCGGCTGCATGCTCGAGCATTTGGTTCAAAAACTCCACGCGGCGGTAGCTCCTAGACGAATATGACTTGACGGTGTGACGGAAGTCGCTCTAGTGTCCCACGGCCGGGACGTCGTTCGCTACGTCCCAGCCTTGGGATCACACGCTTAACGCTATAGGGGCTGATAAGGTGCCGTCGTCAACCGCCGGGCTGATCTTCCGGGGCCGGAGGCGTCATACCGTGGGTGGAGTCGGAGCGTCTTCCTCGGGGATGTTCTTGCCGTCCAACGGCACTGATCCACGGACTTTGCTGATGATCCGATCGATGATGATGCCCAGGATCACGGCAACCACGATCGCTATGACGGCGCCCAGGAGATGGTTGTCTTCGAACCAGACTCCGAAGAAGTAGCCCAGGATTACCGAATACGTGGCCCACAGGACGGCGGACATGGCAGTAAGGGCCACGAAGCGTCGGTGGTGGAAGTGCGTGGCACCGGCCGTCAGATTGACGGCCACCCTGCCAATGGGGATGAAGCGGGCCACCATGATGAGCGAGGCCGACCGGCGTCGGAGTTCCTTGCCTGCCCAACGGAAGGCGCCCTGCATCCGCTGCGTGCGCATCCACCGCCACCGCTGGATCCCTATGCGGCGGCCGATGATGTACGCGATGTTGTCCCCCGAGAACGCTCCCAAGGCTGCCATCACGCCGAGCAGCCATACATTGGGCGCGCCGCTGCTCCCGGACACGGCACTCAGGCCCACCACCACGGATTCGCTCGGAATGGGTGGGAAGAAGCCATCTATCACGCAGCAGGCCAACACCAGGAACAACACCCATGGCTGCTCCGCCGCGGCGAGGATGAAATCGTTGATGCCCTGCACGGTTTCCTTACGGTAGCCGGCTCCCCCACAGGCGCCGGATGACTGGTGTTCCGGGCCGTTCTTGCCGAACGGCCCGGAACACTTAAGCCTAGGCGATGCGGTCGATGATGAGCTGATGTGCCGGGCGTGACCCCTCGGGCGCGATCACAACGGCATCCTGGAGCGCTTCCTTGGCCCGTTCAAACTTCCCGGGAGTGTCCGTCAGGAGTGTCATCAGAGGCTCCCCCGCACGGACCAATGCGCCCGGTTTGGCGTGCATGCGGACACCGGCACCGGCTTGGACCTGGTCCTCCTTGCGGGCCCGCCCGGCGCCCAGGCGCCAGGCCGCAACACCGACAGAAAGCGCATCCAGTTCCACCAGGACACCGTCCGCGGGAGCATAGACAACCTCGCATTCCTTGGCCACCGGCAGCGCAGCACGCGGGTCGCCACCCTGTGCTTCGATCATCCGGTTCCAGACATCCATGGCACGGCCGTCCTTCAAGGCAGCCGCGGGGTCGGCGTCGTGGATGCCGGCGCCGGCCAGCATCTCCTCAGCCAGGCGGACGGTCAGTTCGACGACGTCTTCCGGGCCGCCGCCGGCAAGGACCTCCACGGATTCCTCAACTTCGATCGCGTTTCCGGCGGTCAAACCCAACGGCGTGGACATATCTGTCATCAGGGCGACGGTGTGCACACCGGCATCCTTGCCCAGGGCCACCATGGTCTCGGCAAGCTCGCGGGCCCGGGCCTCATCCTTCATGAAGGCACCGGAACCCACCTTGACGTCCAGCACCAAGGAGCCCGTGCCTTCGGCGATCTTCTTGCTCATGATCGAGGAAGCAATCAACGGGATCGCCTCCACCGTGCCCGTGACGTCACGCAGCGCGTAGAGCTTCTTGTCGGCAGGAGCCAGCCCGGAACCTGCCGCGCAGATGACTGCACCCACGTCCTGGAGCTGGGCCATGATCTCGTCGTTGCTCAGGTTGGCGCGCCACCCGGGGATGGCTTCGAGCTTGTCCAACGTTCCACCCGTGTGGCCCAGCCCGCGGCCTGAGAGCTGAGGAACTGCGACGCCGAACACGGCAACGAGCGGCGCCAGGGGGAGCGTGATCTTGTCCCCGACCCCACCGGTGGAGTGTTTGTCGCTGGTAGCCTTGCGTCCGCCGTCGGGCCTTGTCAGGGACGAAAAGTCCATCCGCTCGCCCGAGGCGATCATGGCGGACGTCCACCGCGAAATTTCGGCGCGGTCCATTCCGTTGAGCAGGATGGCCATGTTCAGCGCGGCCATTTGTTCCTCGGCGATGACACCCCGGGTGTAGGCATCAATGGTCCAGTCGATCTGCTCGGGAGTGAGGGTGCCTTTGTCGCGCTTGATGGAGATGATCTGGACGGCGTCGAACGCTTCAGTGTTGGTCACGTGGTTTCCTCCAGGTTTTCGGGACCGAAGGCATCAGGGAGCACCTGGTCCATGGTTTTGATTCCCTGCGTGGTCATGAGCTGCATGCCGGGCGCCCGGAACTCGTAGAGCAACTGGCGGCACCGGCCGCACGGCATGAGGACGTTGCCCTGCCCGTCCACGCAATAGAACGCGGCGAGCCGGCCACCGCCTGTCATGTGAAGCTGCCCAACAAGTGCGCATTCGGCGCAGAGGGTCAGCCCGTAGCTGGCGTTCTCCACATTGCAGCCAGTAACGATCCGACCGTCCTCGGTGAGGGCCGCAGCGCCCACCGGGAACTTGGAGTAGGGCGCATAGGCGTGGCGCATGGCCTGCTGTGCTGCCGCTTCCAGCGCCTGCCAATCGATGTCATCCGCAGGCATCGTCAACCCTTCACGTACGGTATGCCGCTTGCGGCCGGTGGCCGCGACTTACCCACCAAACCGGCGACGGCGAAGATGGTCACCAAGTACGGCAGCATGGCCATGAACTGGCTGGGCACCGGTGTACCGATGATGCCCAGGATGGATTGCAGGTTGTACGCGAAGCCGAACAGCAGCGATGCCAGGAACGCGCCGATCGGGTTCCACCGGCCAAAGATCAAGGCTGCCAAGGCGATGAAGCCTCGGCCGCCGGAGATGTCCTTGGTGAAGGAATCGATGGTCACCAGAGTGAAGACTGCGCCACCGATACCTGCGATGGCACCACCCAGGGTGACGTTCCAGAAGCGGGTGGCGTTGACATTGATACCCAGGGTGTCGGCAGCCTGCGGGTGCTCGCCGACGGCGCGGACCCGCAGGCCCCACCGGGTCTTGAACAGGCCGAACCACACCACGGCCACGGCAATGTACATGAGGTAGCCGGCAATGGACTGCTCAAACAGGATGGGCCCGATGATGGGGATGTCCGAGAGCAGCGGGATCGGCAGGATGTCCAGGCGCCCCGGGGTGTTGAACTGCTCCTTGTTGGGGACCATCAGCGTGCCGTAAAGGAAGCCGGTGAGGCCGGAGACCAGCACGTTGAGGACAACGCCCACAATGATCTGGTTGACCAGGTATTTGATGCTGAAGACCGCCAGGACCATGGAGACTGCGGCACCGGCAGCAGCCGCCGCGATCAGGCCGATATAGGGGCTGCCCGTCATGGTGGCTACCAGCGCGGCGGTGAAGGCGCCGCCCAGGAGTTGTCCCTCAATGGCGATGTTCACCACGCCCACGCGCTCACACAACACGCCTGACAATGAACCGAAGACCAGAGGTACGGCCAGTGTTACCGACCCCGCTACGAGGCCTGCCAGCGAAATGGACGGCTGCCGTGCGCCGGCCACGATCCAGACGAGCAACGCGAACACGAATACCACGGCAAAGGCAATGGGCAGCCACTTGGGTGAACGCTCCCCCTGCGTCCAGAGGTAGATGGAGTAGGCGGCCATAGCCAGCAGCAGGATGCCGAAGACCACCCCGCCCACCTGCCCCGGAATCATGAGCGCCGGGACGGCGACGGCGTCACCGGCGTCGCTGATCTTCATCTCGGCTGTCTGGTCCGGACCCAGGAAGCCGAAGAAGACCAAGGCTATGAGGGCAAGGATGCCGAGCGAGAGCGGGACTTTCATGGAAGGCCGGAACGCCGGCAGGGCCGTTGAACCCGACTTCGGAGCGGTGGTTGTCGCGCTCATTTGGCACCTCCGGAGGCGTTGACGAGGGCAGCCTTGGGAGCCGCCTTAGGTGTCTTGTTCTTCTTCTTGGGTTCAAGCCGGAAAATCGACCGGATGAGTGGAGGTGCCGCGATGAAGAGCACGATCAAGGACTGCACCACCAGCACGATGTCGATGGGCGTTCCCGTCTGGATCTGCATCTGCACTGCCCCTGCGCGGAAGGCTCCGAACAGCAGGCCGGCGAAGAACGTCCCCCACGGCGTGCTGCGTCCCAGCAGGGCAACCGTGATGGCGTCGAAGCCGATCTGGGCAGCGACGCCGCCGGTCAGCACCTTTTCCGTACCGGCAACCTGGGCAATACCGCCGAAAGCGGCGAGGGCACCGGCCATGGCCATCACCAGGATGGTGGCGCGGGATACCTTGACGCCGGCGGTCCGTGCAGCGATGGGGTTGGCGCCGACAGCACGGAATTCGAAGCCGATCGTGGACCGGTTCAACAGCCACCACACGCCGAAGGTCAGCGCTATGGCCACCAGGAATCCCACGTGGAGACGGGAGCCGGGGATGAGGACGGGATACGTTGCCGACTCGTCCAGGCGTGGCGAGATGGGGCTGTTGTCCCCCGGACGCCGGAACGCAGCAGTGTTCAGCAGGAAGTCCAGCAGGAACAAGGCCACGTAGTTCAGCATGATGGTGACGATCACCTCGTGTGCACCGGTCCGTGCTTTGAGGATGCCAACGATGGCACCCCAAAGTGCACCACCCAGGACCCCCATGATGATGACCACCAGCAGGTGCAGGCCGAACGGCAAGTGCCAGGCGAACCCTGCGTAGGCAGCCAGCGTGGCGCTGATGATGATCTGTCCCTGTGCGCCGATGTTGAACAGGCCGGCGCGGAAGGCCAAGGCAACACCAAGGCCTGCACAGATCAGCGGGGTTGCCACCGTCATGGTTTCAAGCAGCGGCTGCAGTCCCTGCCGGGGGTTGAAGATCGACCCCTGGAAAAGGGCAACATAGCTCTCGGTCATGGCAGACCACAACGCGCTGAGGAAGTCCGTGGGCCGGGCGAACAAGTAGCCTGCGGTTTTGGCAACCTGGGCGTCCGTGCTGGCAATCAGCAGGCCACCCAGGAACAGTGCCACGATGACGGCCAGGACGGACACGAAGCCGTTGCCCATCACGATGCGGCGCATAAGGCTGCCCTGCTGAGCTCCGGAATCGCCGCTTTGGGAAGACACCGGAACGATGGATGGTTCCAGCATGCCTCCCGCGGTATCAAGTGAGACATCTGCCGCACGGAGGTCCGCTGTGGACTGGTCCTCAGCGGGCAGGGCGGGTGTTGGTTCGCTCTTGGACTGATCCTTCTCAGTCATCAGAGCCTCCTTCCGGGCCGACGCCGGCCATCATCAAGCCAAGGGTGTCGCGGGGCGTTCCGGCGGGGACGATGCCCACGAGCTTGCCCTTGTAGAGCACGGCAATCCGGTCCGCGAGTTCGATGACCTCATCAAGTTCAGTGGAAACGATCATGACCGGCGTACCGACGTCGCGTTCGGCAACGATGCGCTTGTGCAGGAACTCGATGGAGCCGACATCCACGCCAC
The DNA here is from genome assembly GCF_037402035.1 of Paenarthrobacter sp. CCNWLY172. Classification (NCBI taxonomy): domain Bacteria; kingdom Bacillati; phylum Actinomycetota; class Actinomycetes; order Micrococcales; family Micrococcaceae; genus Paenarthrobacter; species Paenarthrobacter sp. CCNWLY172. Next base: position 298,239 of record NZ_JBBEGB010000002.1, read on the forward strand.
GGGTCGGCTGGCTCGCGATGAACAACCGCAAGGGCCTGGACAGCTCCCGCGCCATGACCACTTTCTGCTGGTTGCCGCCGGACAGTGTTCCAGCGGCCGACCCCGCAGAGGGAGTCCGGATATCGAATTCTTCGATCTTGGCCTTGGCATGTTCAGCAACCTTGGCCGGCTTCATGCTGATGCCGCTGGCAAAAGGTGCTTGGTCATACAGGTCAAGCACCAGGTTTTCGGCGACCGAGAAAGGTCCAACCAGTCCATCCACGGTGCGGTCCTCTGGAACAAAGCCGACGCCCGAACGCAGCACTTCCTTGACCGGAAGGCCCAGCAGTTGCTTGCCGTCCAGGGTCACCGAACCTGTGACGTGCTCCTGCACGCCCAGGATGGCTTCGGTCAGTTCCGTTTGGCCATTGCCTTGGACACCCGCGACGGCGAGGATCTCACCTTGGGCGATGTCGAAGCTGATCCCGTCCACCACGTTGGTGCCGTTGGCAGCGCGGACCGTCAGGTTTTCCACCACGAATGTGGTTTCCTTCGGCTGCGCGGGTGCCTTGTCCAGGCTCAGGCTGACAGGGCGGCCCACCATCATGGATGCCAGTTCGGTGGCGGAGGCCGTGGGAGGCGCATCCCCCACTACTTTGCCGCGGCGAATGACGGTGATGACGTCGGAGACAGCCTTCACCTCACGCAGCTTGTGCGAGATGAAGACGATGGACGTGCCACCGGCTTTGAGCTGCCGCATGATGTCCAGAAGTTCATCGGTTTCCTGCGGCGTCAGCACTGCGGTGGGCTCGTCCAGGATGAGGACCTTGGCTTCGCGGACCAGTGCCTTGATGATCTCGACACGTTGCTGGACGCCCACGGGCAGGTCCTCCACCAAGGCGTCGGGATCCACGTCAAAGCCGTATTTATCGGAGATTTCCCGGATCTTCTTCCGGGTTTCGTCCATGCTGAGCACACCGCCGAACGAGGTCGGCTCCGCGCCGAGGGCCACGTTTTCCGCCACCGTGAAGACGGGGACCAGCATGAAGTGCTGGTGCACCATGCCGATGCCGGCCGCCATGGCATCACCGGGGCCGCGGAAACTGATCGGCTGGTCATTGACCAGGATCTGGCCGGCTGTGGGCTCGTACAGCCCGTACAGCACGTTCATAAGGGTTGATTTTCCGGCACCGTTTTCGCCGAGAAGGCAATGGATCTGGCCGGATTCGACCACGAGGTCGATGTCTTGGTTGGCGTAGAAGGTCCCGAAGGCTTTCGAGATCCCCTTCAATTCGAGTTTCACAACTCCCACCGTTCTGTGAGTCCGAGGGACGGCTGTACTGCTCCAAAGCCACTGGCTTTGAGCCCAGCGTAGTCAGGGCAAAAACGCGCCGCCAGTACCGGGGCTCGGTACTGGCGGCGCGTCCAGGAATTGATTTACTTCTTGGGGCTCGCTGCCGATTCGACAACCAGCTTGCCGGAGACGATGTCAGCCTTCAGGGCATCGAGCTCGGACTTGGTTTCAGCGGTGACAGCGGAGTCAAGATCGTGGAACGGAGCGATGGCAACGCCATCGTTCTCCAAGGTGCCGACGTAGGCTGCGTTGTTGAACTTGCCTTCCGTGTCATCCTTCACCACGGCTTCAACAGCTTCGCCCATCTGCTTGACCACGGAGGTCAGCATGAGGTCCTTGTACTCAGGAGCGGTGAGGTAGCCATCGGAGTCAACCCAGATGAGCTTGACGTCCTTGCCGGCTGCCTTGGCTTCCTTCAGCGCAGCGCCTGCGCCCTTACCAACAGGTCCGGCGACAGGCATGATGATGTCCGCGCCCTGGTCCAGCAGGTTGATGGTGACCTGCTTGCCCGTGTCCTGCTTCTCGAAGTCACCCGTGAACGAACCGTCCTGGGTGGTCTTGTCCCAGCCAACAACCTGGACGGTCTTGTTCTTGGCCTTGTTGTAGGCCTGGACGCCGTCGTAGAAGCCGTCCATGAAGATGGTGACCGTGGGGATCTTGATGCCGCCGAAGGTACCTACCTTGCCGGTCTTGGAGGTGGCCGCAGCCGCGTATCCGGCCAGGTAAGCCGCCTGCGCCGTGTCGTAGACGATCGGCTTGACGTTGGCGATCGGGGTCTCGTACGTGTAGTCGACGATCGCGAAGTGCTTGTCGGTGTTCTTCTCGGCGGCGGCCTTGGTGGCATCGCCCAGGAGGAAGCCAACGGTCACCGTGAGGTTGCAGCCGGCGGAGATCATGCCGTTGAGGTTGGTTTCGAAGTCGCTGTTGGCCTTCGACTCGGCCGACTTCACCGTGATGCCCAAATCCGTCTCGGCCTTCTTGAGGCCTTCGAACGAGGACTGGTTGAAGGACTGGTCATCGAATCCGCCGGAGTCGGACACGATGCATCCAACAAAGTCGCTCTTGGTAGCGGTGCCGGATCCGGCGTCGGGGGCCTGCCCGCAGCCGGTCAGCAGGAGCGCTGCTGCGCCGACTGTGGCAACACCGGCCATTGAACCGCGCTTCAGGGTGGCACGCAGTGGTTTCTTCAATTTTCCTCCAGGAAGAAAGTGTTTGGCGCTACGACGGATGGTCAATGAGTGTCCGTTTCCTATACCTGAGGCAGAAATTCTGTTTTCACTGATGCTCGCAGCTGCGCCGAAGCGCATTGATGAAACCCACACTAGTGGCCTGGAACACACCCAGCTACCACAATTGATCACTCCAGGTCAGATTGTTGACCTTTTGTTACCAAGCAGTAGCTGGGTGCGCAAGTCACACGCGATTCACCAGTGGATCAGAGGCGGACAAGCATCTTTCCGGTGTTGGCGCCATCCAGGAGGTCGATGAAGGCCTGTGGTGCATTTTCCAAGCCGTCGACGATCGTTTCGTCATAGCTGACGCTGCCGTCGGCGAGCCAGCCGGCCATCTTCTGCGCGAATTCAGCGGCGTGCTGCCGTTGTCCACCCACCAGGAATCCGCGCAGTGTCAGCTGCTTGCCGATCGCCACGGCCAGGTTCCTTGGCGCCACCGGGGGCTCGGTGGAGTTGTACTGCGCAATGGCTCCACACATGGCAACCCGGCCACCGACGGTGAGGGTGGCCAACGCGGCTTCCAAGTGCTCCCCGCCGACGTTGTCGAAGTACACATCGATGCCGCGCTCCCCCGCAGCTGCCTTCAGCTGCTCCAGCACGGGCGCATCGTTGTAGTTGAAGGCAGCATCAAATCCAAGCTCCAGCAGCCGGGCTACCTTCTCCGGCGATCCTGCACTGCCGATGACCTTGGAGGCGCCCATGGCCTTGGCGATCTGGCCCACCATTGAGCCGACTGCACCTGCCGCGCCGGAGACGAACACCACGTCGCCTTCCTTGAACTCTGCCACCTTGAGCAGTCCGGCATAGGCAGTCAGGCCGGTCATGCCCAGGGCGCCAAGGAACGCGGAGGTTGGGGCCAGTCCCGACGGAACCGGAGTGGTTGCCGCGGCGTCCACTACGGCGTGCTCACGCCAGCCGAGTTGATGCACGACGACGTCACCCACCTTGTGCGCGTCGGACCGGGACGCGATGACCTCACCTACCGCACCGCCGTCGAGCGCTGCATCGAGGCGGAACGGCGCCGAGTAGGACTTGACGTCGTTCATGCGGCCACGCATGTAGGGGTCCACTGACATGAACTGGTTCTTCACCAGGAGCTGTCCCTCGGCGAGCTCGGGGAGCTGCGCTGTTGCCAGCCGGAAATTCTCTGGAACCGGACGGCCCACCGGGCGGGAAGCAAGCTGGATTTCGCGGGTTTCGGTAGCGGCGGCGCTCATGCTGCGAACTCCACGAGCTTGAGGTCTACGGCCATGTTGCCGCGGGTGGCGTTGGAGTACGGGCAGATCTGGTGCGCCTTGACCATCAACTCTTCAGCGGTGGTGCGGTCCAGGGCAGGCAGCGCGATCTCGAGTTCTGCAGCCAGGCCGTAGCCTTCGCTGTCAGTCAGTGCACCGAAGTGGATCTTGGCGGCAACGGCGGAATCACTGAGGTCAACACGTTCCTTGCGGCCCACCAGGCGCAGCGCGGAGTGGAAGCAGGCTGCGTAGCCGGCGGCGAAGAGCTGCTCGGGGTTGGTGCCTTCACCGTTGCCACCGAGTTCCACGGGGCTGGCGAGTGCTACATCCAGTTTGCCGTCATTGGTGCGGGCGTTGCCGTCGCGGCCTTCGCCGGAGGCCAGTGCCTCGGCAGTGTAGAGAGTCTTCATGGTGTTTCCGTTTCTCTTCGGGAATGGACGTCTCGGGATTTTCCGGGAGTTTGTCAGAGTGAGCCGTTGAGGGCTTTCGTGAGCTTGCCGAGGGTGGCGTGGAGTTGTTCGATCTCACCGGCAGAAAGTCCGGCGGCGTCCGCGAGGCGCTGGGGCACAGCCTGGGCACGGTCGCTCAAGGCGGTCCCGGCGTCGGTCAAGATCACGTCCACGCGGCGCTCGTCCTCGGCGGAGCGGCGGCGTTCCACCAACCCCAGGCCCTCAAGGCGCTTCAGGAGCGGCGACAATGTGCCTGAATCAAGTCCCAGTTCGGCGCCGAGGTCGCGGACACTCCGCGGCTCCTGCTCCCACAGCACCAGCATCACCAGGTACTGCGGGTACGTCAGGCCAAGGTCCTCCAGCACGGGGCGGTAGACCGCCGTCGCGGCTTTGGACGCCGAATACAGCGCAAAGCAGACCTGGTGGCGGAGGCGGGGTGCATCACTCATGGATAAAACGATAGTGCACAATTCAATTGTGCACAACTTATCTGCGCCGACCGCACCCAACTGAGCCGCAGTTGGGCGCGTTTTGAGCGGTCAAAACGCGCTTGACTGCGGCTTGGTTGGGTCTACTGCTCGAGGTCGCGGATGGTGCGCAGGGCGGCGGCGGTCAGGACGCGGATGGCGTAGCCCAGGGCACGCTCATCCACGATGAAGTCACCACGGTGGAGATCGTATTCTTCGCCGCCGGGCGTGTGCGTGCCCAAGCGCATCATGGCACCTGGGAGGTCTGCCAGGAACCAGGCAAAGTCCTCGCCTCCCATGGACTGAGGCGTGAGCACCACAGCGTTTTCACCCAGCTCAGCGCGGGCGGAAGCTTCGATGAGGGCGGTCTCGTGCTCGGAGTTGACCACAGGCGGCACGCCACGGGTGTGTTCGAGGTGGACGTCCACGCCGTACGGCGCAGCAACTTGCCGGACGACGTCGTCCAGCAGCTCCCCCGCGCTGTGCCAGGCATCGCGGTCGAGGCAACGCATGGTGCCGGCCATGTAACCGGAGCCGGGGATGGCATTGGGGGCAGAGCCTGCGGAGATCTGGCCCCAGACAACGGACACGCCACTGCGGACGTCCACCCGGCGGGAAAGGACGGCCGGAACATTGACCGCTATTTGGGCCAGCGCAAACACAAGGTCCTCGGTCAGGTGTGGCCTGGACGTGTGGCCGCCCCGGCCGGACAGTTCAATCTTGATGGTGTCCGAGGCAGAGGTAATCGCCCCGATGCGGGTGCCGATCTGGCCCACGTTGATCCGGGGATCGCAGTGCAGCGCAAGGATGCGCGGCACCCCCTCAAGGACTCCCTGCTCAATGCAGGACAGCGCCCCACCCGGCATGGTTTCCTCTGCCGGCTGGAAGATGATCCGGACTGTGCCGCCCAGAGGATTGTTCTTGTGCATCCGCTGCAGCGTCAAGGCAATGCCGAGCATGGCGGTGGTGTGGACGTCGTGCCCGCAAGCATGGGTAACGCCATGGTTCTTCGAAGCGAAGGGCAGGCCGGTCTCCTCGATGATCGGCAGTGCGTCGATGTCGCCACGGAGGGCGGTGGCAATGGGGCCCTCGCCCACGTCAACCGTCAGCCCGGTCTCCTCCAGCCGCCGCGGCTTCAGTCCTGCCGCTTCGAGCCGCTCCACGAGTTTGTCCGTAGTGCGGAATTCCTTGAAGGAAAGTTCGGGGTGCGCATGGAGGTCACGCCGGAATTCGATGAGTCCGGGCAGCAGTTCATCAACCCAAGGACTCACAACGGGAGCGGGCTCGGTTTCAGTCGTGTAATTGCGCACGTCACAACTCTAGCCATCCGCGGCACGCAAAGAACGAAAGCCACCTCTTGGTTACGCTGCGTTCAGGTGCAGGACAACCAAAGAGGTGGCTCACGGTATAAGGAGCTGCGTTACAGCACGTCCGTATCGCCGCTGGCTTTGAGGGCGTCAACGGTCCCCTTGACCAGTTGCGCGTGTTCCTTGGTGGTGACCAGGAGCGCGTCCGGGGTGTCCACGATGACCACGTCCTTGATGCCGATCAGGGCGATGACGCGCTTGGTGTCGGAGACCACCACGCCGCTGGCATTCTCCGCGAACACACGGGCGCCTTCACCGAGCACGGTCACCTCGTCCACATCGCCTGCATTGTTGAGGCGGCCGATCGCGGCGAAGTCGCCAACGTCGTCCCAACGGAAAGTGCCAGGCACGACGGCGACATCGCCGGCTGCCGCTGCGGGCTCGGCCACGGCGTAGTCGATCGCGATCTTGGGCAATGTGGGCCACACACGCGCGGTGACTTCGGCGCGCTGGGGAGTGTCCCAGGCCTCTGCGATTTCCTGGAGGCCCTTGAACAGTTCGGGCTGGTTGGCTTCAAGGTGCTTCAGCATGAGCGCCACGGGAGCAACGAACATGCCCGCGTTCCAGACGTAGTCCCCTGCTTCTACATATTTATTGGCGACTTCCTGGCTTGGCTTCTCCACGAACTCAGCCACCGCCAGCGCATTCGGTGCGCCTTCCACGTTGAGGGCAGCGCCGGAACGGATGTAGCCAAAACCGGTGGAGGGGTGCGTGGGCTTAATGCCGATGGTGACGATCTTGCCCATGGCGGCCGTGTAGATGGCCTCGCGCACCGTTTCCTGGAAAAGATGGTCCGGGCTGATGACTTGGTCCGCTGCGAAGGAGCCCATGATGGTGTCCGGGTCGCGGCGGTACAGGATGGCAGCGGCCAGTCCAATCGCAGCACCGGAGTCCTTGGGCTCGCTCTCGAGCACCAGTTCGTCGTCCCCGATTTCAGGGAGCTGGCGGCAAACAGCGGCACGGTGGGCCTCGCCTGTCACTACGAGCACCCGTTCACCGGCCAGCGGCTCCAGGCGGTCATAGGTGGCCCTCAACAACGTACTGCCGGAACCGGTCAGGTCGTGGAGGAACTTGGGCGCAGCGGCCCGCGAGAGCGGCCACAACCGGGTCCCCACACCGCCGGCCGGAATAACCGCATGGAAGCGGTTCATGGGCGATTCCGGGTATTTCGCGTCTTCTGTACTCACCGCAACACTTTATCCGACGCAAGCGCGAAGCCCCGCAGTACGCCACGCATGTGGCGTTCGTCTCAGGGACTGGGCAAAATCGCCTGAATACTGGCAGGAAACATGGAATTAACAAGGAGAGAAGCCCGTCCTAAATTGAATATGCTGTGAGCGAAGCCTAGATTTAGGCGTGAGCTACGAGTGCTCTCGCAGCAGGCGTTCCCCCCGCGTGGATCCCATGCCAGCGCCGCTGTGTTGCAGGAAGGTTTAATCAGTGCCGACAAAACCAGCTGGCACCTTGTACCGCGGCCGTGAAGGCATGTGGTCCTGGGTTGGACATCGTATTACCGGTGTAGTGATCTTTTTCTTCTTGTTGGTCCATGTGTTGGACACCTCATTGGTGCGCGTGTCCCCTGAGGCCTACACGGCCGTCATTGGTGCTTACAAGAACCCCCTCATGGCCCTGGGGGAAACGGGCCTGGTCGCTGCGATCATTTTCCACGCCTTCAACGGCCTGCGCGTGATTGCCATCGACTTCTGGAAGAAGGGCGCCAAGTACCAGCGCCAGATGCTGTGGATCGTGCTTGCGCTGTGGCTGGTCACGTTCGCCGGCTTCGCCATCCGCCACCTTTCCCTCGCGCTGGGAGGCCACTAAGCCATGACAACCATCGAATCCCCGCGCAGCGGAAAAATCGCCCCGAAGTACAACCGCACCGGCTCCAGCCGCGGCAACTTCGAGATGATCGCCTGGCTCTTCATGCGCCTCTCCGGCATCGTCCTGGTGGTGCTGATCTTCGGCCACCTCTTCGTGAACCTGCTGGTAGGCGAAGGCATCCACGCGATCGACTTCGGCTTTGTTGCCGGCAAGTGGGCAGATCCGTTCTGGCAGTTCTGGGACCTCGCCATGCTGTGGCTTGCCATGCTGCACGGAACCAACGGCGTCCGCACCATCATCAACGACTACGCCGAGAAGGATTCCACGCGCTTCTGGCTCAAGATGGTCCTCTACGCGGCCACCCTGGTCATCATCATCCTGGGCACGCTGGTGATCTTCACCTTCAACCCGTGCCCTGTTGTTGACGGCGTTCAGCTTCCTGGCGGATTCTGCCCGGCCCCGTAGCAGCGTTTCCGGTGGCTCTGCGGAGTGAACCGGTTCGCCTGACGTAGCGGAGCAGCCTCCGCAGACCATCTGAATTTTGAAAGAGAGAGCATCTGGTATGCAGGTCCATAAGTACGACGTCGTTATTGTCGGTGCAGGTGGCGCCGGCATGCGCGCCGCGATCGAGTCCGGTCAGCGCGCACGCACAGCGGTACTGACCAAGCTCTACCCCACCCGTTCGCACACCGGTGCAGCCCAGGGTGGAATGTGTGCAGCACTGGCCAACGTCGAAGAAGACAACTGGGAATGGCACACCTTTGACACCATCAAGGGTGGCGACTACCTGGTTGACCAGGACGCAGCCGAGGTCATGGCGAAGGAAGCCATCGACGCCGTGCTGGACCTGGAAAAGATGGGCCTGCCGTTCAACCGCACGCCCGAAGGCCGCATTGACCAGCGCCGTTTCGGTGGCCACACCCGTGACCACGGCAAGGCTCCCGTCCGCCGTGCTTGTTATGCAGCCGACCGTACGGGCCACATGATCCTGCAGACGCTGTACCAAAACTGCGTCAAGCACAACGTTGAGTTCTACAACGAGTACTACGTTCTGGACCTGCTGATCGTCGAAGAAGACGCAGTGCGCGAAGACGGTACCCCGTACAAGCAGAAGCGCGTTGCCGGCGTGGTCTCCTACGACCTCGCTTCCGGCGAACTTCACGTCTTCCAGGCCAAGTCCGTGGTGTTCGCCTCGGGCGGCGCCGGCAAGGTCTTCAAGACCACGTCCAACGCCCACACCCTCACGGGTGACGGCATGGGCATTGCCTTCCGCCGCGGCATCCCCCTGGAAGACATGGAGTTCTTCCAGTTCCACCCGACCGGCCTCGCCGGCCTGGGCATCCTCCTCACCGAGGGTGCACGTGGTGAAGGTGCCATCCTGCGCAACTCAGAGGGTGAGCGCTTCATGGAGCGCTACGCCCCCACCATCAAGGACCTCGCACCCCGTGACATCGTGGCCCGTGCCATGGCGAACGAAGTGCGCGAAGGCCGCGGTTGCGGCCCTAACAAGGACTATGTCCTCCTGGACCTGACCCACCTTGAGCCGGCTCACATCGAAGCCAAGCTTCCGGACATCACAGAGTTCGCCCGCACCTACCTTGGTGTGGAACCGTTCACCGATCCGGTTCCCGTGTTCCCCACGGCGCACTACGCCATGGGTGGCATCCCCACCAACATCACCACGGAAGTGCTCCAGGACAACGACACGATCGTCCCGGGCCTTTACGCAGCCGGTGAAGTTGCTTGTGTGTCCGTGCACGGCTCCAACCGCCTCGGCACCAACTCGCTCCTGGACATCAACGTGTTCGGCAAGCGCGCGGGCATCGCTGCTGCGGAGTACGCCAAGACGGCCGACTACGTCGAGCTGCCCGAGGACCCCGAGGCAATGACCCGCGGCATCCTGGACGGCCTGCTCACCGGCAACGGCACCGAGCGTGTTGCGCAGATCCGCAAGGAACTGCAGGACACCATGGACGCCAACATGCAGGTGTTCCGTACCAAGGAATCCCTGGAACAGGTCCTTCGCGACATCGCTTCCTTCGAGGAGCGGTACAAGCACGTCACCGTTCAGGACAAGGGCAAGCGCTTCAACCTTGACCTCCTGGAAGCCGTGGAACTGGGCTTCCTCCTGGACATGGCCAAGGTCATGACTGTTGGTGCACTGCACCGTGAAGAGTCCCGCGGCGGCCACTACCGCGAAGACTTCCCGGACCGCAATGACGAGAAGTTCATGAAGCACTCCATGGCCTACCTGGACACCTCCGTCACCGTCGACTCCTCGGCGGAATCCGTCGCGGGCATCCGTCTTGAGACGAAGCCCGTTATCTTCACCCGTTACGAGCCGATGGAGCGTAAGTACTAATGACGACCGAAATGGCAGAGCCCGCTTCCAAGATCGAGCTCCCGGCAAGTGTTGCCGGCGACGGTGAAATCCCCACGTTCCACATCACGCTCCGCGTGCGCCGCTACGATCCCGAAATTTCGGACGAGGCACGCTGGGATGACTACAAGCTGACCATGTATGGCACGGACCGCGTGTTGGATGCCCTCCACAAGGTCAAGTGGGAGATCGACGGCAGCGTTTCCTTCCGCCGCTCCTGCGCCCACGGTGTCTGTGGTTCAGACGCCATGCGCATCAACGGCCGCAACCGCCTCGCCTGCAAGACGCTGCTGAAGGACCTGGACACCACCAAGCCCATCACCGTCGAGCCGATCAAGGGCCTCCCCGTGGAGAAGGACCTGATCGTGGATATGGAACCCTTCTTCCAGTCCTTCCGCGAAGTCATGCCGTTCCTTATCAACAAGGGCCACGAGCCCACCAAGGAACGCCTGCAGTCCGTTGAGGACCGTGAGCGCTTTGATGACACCACCAAGTGCATCCTGTGCGCCGCTTGCACCTCATCCTGCCCGGTCTTCTGGACCGACGGCCAGTACTTTGGTCCGGCAGCGATCGTCAACGCGCACCGCTTCATCTTCGATTCCCGTGATGATGCCGGCGACATGCGCCTTGAGATCCTCAACGACAAAGAAGGCGTGTGGCGCTGCCGCACCACCTTCAACTGCTCGGAAGCCTGCCCCCGTGGCATCCAGGTGACCCAGGCAATCGCAGAGGTCAAGCAGGCCATCCTGTCCCGCAAGATCTAGTTCGCGTTTCGTACAAGAACAACCACGACGACGGCGCCACTCACCACTGCTGGTGAGGGGCGCCGTCGTCGTTAACCAAGTGTCGAAGCCAGCCGCCGCCGGATCCGTCACGGAAAACGCCACCGCAATGCAAGGAGATCAGCGTGTCACGCTCTGAAAAGATCAGCTTCACGGGAAGTACCGGCGACACCCTGGCCGGCATCGTGGACGTCCCGGAAGGGCCCGTCCGCGGCTGGGGCTTGTACTCACACGGACTGACCCTCGGCAAGGACAGCCCCGCCGCTTCCCGCATCTGCAAGGGATTGGCTGAGCAGGGCGTCGGCATGCTGCGTTTCGACAACCTGGGTTTGGGCGGTTCTGCCGGTGAATGGTCAGCGGGATCGTTCAGCGTGAAGGTGGCCGACACCATCCTGGCCGCAGAGTTCATGAGGGAGCAGGGCCGGGGAATCTCCTTGCTGGTGGGCCACTCCTTCGGCGGTGCAGCCGTGTTGGCCGCAGCCCGCGACGTCCCTGGCCTGAACGCCGTGGTGACCGTTGCCGCACCGTACGAGCCCAAGCACGTCGAGCACATGTTCGACACGGAGATTGAGGACATCCTGCGCGACGGCAGCGCCGTGGTTGACCTCGGCGGACGTCCCATGGAGGTACGCCGCCACTTTGTGGAGGACGTGGAACGCGCCGACTTGCGCGACTGCATCCGCACCCTTCACAAGCCGCTGATGGTGATGCACTCCCCCACCGACAACACCGTGGGGATCGACAACGCCAGCGAGATCTTCCGTACGGCCCGGCACCCCCGGAGTTTCATCTCCCTGGAGGGCAGCGAGCATCTCCTTACCGGAAAGGGCCAGGCCGCACGGGTTGCGCGCATCATCGGAGCGTGGGCGGACCCCTACCTGGAAGTCAGCTAGGTCCGCGACGCCGGCTGAGGGCCCAGCCGCCCATGTAGGTAACAGCAAACGCTCCACTGACGCCTCAGTGGAGCATTTGCTGTCACCTAGTTGGGTACTACTTGCCGATGGCCGCTTTACTCTCGCTCAGCCACTGCTCTGCTGCCTTCTCCGGGCTCAACCGCTTGAAGAGGACTTCGGTGTTGATGCGGGCCGTGATCTCGGAGACCGCCGTGGAACCGGTGGGACCGATGAACGTTGGCGCGAAGTCCATCTTGCCGATCTGGTCGATATAGGCGGCTTCCACTTTTCCCTGGGGCGTCAGGAGGTCCTGGATGGCCGTGCGCATGCCGGAGTTGCTGGGCACCCCGCGGTCGCTCTGGATGATTTTTGCTGCGGCCTCATTGTTCACCAGGAAACTGACCAGCTTGGCGGCAGCATCCGCGTGCTTGCTCCGGGCTGAAATGGTGTAGAACTGCGAAGACTGGAGCCAGATCCCGGGTGTGGGCGTCTCGCCGGGCAGTTTGAGCAGTTTCAAGTCTGCACCGGAGGCCTTGCTGAGGGCAGTCAGTGAGTTGGTCCAGGTCAACATCATGCCGGCCTGCCCCATGCCCATGAGTGTCTGCTCGGTGCTGACGTTGAGCTTCTCCACCGTCTCCGAGGCGCTGGGAGCGGCGCCTGATTCACTGAGTTTCATCGAGAAATCGAAATAATCCCGCACGGTGTCCTTGTCCAGACCCAACTGGCCGTCCTGGGTATAGAGGGACTTCCCGCGCTGTCGGGCGAAGGCATCCAGCGAGTCATGCGTCAGGACGGTAGCGGTGCCGTAGGTCCCCTTGGGACTCTTGGCTGTGATGTCCTCTGCCGTCTTGGCGAAATCGTCCCAGGACCATTTGCTGTCATCCGGCAAGGCAACACCCGCAGCCTGGAACACGGCAGGGTTGACGACGATGGCCAGGGCGTTGGCACCGGTGGAGACGCCGTACTGCTTGCCCTGGACCTGCCCATTTTCCAGTGCTCCCTGGTCCATCTTGGACAGATCCAGCGAACCCTCCACCTTGGACAGATCCAGGAGGGCGCCACGGTTGGCGTACTCGGCCGGGTAGGCGCCACCCATGGTGATGACGTCAGGGGCATCGTTGGCTGCAACTTGGGTTGCCAGCTTGTCGAAGTAGCCGCCGATGTCGCCGTATTCCGGCTTGACCTTGATATTGGGGTTGGCCGCCTCGAATTCCTTGATGGCCTTGTTGGTGAGGTCGGCCCGGGTGGCGTTGCCCCACCACGAGAACCTGATCTCCACTGGCCCATCTGCCGGCTGGTTGGAGGACGGGCTGGAGCAGGCCGCAGTGAGGCCCAGCATGCTGACGGCTGCTACGAAAGCGATGGACTTACGGAGATGTCGGAGAGATTTACGCGTCATTGGGTAAGCTCCTTTCAGGCTCAAGAAAACGGTTCCTGAAACGTATCAAGGCGGTGTATATTCGTCAATAGTTTGGAATATGAACTATTTGGATCCGTCAAGGAGGACGCAGTGGACCTACGATTGAACCAGATCCAGATCCGGGACCCCTTCGTGCTGACCCAGCCCACGTCCGGCGATTATCTACTGTTCGGCAGCACGGACAAAAACATCTGGTCAGGACAGGCCACTGGATTCGACTGTTATCGAAGCAGCGACCTGCTCACCTGGCAGGGCCCCCTTGAGGCGTTCAGGCCGCCGCGCGGATTTTGGAGCCAGGAGCAGTACTGGGCCCCCGAAGTCCATGAGTACCAAGGGCGCTTCTTCATGTTCGCCACCTTCATTGCGCCCGGGCGCCTCCGCGGAACGCAGATACTGGCAGCAGACAAGCCCGAGGGTCCCTACGAACCATGGAGCGACGGTCCGGTCACGCCCGGAAATTGGCAATGCTTGGACGGCACGCTCCATGTGGACGACGACGGAACGCCGTGGTTGGTCTTCTGCCATGAATGGAAGCAGGTGCACGACGGCGCCATGATGGCCCAGCGCCTCGACCCGGACCTGCGCAGCGCCAAGGGCGTGCCGGTGTTCCTTTTCAGCGCATCGGAGGCTCCTTGGTCCCGCGCCCTTGATGTCCCATCCGTCCGGGACCGCGGGTTTCCTGTGTATGTCACCGATGGTCCGTTCCTCTTCCGGCTTTCAAGCGGAAAGCTCATCATGCTGTGGTCCAGCTTCGGTGACAACGGTTACGCCATGGGGATTGCCCGCAGCGAATCCGGGACAGTGCTGGGCCCCTGGAAGCAAGAGCCTGATCCTCTCTGGAGCGCAGATGGCGGCCATGGAATGATTGGCCGCCACCTGGACGGAAGCCTGTTCCTGACGTTGCACCAGCCAAACAAAACTCCCTACGAACGGGCAGCGTTCTTCCCGCTCCTTGAACTTGAGGACACCGTGACGCTCGCCGGCGTCATCCCTTCAGAAAGGCTGACATGAACCCGCCACACCCCGCTATTGATCGCAAGGCACTGGTCCGGCGGCACAACGTCCGGCAGCAGCAACTGGATCCTCGCAGCCCCGTCTCCGTCGGCAACGGCGAGTTCGCCTTCACAGTGGACCTCACCGGGCTGCAGTCATTACCTACCGACTACCCCGTGGGCGCACGTGATGACCTGCCACCCGGGACACTCCTGGGAACGCAAGCGCAGTGGGGCTGGCACTCCGTTCCACCACCCCACCCCTACCACCTCGCAGGATCCACCGTCCTTTACGATTCGCCCCGCGGCCCAGTCCCTTACGTGGACATGGTGGGTGACATCGTGAACGATCGTGAAACCGACACCTCCGTGGCGGAAACGTGGCTCAGGTCGAACGCGCACCGGCTGGACTTGGGGCGCATCGGCTTTCGCTGGCTGCAGGATGGCACCGAGCGTCCGTTGAATGCAGCGGACATCATTGACACGGAACAAACACTGGACCTCTGGACAGGAGCCATCACCAGCCTGTTCACAGTGGCAGGTCACCGGGTGAAAGTGACGACGGCGTGCCACCCGGACCGGGATGAGCTCGGCTTCCGTGTGGAGTCCACTGCGCTTGGTGCCGGATTGTTTGTCGGTGTCGGCTTCCCCTACGGGTCCGAGGCCTGGCATGACGCCGCGGACTGGGATCGACCGGAGGCCCACACCACCACGCTCAGTGGACCGTCACCAATGGGAAACAACGGATCCACAGCATGGACCGCCCAGCGCGAACTGGACGATTCCCGCTACGAGGTGGTGATCACTGGTCAGAGCCTGGCCGTGGTACAGGCCGGTCAGCATGATCTCCGCATCGCCCCGGCGTCGCCTGGAACACCGGGCAGCGATACGGTGCTGGACTTCTCCGTGGCGTTCGTGTCGGCCGGGGATGGCGACTGTATCCCGAGAGGCAACAACAGGCCAGCCAACCACGCCCATCAGCCGGACGGCCCTGCGGAGATGCGGACCGGCGTCGCACTTTCACCGGCACGTTCAATCTTCGAAGCATCCGCCGCCTACTGGCCGGAGTTCTGGTCCTCGGGCGGGGCGATCGAGCTCGATGCCACCGATGATCCGCGCGCCAAGGAATTGGAACGCCGGATTGTGTTGTCCCAATACCTCACGGCGATCAATTGCGCGGGTTCCTTGCCGCCGCAGGAAACGGGGCTCGTGTGCAACTCGTGGCGTGGCCGCTTCCATCTGGAGATGCACTGGTGGCATGCGGCCCACTTTGCGTACTGGAACCGTGTAGAGCTGCTCCTGCCGTCGTTGCGGTGGTACTCCACGGTGTTGGAGACTTCACGGCAGACAGCCAAAGCGCAAGGATTCGACGGCGTTCGCTGGCCCAAGCAGGTGGGGCCGGACGGGCGGGAGAGCCCCAGTCCGATCGGCACATTCCTCATATGGCAGCAGCCGCACCCCATCCACCTGGCCGAACTGGTGTACCGGGCCAACCCCAGCCGCGACGTCCTGGAAGAGTTCGCGGAGATCGTGTTTGAGACAGCTGCTTTCATGGCCGGCTTTGCCCACCCCACCTCGCGGGGATTCGAGCTGGGGCCACCCCTGATCCCGGCGCAGGAAAGCTACGGGTCCATCCGGTCCAAGGTCACCAACCCCACCTTCGAGCTGGCCTACTGGCAGTGGGGCCTGCGCACGGCTTCAGCGTGGCGGGAGCGGCTGGGCCTGGAACCGGTGCCTGGATGGTCCGACGTAGCAGAGGGCATGGTTCCTCCGCGGGTGATCGGCGGCGTGTACGCAGGGATCGATAGTGAACCCTTCACCATCCGCACCGACCATCCGTCCATGCTGTGCGCCCTTGGAGTCCTCCCGCTGACAGACATCATTGATCCGGAGATCATGCGGGCAACACTCTCGGACGTGCTGGCCGACTGGGACTGGGGCAGCACCTGGGGCTGGGATTACCCAGTGATGGCCATGACCGCAGCACGGCTCGAGGACCCGGAGGCCGCAGTGGATGCGCTCCTCCTCAGCGCGGGCAAGAACACGGTCCTGCCCAACGGGCACAACCGGCAGACGGACTCGTTGCCGCTCTACCTGCCAGGAAATGGTGGGCTGCTGGCCGCTGTCGCTCTCATGGCAGCTGGATGGGACAACGGTCCGGACCGCCACGCCCCCGGGTTTCCGGCCGACTGGACCGTGGCATGGGAAGGGCTGGTGCAAGCACCCTAGCCTCAGCCCAGGGGACACGCCCACTATCCCCGGCGCGGTCCCACTGCAGCCCCGACAAGTGCCCCCAGCCCCACCCCGATGAGGATGCCCAGGAAAGGGGACTTAAAGATCAGTTGCCCCACAATGAGACCAACGGCAGCCCCGAGGAGGCAGCCGATCCACAGTTGATTGTTCATGGCGCCTCCCGGGAGAAAGAACTGTCAGGTGCGGGGCGCCACGCGACGCGACCCAAGGACTTTCTTGCGCGGGGACTCCCCCGACTCAGTATCGGCCTCACGAATGGCCGACCACGACGCCGAGACGAGGTACACCTGGCTCACCAGGTTGAACCAGATCAGCAGGCCAATGATGATGGCGAAGGACGCCAGAACGGGGTTGTTTCCTGACCGGGCCAGGAGTTCGGTGCTGAAAAGTTGAAGGACAGTGGTCCCTGTGCCGGCGAGCACCACCGCTTCAAGGAACGCGCGCCTCCCCAGCTTAAGGCCGGCGGCGATACGGAAGAGAACTGCCGCCGTCGCACAGTTCAGCAGGAGGGGAACCACAATCTTGACGGTGGCGGCGATAGGTGCGGCCACTGCCTCGTCCAACTTCAGCAAACCGATGAACCAATCGGCGGCTGTCCCAAAAATCAGGGAGGCGCCTGCGCTGATGACCAGAAGGACTCCGAGGAGCAACAGGGTACCGGCGTCGATGAGCTTCTGGAGGACAGCATTACGCACCAACGGAGCGGCGTTCATGATCCCCCGGATGCCCTCCCGGATGCTTGCTATCCAGCCCAGGGAGATGAAGACAGTCACTACCGCCGCGATCAGGGCTGTCCAGCCAAGTCCGGACGGGTTGAGCAACGACTGGGGATCCACCAGTCCTTCGCCGCCATCCACTTGAAGGAGCCCGGGGGCCGCCGCGGCCACGCTGTCGATGACGGCGTCCTGAAGCGCCGGGCTTCCCCCCAAAACGATTCCCGCCACTGCAAAGCCAGTGGTCAGCAGACCCGTCACGGAGAAGAACATGTTGAAGCCAATACCCGCACTCAACAGAGGCCCATGCTGGCGTGTGTAGTGCTGGAAAGAACGCAAGGCACGGTTGGTGTTCAGCCTGGCCATGAAGAGGGCAAAGAACGCTCCGGCCTTCTTCGGCAGGCCATCACCGGCGCGCTTGGACTGGCCCCATTCCTGCCTCTTGCGAAGCAGCTCAAGTTTGAGCTTGGCCAGCTCAGTTGGCAGCGGAGGAGCGTCCGCCTGCGTGGCGTGAATCCGTTTGCTGTTCTTCGTCAGTATCGCCGCCAAAGTCGAGCTCTTCCCGTAGCTGCCATATTCCATTGGTGTCGTGCTCGTAAAGTCCCATGCTAACCACAGGGAAGGTCGCCCGGTAATCTCTGAGGACCGTTTCGGCCTCATCAAGATTTTCCTGGGCGACATCGTGGGCCACCGTGACGTGCGGGTGGTATGGGAACGGGAGCAACCGTTCCAGCGGCCCGGTTTGAAGTTTCTCGTGCAACTGCACGCACTCTTCAAAGCCCTCTTCAACGTTCACGAAGACCACCGGTGACACGGGCCGGAACGAACCCGTGCCGGAAATGGTGATGTGGAAGGGTTCCTGGGTCCGGGCCACTTCCCGTACATGCTCGCGGGTAGCGGCCCAGTCCTGAGTAGGTGTGGTGGTGATCAGTGTGATGTGGGCAGGAATGACCTCGGCCATCGGGTCACCGAAGGAGGCGCGCCATTCCTGGAGTTCGCGGGCGATCTCCGGTGGAAAGCCGAGGATGACACCAACACACATGGTGTCACCGTCGCCGCAGTCGGTGCCGGCAACACCCGTCTGGCGAGAGTCGTCCGGACCGACACCCTTGCGGGTGTCGGTCTTGACGTTGAGCTGGCCAGCGGAGCACATGGAGTTAGCGGACTCCCAGGTCGCGGTGGGCATCTCCGCGGTAGGGCAGGAAACCGACCTTGGAATAGACATCCGCGAGAGTAGCTGACGCGATGTCGCGTGCCTTGTCTGCTCCGAGGGCCAGGAGCCGGTCGAGTTCAGCGGGATCGGCCAGGAGCTCGTTGGCCCGCTCCCGGATGGGTGCCAGGTGACCGGAGACGAGTTCAGCGAGGTCAACCTTGAGGTGCCCGTACATCTTGCCTTGGTAGTCAGCCACGATCTTCTCTACCGGTGTTCCGCTGATGGCCGAGTAGATGGTCAGCAGGTTTGAGACACCCGGCTTGTTCTCGCGGTCGTAGCGGATCTCGGTTTCAGTGTCCGTGACGGCCGACTTGATGCGCTTGGCCACGGTCTTGGGATCATCCAGGAGGTTGATCAGTCCGGCGGGTGATTCCGCAGACTTGGACATCTTGGCGTTCGGGTTCTGAAGATCGTAGATCTTTGCCGATTCCTTCTGGATGAAGGCTTCGGGAACCTGGAACGTCTCCCCGAACCGGCTGTTGAAGCGGTTGGCGAGGTCACGGCTGAGCTCCACGTGCTGCCGCTGGTCTTCGCCCACCGGCACACCGTGCGGCTGGTAGAGGAGGATATCGGCAGCTTGCAGGATCGGGTACGTGAAAAGGCCAACGCTGGCGTGGTCCGACCCCTGCTTCTGCGCCTTGTCCTTGAACTGCGTCATGCGGGCAGCTTCGCCCATGCCGGTGATGCAGTTCAAGACCCACGCGAGTTGGGCGTGCTCAGGGACCTGGGACTGGACGAAGAGGGTGCACTTCTCCACGTCCACGCCGCCGGCGATGTACTGGGCGGCGGTGACTCGAGTGCGGTGGGCGAGCTCGGCCGGGTCCTGGGGAACGGTGATGGCGTGCAGGTCCGGGATGAAGTACACGGCGTCGTACTCGTCCTGCATCCGGACCCAGTTGACCAGTGCGCCGAGGTAGTTGCCCAGGTGCAAGGAGTCAGCGGAGGGCTGCATGCCGGACAAGACGCGATGCTTGGCGCCTACGGCTGGCTTGGTGGATGTCACAGCCCTGGGGTCGGCGGATGCATCAGCGGGTGCGCCGGTTTCAGTCGTGGTGGAACTAGTCATGGAGGAATACCTTAGGGAGCTTAGAGCCGGTAGTCGACTACCAGCGGTGCGTGGTCGGAGAAGCGGGTGTCCCACGAAGGCGCCCGGTCCACGACAGCCGAGAAAGCGGCTGCTGCGAGGCCCGGCGTAGCCAGGTGGTAGTCGATGCGCCAGCCAGTGTCAGTGTCAAAGGCTTTACCGCGCTGGGACCACCAGGTGTAGGGGCCGGCGACATTTCCTGCCAGGCCCCTGTGGACATCCCTCCATCCGATTTCTTCGCCGAGGAAGCGGTCAAAGTACGCGCGCTCCTCCGGGAGGAAGCCGGCACGCTTGACGTTGCCCTTCCAGTTCTTGATGTCCAACTCTGTGTGACCGACGTTGAGGTCGCCCACTACCAAAGCGTGGTCGCTGTGCTTGGCGAGCTCAGGCAGGCGCACCGTCATGGCGTCGAGGAAACGGAACTTGTCATCCTGCTTGGGGGTTCCCACTTCTCCGGAGTGCACGTAGGCGCTGACGACCGTGAGCGTGGTGGATTCGCCGGCACCGTTCTTGACGGTGTAATCGGCTTCAACCCAGCGTCCGGACGTGTCAAAGTAGTCATCGCCAATACCGACGCGGGTGGCAGTAGGTTCCTCGCGGGACGCGATGGCAACACCTGCGCGGCCCTTGGCCTCAGCTTCGGTGTGGAGGATGTGCCAGCCTTCGCCGATCAGCTTCCTGACGATGTCATCAGGTGCCCGGACTTCCTGGAGGCAGAGAATGTCAACCTCGCGGGGCTCCAGCCATTCCGCCATGCCGTTCTTGTAGGCAGCCCTCAGGCCGTTGACGTTAACTGACGCGATGCGAAGGAAGTCCTTCTTCAATGCCGTACTCACCCGGTCCACTCTAGTCGATGATGGTGCCGGCTACGGGCTCGTCCGAGCCGCCGGAGGACTTGATCATGTCGCGCGCATTGGTGGCCGTAATGGCGATGGTTTCCAGTGCGCGGTTGATGGTGTCCTGATCGGCGGCACCGCCCTTGGCCCGCTCCTCGTCCACAACACGGACCTGCACCTGGACGATCTTGAAGGAGTGGTCCAGTTTGAGGTCGCGAACCTCATCTGACTTGCTGCGTTCGGCCACGACGCGCGTGCCGCCACTGTCAGCAGCGGACGACGACGGCGCGCGGCCGGCTGCGGCGTTAAAGGCATTTTGCGCTTCGGTCAGTTTTGCACCTGCCCGCTGCGCGGCCTTGCGGATGCTCAACACCACGAAAGCGGCCAGAGCCAACCAACCGAAGGCCACTACTGCGACAACCCAACCCACAACATCGTTCTGGTTTGCCGCGAAAATGACGGCCACCAGGAACGCGATGATGACGACGGTCATCCCCAGGCCGCCAATGCGGAAGCCCTTGAACATGCCTTTGCCGGCGGGGGACGTGGACGGGTGCGGGTCACCGAGAGATTGCATGGACCTATTCTCTCAAATCCACGAAGGTGCCTGTGCCAGCTTCCACGGACGGCGAACACCGGACCTTTCACTTGAGGAACAGCTGGCGCAGCCTTCCTGTGGTGAGCATGATCCCGAGAGCGATCATCACCAGGTAGTAACCCACGTGGATTGCGGTGGCCGGGCTGAACGAGCCCACACTGATCTGCCGCAGCAACTCCACGCCGTGCCACAGGGGCATGGCCTGGATGAACCATTGGATGACCTGCGGGTAGACGCTGAGCGGATAGAACGTGGCGCTGAACAGGAACATGGGCAGCAGGAAGAAGTTGATCCAGTCCATCTGCTGGAAAGTCTTCATGAAGCTGGTGATGCCCATTCCGAAGCTCGCGAATCCGAAGGCGATCAGCACCGAGGCAGGAATGACCAGCATGGCCCACCAACTGGTGAGCAAACCCATGACGCCCATAACGGCGGTGAATCCAGTGGCGTAGAGCAGGCCCCGCAGGAGCGCCAGGAAGATCTCACCGATCGCGACATCCAGCGGTCCCAGGGAGGTGTAGAGCATCCCCTGGTACAGCTTGGCGAAGTTCATCTTGAAGAACACGTTCCACGTGGAGTCGTAGATCGCCCCGTTCATCGCCGAAACGGCCAGCAGCGCCGGTGCAATGTAGGCCGCGTAGCTGATCTCCTCGCCGCCAGGGCCTTGGACAGTGCCCACGATGGAGCCCATGCCCACGCCCATGGCCAGCAGGAACAGCACGGGCTCAAAGAACCCGGAGACCATGACCAGCCATGTGCTGGACTTGGCCGCCATCAATCCGCGGCCCACCACGGCTTTGGCATTGCGTGAATAAAGAGAGCCGAACTTCCGCTCCCGCGCACGATCCGTGGCACTGTGGCCACCTGTCAGGACACTCATGAGCCCATCCTTTTCACGAACTGGCGGCGGACGACCATCCAGCCAACTGCGGCCGTGGCCAGCAGGAAAACCACGTGGATGATGGTCAGCACAGGGCTTTGATCCATCCCGTAGGTGAATACGCGGCTCAGCTCAGTCCCGTGCCACACCGGTGAAATCCATCCGATCCAACGGACAGCGATCGGGAGGGAATCCAGGGGGAAGAACGTCCCCGAGAACAGGAACAGCGGCATCACGATGAAGCGTTGCACCAGCGCAAACTGCCCCTTGTCCTGTTTGATGCTGGCCGCATAAGCCATCAGCGGCAGGCCAAAGGACAGCGCCGCAACGGTAGCGACGAGGGCCGACACCCAGCCCCACGGACCCGGCGAAGCACCGAACAATGCCACCACCACGAAGTAGACCACCGACTGCAGGAGGAACCTCAGGGTGCTGGCAATGATGTGTCCGCTGGCGATTTGCTCGGGAATCAACGGTGAGGCGTGTGGGCCATAAAAAACACGGCGCCACTTGAAGCCGTCCATGATGGGATAGGAGAACTCCCCGGAGGCAGTCATCACCGCAGCCGAGACCAACAACGCCGGAGCCACGAACTCCAAGTAGCTGACACCGCCGAACGTGGCTTCGCTGTTGGCGTCCACCAGGCTGGCCAAGCCAACGCCCATGGCAAAGAGGTACGCCACGGGTTGCCCCACGCTGTACAGGATCACGGACCAGCCGTAGTTGCGCATGACGCGAAGTACTTGCTCTGCGTAGAAAAAGGCGCCCCATCGCCGCGCCCGGGCAGCCGAAACCTCAGGCGAGTGGGCCCGCAACGGCGGCGCCGCCGTCGTAAGTGGTTTGTCAGTGCCGCTAGTCAACGAGACTCCTGCCCGTGAGCCGCAGGAACACGTCCTCCAGCGACGAGCGGCGCACCAGCGAGGTCATGGGGCGGAGCCCGCGCGCAGTGACCTGCTCGAGCGCGGCCTCGCCGTCGTGTGCATAAATGAGCACGCGGTCGGGCAGCGTTTCGAGCCGCTCGCCGACGCCTTGAAGTTCGACGCCGATGGTCGCGTTCCGCTCGGACCCGAACCGGAGCTCGAGTACTTCGCGCGATGAGTGCTCGCGGATGAGGTTCGCCGGAGACCCCTCGGCCATAATGCGCCCCTTGTCCACCACGATCAGGCGATCGCAGAGTTGCTCTGCCTCGTCCATATAGTGCGTGGTGAGGATGAGGGTGACGCCATTTTCCTTAAGCCGGAAGAGCCGGTCCCAGAGGATGTGGCGCGCTTGGGGGTCCAGGCCGGTGGTGGGCTCGTCCAAGAGGAGGATCCGTGGCTCGTTGATGAGCGAGCGGGCAATGGTGAGCCGCCGCTTCATACCGCCGGACAGGGCATCGACCTTCGAGTTTGCCTTGTCCGTCAGCTGCGCGAATTCCAGCAGTTCATCGGCTTTCGGCCGCAAGTAGCTCAGCGGCAGGCCGAAGTAGCGCCCGTAGACAATCAGGTTCTCGCGGACCTTCAGCTCTTCGTCCAGGTTGTCCTGCTGCGGGACCACACCCAAATGCGCCCGGACTTCAGGGCCGTGCGACTCAGGATCCAAGCCCATGATGCTGAGCGTTCCCGAGGTGCGTTGGGAGACGCCACCGATCATTTTCATGGTGGTGGACTTGCCGGCGCCGTTGGGGCCCAGCAGCCCGAAGGACTCCCCCGCCGGTACGTCGAAGGAGATGTTGTCCACGGCAGTGAGGTCACCATAGGTCTTGGTGAGGTTTTGCGCGCTGATGACGGCGGGTCGGTTCATGTCGAAGCGGGTTTGCGACGATTCAGTGGGAGTTGCGGAGCGGGTTGCTTCATTGTGCACCCTCAGCAGACTAGTAGCGCCCACCGACATGTGAAAGGGCTCTTGCACATAATCTTGCAAGAGCCCTCTCGTTTAGCGCGTGTGAAACTAGGCGATGCCCGCCTGGCGCTCAGCACTCTCCACGACGTTCGCGAGCAGCATGGCACGGGTCATCGGGCCTACGCCACCCGGGTTCGGGGAGAGCCAGGCGGCGACGTCGGCAGCTGCCGGGTCCACATCTCCGGTGACCACAGCCTTGCCGTTGCCGTCGTCCACGCGGCTGACGCCGACGTCGAGCACTATTGCACCCGGCTTGAGGTCTTCAGCCTTGATCATGTGCGGCACGCCGGCAGCGGCAATCACGACGTCGGCCTGCTTCAGTTCCGCCGGCAGGTCCACCGTTCCGGTGTGGGCGAGGATGACCGTCGCGTTGACTTCCTTGCGGGTCAGCAGGAGGCCGATGGGGCGACCGATGGTGACGCCGCGGCCAACCACCAGGACGCGCTTGCCCTTGAGTTCAATGTTGTGGCGGCGGAGCAACTCCACACAGCCTTTGGGGGTGCAGGGCAGCGGGGACTTCATCTCGCCGTTGACGTTGGCCACCAGGCGGCCAAGGTTCATCGGGTGCAGGCCATCGGCGTCCTTATCAGGGTCCATGGCTTCGAGGATGACGTCCTGGTCAATGTGCTTGGGCAGCGGAAGCTGGACGATGTAGCCGGTGCATTCCGGGTTGTCGTTGAGCTCGCGCACAACCTCCAAGAGGTCCTCCTGGCTGATGTCCTCGGGGAGGTCGCGGCGGATGGACTGGATGCCAACCTCGGCGCAGTCCTTGTGCTTGCCGCCGACGTACCAGGTGCTGCCGGGGTCGGAACCCACCAGGATGGTGCCCAGGCCGGGGACGATTCCCTGGGCGGCGAGGACGGAAACGCGAGTGGTCAGTTCTGCCTTGATGGCTGCGGCGGTGGCCTTGCCGTCAAGGATCTGTGCGGTGGACTGTGTCATTCCATCTGCTCTTTCTGGTGGGTGACCTAATGGCTCATGCCAACGGGACCCGCCGCCGAAGATGTGGCGGCGGATCCCGTGGGCTCCGGTTCAGTGCCCGGGTGATGCGTTACTTAGCCGCGGAATCGCGGATTTACCACTGCTCGTGCTGCGGGTACAGCGGGAAGTCAGCGGCCAGCTTGTCGACACGGGCCTGGAGGGACTCGACATCAGCTGCCGAGCCCGCCTTCAGTGCGGTGGCGATGATCTCGGCAACCTCGGTGAACTCGGTGGCACCGAATCCGCGGGTGGCCAAGGCAGGCGTACCGATGCGGAGGCCGGAGGTGACCATCGGCGGGCGGGGGTCGAACGGAACAGCGTTGCGGTTCACGGTGATGCCTACGGAGTGCAGGAGGTCTTCGGCCTGCTGGCCGTCCAGCTGCGAGTTGCGCAGGTCAACCAGGACCAGGTGAACGTCGGTGCCGCCGGTGAGGACCGAGACACCGGCTTCGGCGACGTCGGACTGGTTCAAACGGTCAGCGATGATCTTGGCACCCTCGAGGACACGCTCCTGGCGCTCCTTGAACTCCTCGCTGCCGGCGATCTTAAAGGCAACAGCCTTGGCCGCGATGACGTGCATGAGCGGACCGCCCTGCTGGCCCGGGAAGACGTTGGAGTTGAGCTTCTTGGCCCACTCCTGCTTGCCAAGGATCACACCGGAACGCGGACCTGCGAGGGTCTTGTGCACCGTGGAGGTGACGACGTCGGAGTGCGGGACCGGGCTCGGGTGCAGGCCTGCAGCAACCAGACCGGCGAAGTGTGCCATGTCGGTCCAGAGAAGGGCACCAACCTCGTCGGCGATGGAGCGGAAGGCAGCGAAGTCGAGGTGACGGGGGTAGGCCGACCAACCAGCGATGATGACCTGCGGCTTCTCGGCGATGGCCTGCTCGCGGAGCTTGTCCATGTCAATGCGGAAGTTGTCTTCTTCAACCTGGTAAGCAGCTACGTTGTAGAGCTTGCCGGAGAAGTTGAGCTTCATGCCGTGGGTCAGGTGGCCACCGTGTGCCAGGGAAAGACCAAGGATCTTGTCGCCCGGGGTGATCATGGCCGACAGCGCTGCAGCGTTTGCCTGGGCACCGGAGTGCGGCTGGACGTTGGCGTACTCGGCGCCGAACAGTTCCTTGACGCGGTCGATGGCGAGCTGCTCAGCGACGTCGACGTATTCACAACCGCCGTAGTAACGGCGGCCCGGGTAGCCCTCGGCGTACTTGTTGGTCAGGACGGAGCCTTGGGCTTCCATCACCGCGCGGGGCGCAAAGTTTTCGGACGCAATCATTTCCAGGGTGCCGCGCTGGCGGCCAAGTTCCTGGTTGAGGACTGCTGCGATCTCGGGATCGAGATCGGCGAGCGACTGGTTGCTGACAGACGCGGAAGTGGTTGTGGTAGTCACGGAGATCTCCTGGCTAGGCAACGGGTGGTGCTACAGGTCAGGCTACCGGCAGCAGCATTCCCGCGTCCCCTTGATTACAGAGGGATCGGTCACGTGCATGCGGCGGTAAGACATGACCCTCGGCCCAGGCGTACGATCCGTGGTCTTCATGATTGCCGCTCCCTGGTGGTAGTCCACCCAACGCCAGTTGCGACCCATTAACAGTACAACAACGCGGCACGGGTAGGCTTGATCGTGTGACTGAATCCACCGCTTTCGTAGTAACACTTTCCTGCCCCGACCGCCCCGGCATCGTCCACGCGGTAGCCGGAGCCCTGCTTACGGCCGGCTGCAATATCGCCGACTCCCAGCAGTACGGAAGCCCCAGCACAGGCAACTTCTTCATGCGCGTGGAGGCAACGACGTCGAGCACCCAGGACGAACTGGCCTCTGCCCTGCGTCCGGTAGCCGAATCGTTCGGAATGACCTGGCAGATCAATCCTGTTGGCGAAAAGGTCCGCACCATCATCCTGTGCTCCAAGGACGCGCACTGCCTGAACGACCTCCTGTTCCAGCAGCGCACCGGCACCCTGCCCATTGAGGTCCCTGCCATCGTGTCCAACCACCGTGACCTTGAGCCGCTGGCGGAGTTCTACGGCATCCCGTTCCACCACATCCCGGTGACGCCGGAAACCAAGCCCCAGGCCGAGGCGCAGCTGTTGAAGCTCATTGCCGATCACGACGTCGAGTTGACCGTCCTGGCCCGCTACATGCAGGTCCTCTCCAACGATCTATGCACGGAGTTGAATGGCAAGGCCATCAACATCCACCACTCCTTCCTGCCTTCCTTCAAGGGCGCGAAGCCGTACCACCAGGCCCACGCGCGCGGTGTCAAGATCATCGGCGCCACCGCCCACTACGTGACAGCCGACCTCGACGAGGGCCCGATCATCGAGCAGGAAGTCATCCGCGTCGACCACGCGCGCACGGCTGCACAGTTTGTCCAGATGGGTCGCGACGTCGAAGGCCGAACGCTGGCCCAAGCGGTTCAGTGGCACGCCGAACACCGTGTGCTCCTGGATGGCACCCGGACCGTGGTGTTCAACTAACGCCGCTCCTATGCTGGGTGTATGCGGGGCATTCCTCACGCCGAGCACGAGGCTGATTTGGCGGTCTACTACGACCGCCAGGCGCCTGTCCGGAACACCCGCGCGCTCACGCCACACCGTGTCGAGAGCAGAGAATGGTTCATCCGGCTCCTGAAGTCCGAACACCGTCATTCCTTGTTCGAGCTGGGGTGCGGCACAGGCGTTGAGGGCTTGGAGTTCGTCCGCGCCGGATTGCACTACACCGGCGTGGATTTGTCCTCGGAAAGTGTTCACCTGGCGTGCGCGGCCGGACTTGAGGCAACTGTGGCCAGCGGCCGGAACCTGCCGTTTCGGGATTCGGTCTTTTCAGCTGCGTGGACCATGAGCACACTTCTGCATGTCCCCAACAGCGGAATTCACGACGTCGTCAGCGAACTGGTGCGGGTCACCGCACCTGGTGCGCCCATCGCCGTCGGACTCTGGTCAGGTGACGATGAGGAAGTCCTGAACCCGGAGGACCTCGATGAACCGCGGCGGTTCTTCAGCCGCCGCAGCGACGATACTGTGCGCCGGATCTTTGGTGAGCACGGCGCGATCGAGCATTTCCGGACGTGGCCCGAGGGTGTGGGCGTGGAGTCCGGTCCCGGCGCGGGCAACTGGGTCCAGCACTACCAATTCCTGGTCCTCCGCACCCCTTTGCCCATGTAGGTAACAGCAAACGTCCCACTGAGAGCCCAGTGCGACATGTGCTGTTACCCAGTTGGGAAATAAGCTGGGCACCATGGCTCCCTCTTACACGTTCGCCGGGGACACCCCGGCCATCCATGAATCCGCCTTCGTGGCACCCACCGCATCCATTATCGGCAAGGCCACGTTGGCCCAGGACTCCAGCGCCTTCTACGGTGTCTCCGTCCGCGCAGATACGGCTGCAATCAGCGTCGGCGCAGGTTCGAACCTCCAGGACAACGTAGTCCTCCACGCCGACCCGGGCTTCCCCTGCACGGTCGGCGAGCGCGTCTCCGTGGGGCACAGCGCCGTAGTCCACGGGTGCACTGTGGAGGATGACTGCCTGATCGGCATGAGCGCCACCATCCTCAATGGCGCTGTCATCGGGACGGGCTCGCTCATTGCCGCCGGCGCCGTGGTGTTGGAGGGCACGGTTATTCCCCCACGCTCCCTGGTGGCCGGCGTGCCCGCGAAGGTCCGCCGTGAACTCACCGATGAGGAGTTTGAGGGCGTGAAGCACAACGCCGCGCACTACAAGGAACTCGCGGCGGCGCACCGGGACATGCACGCTTAAGCACGAATGCGGGGCCCGCTCTGCGCCCTAACCTGAAGTTTTGGGATGCAGAGCGGGCCTCGCACCATTTAAGTAGATTTACAGACCAACTACTTAGACTGACAATATAGTCATGATCGATTCCCTTCCTGATCCTTCGAGGCCCATAGGCACCGATTGGCCGAGTGATTGGCTGAGGGCGACACTGGGCTTCCTGGCGCTTCGTGCCCTTGCCGCCGGACCCTCGTACGGCTACGCGATCATCACTGAACTTGAACGCCATGGGTTTGGCACCATCAAAGGCGGCACGCTGTACCCGCTCCTCACCCGCTACGAAGCGGCCGGCTTGGTCACTACCGAGTGGCGTGCGGGCGAGGGCGGTCCGGGCCGCAAGTATTTCGCTTTGACTGACCACGGGCGCGCCGAAATGCTCCGGCTCAGCGCGGACTGGGTTCGGTTCACACACCTCAGCAACACCTACCTCGACGACGGTCAGCACACGAAGGAGTCCAGCACATGACGCAGGTAACGACGGACAAGAAGTGGTTTGACGAACTCGTTCTGGAACTTCGCCTCCGCCAGGTGCACGGGAACGCGATTGGCGACGCCGTGGCAAGCGCCCGCGAACTCCTCGCCGACACCGGGCAGCAGGCTGAGGAGGCGTTCGGACCGGCGCGCAGCTACGCCGCCGGGCTGGAACTACCGACCGCACCGAAACATGAATGGGTCAAGAAGGCGCTAGGGCCAGCCTTGCTGGGCCTCTTGGCCTTTTTGCTCTTCAACCAGGCGGTGGTGCCGTGGGTCCGGTCCGAGATGATGCTTGTGTCGCCGGCACAGGCAGCTTTCCTCGCAACACCACTTGTGGTCATTGCTTTCCTGCCCCTGTACCTCACGGCAGCAGTCCGACGCATCTGGGTGCTCGTAGCCCTGGTCGCCATCTGCGTGATCTCCGGGCTCCTCTCCGGCATTGCAGCCCCGACGCAGCGGGCGGATGCGTGGCTGGAACTGGATCCTCTCCCTTGGCTCGTCGGCAGTGCCGCCACCATGATTGCTTTGTCGATAGTTGGCACCATCCGCTCCAGGGACACCGATCCGGACGAGATCACCGACCCCAGCACACCTGCCGCTCACGGCAGTGGCAGGGGCAACAGGATCACGGCACTGGTGGGCACCTGGCTCTTCCCGATCTTCGCGCTGGCTATGCTCGGCCTCGCCGCTGCACTGAGGTAGGTGACGGCAGCAAAGAGTCGCTGAGAGCCGAATGCAGGGCCCCGCAACGCACAGAGACTAGTCCAGGCTGATCGGGCCGAGCTCGTCCAGGAGGTCGCCCGGTCCGGGGTTACCGGCAGCGGACGTGCCGCCCAGGTGGTTCACCACGCCCCACACGGCATTGAGGCCCGTAGTCACGGCGCCCTCGGCCCAGCCTGCGGTGAAGGACACGTCATCTCCGGCGAGGAAGATGCCGCGCTGGTGCTCCGGCAACTGGTCCTGCTTGAAGTGCGTGAACAGGCGCTGCTGGTAACGGTAGTGCCCGGGCAGGTTGGCCTTGAACGCACCCATGAAGTTGGGGTCCGCTTCCCAGGACACCGTGATCGGCTGCCCGACGATGTGGCTGGCAATATCCACTCCCGGGTAGATCTGCTGCAGCGAGTGGAGCATCAGCTTCACGCGCTCGTCGGCGCTGAGGGCCAACCATTTCAGGGCGTCGTCATTCCAGGTGTAGGACAGGAGCATGACAGCGGGCTTGTCCGGTCCGTCGTCGAGCAAGTACGTTGCCCGGTTAAGGCGGTCGGTGAGGGTCATGGACAACACCTCGCGGCCGGTCTCCGGGTCGATGTCCTTCCAGAACGGGCGGTCCACCATCACGAAGGTCTTGGAGGACTGCATGTAATGCGAGCGCTCGATAGCGGTCCACAACTCTGCCGGGAACAGCGCTTCTTCGGTGTGGATGCGCGTGGACAGCAGCCAGGACTGGCACGTGGTGACCACAGCTTGGTAAGTGGCTTCGCGTCCCCAGTTTTCACGGACCAGCAGGTCACCGTTCCCTGCGCGGCGGATGTTGTCCACGGCTCCGCGCGGGGAACCGCTGTGCAGGGACGCCAACGAGGTGCCTTCCGGCCAGTACTTAAGGCCCGACGGCGCGTGGTTCCAGAGTGCCTCGGGGAGCCTTTGCGCTCCTCCCGCAATGGACCGGTGCTGATCATCCGCGTCCGTGTAGACCACGCGGAGGATTTCGAGAATTGAGTTGGGGAAGTCCGTGTCCCAACCGCCGGTGCCGAAGCCCACTTGGCCGAACGCCTCGCGGTGCGCGAAGCCGGCTTCCTTGAAGGACTTGCTGGCGGCGATGAAGCCGTAGAAGGTCTGCTCGTCGAGCTCCGGGAGGAGCGCGTTCCAGAGTTCCTTGATCCGCTTGGTGTCGCGGGCCTTGATGGCTTCCTGCATCTCCGCGAAGGCTGCACCGTCGTTGACTGCGGCTTTCCAGGCGTCGGCTACTTCGAGGAAAAACTCCGGCAGCTCATCGGCCGTGGTGGCGTAGTGCTTCTTACCCGCGAGCTCAATCACCGTGGAGGAGGTTGCCGGCGCCATGGGGTTGGGAAATTCGTTGGTGTCCAGGCCGAGCAGGTCAACGTAGTGGTAGAAGGCCTTGCCGGAGACCGGGAATCGCATGCCGCCAAGGTCTGCCACGACGCCGGGCGCTGACGGGAAGCTCGCGGTCCGGAGACGCCCACCGATCTGGTCGGCCTCGTAGATCACTGGCTTGAGGCCAAGCTTCATCAACTCGTAGGCGGTGACGAGTCCGGACAGGCCGGCGCCGATGATGGCAACTTCCGTGCCGAGGAGCTCCTCGGGAACGGAGCCCAGTCCGCCGGGGTGGGCCAGGTAGTGGTCATAGCTGAACGGGAAGTCCGGGTTCAGCATGGTGATCGGTGCGCCGGCAGGCGCTCCCGGTTCATCGACGACGGGTAGTTCGGTGGCGATGGTCATGAGTTTGCTGCTTTCACAGGTTCCGGGCTCACGGCCCTGGTGGTTAGTTCACGGTAGTCCTGCTCGCTGAGCGCGGCTACCTTGGAATTCCGGCGTCCATAGCCGAAGTAGATGGCGATACCCACCAGCATCCATACGCCGAAGGTGATCCAGGTGTCGGCGCCGAGGTTGAGCATCAGGTAAGCGCACATCAGCGTGCCCAGGATGGGAGTGATCGGGTACAGCGGGACCCGGAAGCTCCGCTCGAGATCTGGACGGTTGCGTCGCAGGTAGATGACGGCAACGTTGACCAGCGCGAACGCGAAGAGGGTTCCGATGCTGGTGGCGTCCGCAAGGGCACCAAGTGGGACCAGGCCAGCGGCAAGGGCGACGGCGATACCGACGATCAATGTTCCAGCGACAGGGGTGCCGGTTCGGCGGGAGATGCGCCCAAAGACCTTGGGCACCATGCCGTCGCGGGACATGGAGAGCATGATCCGGGTCTGGCCGTACAACACGGTCAGCACAATGCTGGCAATCGCAAGGACTGCACCGATGGAGAAGACCAGGGCGATCCACGGCTGCCCGGTGATCTCGTGCAGGATCTGCACCAATGCAGCTTCTGTACCGTCGAACCAACCCCACGGACGGGCACCAATGGCCGCGACGGCAACCATGACGTAGATACTGGTGACGATCACCATGGACAGCATGATGGCCCGGGGAAGATCCCGCTTGGGGTTCTTGGCTTCCTCACCCGCCGTGGAGGCGGCGTCGAAGCCGATGTAGGAGAAGAAAACGCTGGACGCGGCAGCAGAAACACCAGCGGCGCCCATGGGCAGCAAAGGCTCGAAGTTGCCTGCGTTGAAAGCGGTGAAGGCTACTGCGCAGAAGAAGAGCAGGATGCCTACCTTGACGACGACAATCGCCGTGTTAATCCATGCACTCTCGCGGGCGCCTCGGACCAGCAGAAGCATGGCCAGGATCACGATCACCATTGCAGGCACGTTCACCAGGCCGCCGTCTCCCGGCGGCTGGCTGATCGCGTCCGGCAGGAACTGGCCAAATGCGGCGAGGGTCTCGTTGACGTACTGCCCCGCGCCCACAGCGACAGCCGCAACGGAGACCGCGTACTCCAGCACGAGGCACCAGCCGCAGACCCAGGCCATGCCCTCGCCCATGGTGGCGTAGGAGTAGGAGTAGCTGGAGCCGGCCACCGGGACAAGGCCCGCCATTTCGGCATACGACACAGCGGAGAGCAGCGCAGCGAGGCCAGCGATGACAAACGAGATCCAGATCGCCGGGCCGGCCAGCGGTACGGATTCTCCAAGGATCACCAGGATGCCGGTGCCAAGCGTGGCACCGACGCTGATCATGGTCAGCTGAAGAACGCCGAAGCTGCGGACCAAAGGCGTACCGCCCTCGCTGCTTCCGGCTTCGCTGACCATCTGGCCGATCGGCTTGCGGCGCAGAAGCTGAGCTCCGAGGCTCGGCCTGGTGGCACTCTCCGCCGCAGTGTTTTTGGTGTTCACAGGCACAGTCACCCTTGACGTCCCTTCAAAGTAGTTTCGATTTCCCCTCCACAAGACTGGCATGTGAGCCACCTCTCACTGCGGTGCAAAATGACCTATAGTGTTCAACCATGAGACGTAATGCACACAATCAAGGAGCCGCTCCGGCGGCCCTGTCGGGGCAGGTCACCGTTGACTTGTCCGCGATTTCAGACAATGTCAAAGCACTGAAAAAGCGCACTGAAGCGCCCTCCTTCATGGCCGTAGTCAAGGGAAATGCCTATGGCCACGGACTGGTGGAGGTAGCGCGCACTGCCGTCCAGGCCGGGGCGGACTGGCTGGGAACAGCCCAGCTCACCGAAGCCATAGCCCTTCGCCATGCAGGGATCACAGTCCCCATACTTTCGTGGCTCTATCTGGCATCCCAGACAAGCTCCACCATTCTCGAGGCGCTGGAAAACGACATCGATGTTTCGCTCGGAAGCGTCACGCAACTCGAGGTCCTGGCTGGCATCGCAGACCGCGTTGGCCGCCCCGCCGTCGTACATTTGGAATTGGACAGCGGACTGAGCCGCGGCGGTGCACGCAAGGAAGATTGGGCGGAACTTGTCGCCGCCGCCCGCAAGGCTGAGGTGGACGGGACCCTCCGCGTGCGCGGCCTCTGGACCCACCTGGCCTGGGCCGATGTGCCCGCCCACCCGGGCAACGCCACCGCCGTCGCAGAGTTCGAGGACGCTGTGCGGGAAGCCCGTGAAGCCGGCCTGAACCCGCAGCTCCGGCATGTTTCCAGTTCGGCGAACATCCTGGACCGGCCCGAATTCCATTTCGACATGGTCCGGGCAGGGCTGGCCATCTACGGCCTTGCACCGGCTGACCACCTGAACCCGGCAGACTTCGGCCTGCGTCCCGCCCTCAGCGTGACGGCGCCGCTGGTCATGGTCAAGAAGGTTCCGGCGGGGACCGGGGTCAGCTACGAACACCAGGCCATCACGTACGAGCCGCGCTACCTCGGGCTCATTCCACTCGGTTACGCAGATGGCATCCCCAAGGGCATCAGTGGCCGGTCCGTAGTGAACATCGCGGGCCGCAGCGTGCCGGTGATCGGCAAGGTCTGCATGGACCAGTTCATGGTGGACCTGGGACCGGATGCGGAAGGAATCGACGTCGGTGACACCGCGGTGTTGTTCGGCGACCCTGCGTGCGGAGCGGCGAGCGCCGACGACTGGGGAGCCGCGATCGGCAGCCATGGCGACGAGATCATCAACAGGATCGCCCCGCGCCTCCCCCGTGCGTATGCAACTACTGCTTACCAGTGCCCCGACTACCAGGAGCCGGCCGCCGCCGGGCAGGACCATGTCGCCTGAGCCCGCCACCGCCCGCCTGAGTTTCGTCACGCTCGCACAGTTTGTGGAGCAGCTGCCGCCGGAGTTGACAATGCTTCACGACGGCGGCAGCGGCGGCTCGCTGCTGAGGTGGGTGGAACCGAGTGAGCTCGAAGACCCCACGCCGTACCTTCCCGAGGGCGAGTTCCTCCTCACCGCCGGGCTGCCTTTCCTGGGGAAGGGCGGCTCGGCGGCCAAGGTGGATGCCTACGTCCAGCGGCTGGTGGACGCGAAAGTGGCGGCGCTGGGCTTCGGCATCAGGCCGTACTTCGACGCCGTACCGGAGGTGCTGCTGGACGCTTGCCGCAAGCACAACCTCACGTTGTTCGAGGTCCCGGAATCCGTGCCATTCGCTGCGATCGGGCTGGAGTTCTCCCAGCTTCTGGAGACGGACAATGCGCGGGTCTTCCGCCAACTTGCCGAGACCAACCGCCAACTCATGCGGGCAGTCCTCTCCCCCAGACCGGAACACGAACTGCTGGCAGCGCTGGTTCAGCGGGTGCCGGTGTGGGCCGTGCTGGTGGGGGCTGACGGACGGGTCCGGGCGCGGGGGCACAACGCCGGCGGGAGCACCGGCGTCGAGCATTCATTGCTGTCGCCCATGCTGGAGCGGCTGCTGTCCGGCAGCGGGCCGCGCGTTGAAATGGACGGCTTCGAACAACCCGGTTCAGCGCTGGTGTTTGGGCATCCATTGCGGAGCACCAAGGACGCCAACCTCGGGGCCTTGATCTTGGGCTCCGATGCACCGCTGACGTCTGCGCAGAACAACGTGGTGCAGTCGGCTGTGGGGTTGTTGGAACTGCTGGTGCGGCAAAGGACCAGTGGGTCGCTGGCTCCCAGCCAACTGGCCACGGCGGTGCTGCTTCACCCGGACTCGCTGACGTCCGGCTCCACCAAACATGTCAACGGCCTCAAGGACCTGCTCGCCCAGAGCCTGTCCTCCACCAGATCCGGGCAGATGCGCGTGGTGCAAGGGGTCCGGGTGGATGGCGCTGCTGACGACGGGCCTGTCCGTGAACTGCTGCAATGGCGGAGGCTCTTCGACACCAAGCTTGTGGAGATCACGGAGTATGGTTTCGCGGCGATTACGCGGCTGAAGGTGGACGATTCGCTCCTGGCGGACATCGAGAAACTCGGCTGGCGGCTGGTCATCGGAGAACCGACGGAGCTTCTTGGACTCCAAGCGGCCTATCAGCGGGTGGGCTCGCTGCGCAGCCGCGTCCAGCAGAGCGGCAAGAGCGCACGCGTGGACGAGGTCACGTGGTCTGTCGCAGGCCTCCTGGGCCGCGAAGCCGGGACCATGCTGGCCGAACGCCTCCTTGCACCCGTGCTGGCGCTCGAGCCGGAGAGGCGAGACCCGCTTCTTGCCGTGTTGAGGGGTTGGCTCAGCGAAAACGGCAGCTGGGACGGCTCGGCCAAACTGCTGGGCCTGCACCGTAACAGCGTGCGGCGGCAGATCGGCGTGCTGGCCGACCTTCTGGACATGGACCTCAACCAGGCCCAGGTTCGAGCCGAGCTGTGGTTTGCGTTGCAGTACGTGGACGAGTTGGTGGCGGGCCTTCCCGCGGACGGGAACGGCGACTAGGCGCGCTTGTCCCACTCCTCGTAGAGTTCCGTCCGGCGTTCGCGCAGGTAGGGGACTTCCTCGCGGGCTGCGTTCACTGAATCCGTACCGACCTCCGCGAACAGCAGAGCCGGGGAGTCCCCGGCTGCGGCGAGCAACGATCCGTCAGGACCGGCCACGACGCTGCCACCCAGGAAGGTGTAGACGTCCTCGTGGCCGGAGTGGTTGGCATAGGCCACGTTGAGCTGGCTTTCCAACGCACGGGCACGGATCAGGACCTGCGGCACGTTGTCGAACCCCGCGGACAGGGCCGTTGGCACCAGGAGGAGTTCAGCCCCGCGGGTGGCAGCAGCCCGCACCGCCTCCGGGAATTCGACGTCGTAGCAGATCAGCATCGATGTGCGGATCCCGTTGAAATCCACGACGGCGGGAGGTTCTTGGGCGCCAATGAACGCCTTGTGCTCTTCCGGGCCAAAGAGGTGGACCTTGGCGTAGTTCAGGATCTCGGCGCCTGATGCGTCCAGCAGAGTGGCGGTGATGTGCCAGGCGTTCTGGTCGTTGGCGACTGCCGGAAGGCTGTACACCAGGCCTATGCTGTGCCGGCGGGCGATGCCGGCCAGGCGTTCCCGGATGATGGGAAGCGTGGCCGGATCCAGTTCGGCATGGAGGCGCAGCGGAGCGTATCCCACGGGGAACAGCTCCGGAGTGAGCAGCAGGCCTGCTCCTGCCTGGGCGGCGCGCTGCGCGGCGTCGTCGATCGTTCGGAGATTGGCGTCGACGTCCATGACGGAAGCGTTCGCCTGCAGGACTGAGAGCAGCATCATTACCACCTAGGTTTTCGCCTGTTCCCGATGCCTCGTACACGTGCCCGGGAGGTTTCTTGCTTCCAGCGTAGGCGCGGCCCGCGGACGCTGGGTGGGGCAATTGGACCCGGAGGCCGCCGAAGCGGGACGCATTGCCCGCCATTCCTCGGTTGCGGGGCCCGCCCTGCGCCCCACGACATGGATTTCGAACGATTAGCGGGCCCTCAAGGGGGTACTTATCCCATGTTCTTGCGTTGGAGTATGTCGCGGTGAGTTGACTCCTTGTGTTCACTTCTTGACTACAACGTCGCTTGTGGGGCAATCTTCTTGTCATGCCCGCTACGCAGCGCTCAACGAAGAGCCACCCAAGAAAACCCGGCTCGCAGTCCGCACTGCGCCACCTGAACCAGCAGCGAATCATCGAGTGCCTGCTGAGCGGACCATCCA
Organism: Paenarthrobacter sp. CCNWLY172; assembly: GCF_037402035.1. NCBI lineage: Bacteria > Bacillati > Actinomycetota > Actinomycetes > Micrococcales > Micrococcaceae > Paenarthrobacter > Paenarthrobacter sp. CCNWLY172. The sequence continues at coordinate 335,456 of NZ_JBBEGB010000002.1, forward strand.
CGCAGGCCGAGCTTTCACGGCAGACCGGGCTGTCCACCGCAACGATTTCCAACATCGTGAAAATCATGCAGGACGCTGGCCTCGTTTCCACCGAACCCACCACCAGCTCCGGTCGCCGCGCAACCAACGTCAGGCTGAACAGCAACGGCGCCGTGGCCGTCGGCATCGACTTCGGACGCCGCCACCTGCGCGTAGTCCTTGCTTCACTGGGCTACCACGTCATTGCCGAGGATTACATCGAATTACCGCTGGGCCACCAAGCGGAAGAAGGCATCGCGGCGGCTGTCCTGCTGCTGGAAAAACTGCTCCGCGAAAACGGCATCGACCGCACTGCCGTAGTCGGCGCGGGCGCGGGCATTCCTGGCCCGATCGACCGCCGTTCCGGCACGGTGGCGCAAGGCGCAATCCTCCCGGAATGGGTGGGCATCGATATTCTCCACCGGCTGGAGGAAGCGCTGAATTGCCCCGTCTTTGTTGACAACGACGCCAACCTCGGTGCGTTGTCCGAAGTGACGTGGGGACCCCACAGCGGCGTGTCCAACCTGATGTTCCTCAAGATCGGTTCGGGCATCGGCGCGGGCCTGATTCTCAACGGTTTCCCCTATTACGGCAATGTGGGCATCACGGGTGAAATAGGCCATGCCACCATCCATGAGCACGGCCTGGTGTGCCGCTGTGGGAACAGGGGTTGCCTCGAAACCATAGCGTCCACCACCACCATGATCGAACTGTTGGGCCGCGGCCAGGAGACCTTGCTGACGCCACAGGACATCGTCCGCAACTGCCTCTCCGGCGACTCCGCAACACAGCGGGTGGTGGACGACGCCGGACTGGCGGTAGGACGCGCTTTGGGCAACGTTTCCAACCTCATCAACCCTGAAGTGATTGTGGTGGGCGGCCCCTTGGCGGGCCTCGGCGACCTCTTGCTGGACCCGATCCGCAGGGGCCTGGTGCGGCACGCCGTGCCAGTGGTGGGCGAGACAACCCACCTCGCGATGTCGTCGCTGGGTGCACGTGCAGAGGCCTTGGGAGCTGCCGCTTTGGTGTTCCAACACGCAGGTATTACCGGTAGGTAACGAAATCGTTAGCTGGATCATGCGTTCAAGTCTTGACGACAAGACGGGTGATCCAGTTTACTTTTTCATCAGACAGCCTCGCCATTGCGGGGCCGACAACGAAGTCATGCATTGGAGGCGTAAGGGCTGATGACATCCCTCGACACGCAAGGTGATCCCATCCTTTTGGAGATGCGCTCGATCACGAAGGAATTTCCCGGCGTGAAGGCCTTGTCGAACGTGAGCCTGCGCGTGATGGCCGGCGAAATCCACGCAATCTGCGGGGAAAACGGTGCCGGCAAGTCCACGCTCATGAAGGTTCTTTCCGGCGTTTACGGGTACGGAAGCTACACGGGAGACATCGTGTACCAAGCCGAAACCCAGCAGTTCAAGGACATCCGCGCCAGTGAAGCGGCCGGCATCGTGATCATCCACCAGGAACTGGCCCTGATCCCGGAACTGTCCATCATGGAGAACATCTTCCTCGGCAACGAACCCACCAAGTGGGGTGTGATCGACTGGGCCGAGGCCCGCAAGCGCTCCCTCGAACTCCTGGCCCGCGTTGGGCTCCGCGAGGATCCCGATACCCCCATTAAGGAAATCGGCGTCGGCAAGCAGCAGCTGGTGGAAATCGCCAAGGCATTGAACAAGTCCGTGAAACTCCTGATCCTGGATGAGCCCACGGCTGCACTGAATGAATCCGACTCCCAGCACCTCCTGGACCTGATCCTGGGCCTCAAGGGCAAGGGCATCACCTCGATCATCATTTCCCACAAGCTCAACGAGATCGAACAGATTGCCGACGAGATCACCATCATCCGTGACGGCAAGTCCATCGAGACCCTGAACGTCAAGCGTGACGGCGTGGATGAGGACCGCATCATCAAGGGCATGGTGGGCAGGACCCTTGAGTCCCGCTTCCCGGACCACGAACCGAAGATCGGCGAGGTCTTCTTCGAGGTCAAGGACTGGACCGTGGGTCACCCGCAGATCCAGGACCGCCTGATCTGCAAGGGCTCCAACTTCTATGTACGCCGCGGCGAGATTGTCGGCTTTGCTGGCCTCATGGGCGCCGGCCGCACGGAACTTGCCCGGTCCCTCTTTGGACACTCCTACGGACGCTTCATCAAGGGCCAGGTCTACAAGGACGGCAAACAGGTCAATCTCCGCTCGGTCAAAGCAGCAATCGACGCCGGACTGGGTTACGTCACTGAGGACCGCAAGTCCCTGGGCCTGAACCTGCTGGATGACATCAAGACCACCACAGTTTCGGCGGCGCTGAACAAGATCAGCAACTACTCGGTAGTGGATACCCGCAAGGAATTCTCCGTTGCCGAGGAGTACCGGAAGTCTTTGCGGACAAAGACCCCGTCGGTGGAAGAAGGCGTAGCCAAGCTCTCCGGCGGCAACCAGCAAAAAGTGGTCCTGGCCAAGTGGATGTTCACCGATCCGGACCTCCTGATCCTGGACGAACCCACCCGCGGAATCGATGTAGGTGCCAAGTACGAGATTTACGGCATCATTCAGAAGCTCGCCAACCAGGGCAAGGGAGTGATTGTCATTTCCTCGGAGCTCCCGGAGCTCCTGGGCCTGTCCGACCGCATTTACACCATCTTCGAAGGCGCCATCACCGGCGTCCTGGACAAGAACGAAGCAAGCCAGGAAAGCCTCATGAAGCTCATGACTTCCGCCCGCAAAACCGCCTGACCCGTTGGCCCAGCCTCGCCCCTTCCTGACACAAGGACCAAAACAATGAACGCGCTCAAGAAGCTATTTGGTGGCAATACCCGCCAGTTTGGCATGATCTTCGCCCTGGTGGCACTTATCGTCTTCTTCCAGATCTTCACCGAGGGCCGCACGCTGACCCCCGGCAACGTGATCAACCTGTTCAACGGCAACTCCTACATCCTGATCCTGGCCATCGGCATGGTCCTGGTCATTATCGCCGGACACATTGACCTTTCCGTGGGGTCCGTGGCTGCCTTCGTGGGGGTTTTCGTAGCCCTCGCAATGCGTGACTGGGGCTTCCCCTGGTGGGCAGGCGTGCTCTTCGGACTGGTCCTGGGAGCTGTGATCGGCGCCTGGCAAGGGTTCTGGGTGGCGTATGTGGGCATCCCTGCCTTCATCGTGACCCTGGCGGGCATGCTCCTGTTCCGAGGCTTCAACCAGTTCGTCGGTAAGTCCAACACCATCCCCGTCCCTAAAGAGTTCCAGTTCCTCGGTTCCGGCTACCTGCCTGAGGTTGGACCGGAAACGGGCTTCAACAACCTCACGGTGTTGCTCGGCCTGATCGCCGTAGCTTTCGTGGTCATCATGTCCCTGCGTGCCCGCGCTACCGCCAAGGCACTTGGCGCCGACGTACCCGAGCTCTGGGTCGAGGTCACCAAACTGGTCCTGATCTGCGGCGCGATCCTCTACGCCACGTACCTGTTCGCCACCGGCCGCCCCGGCACTTCCTTCCCCATCCCCGGCTTGATCCTGGCCGTCCTGGTCCTCATCTACGGATTCATCGCCGACAAGACCGTCCTGGGCCGCCACGTCTACGCCGTGGGTGGCAACCGCCACGCAGCTGAGCTGTCCGGCGTTCAGTCCAAGAAGGTCAACTTCCTGGTCATGATGAACATGTCCGTCCTTGCGGGCTTGGCAGGCATGATCTTCGTCGGACGTTCCACCGCATCCGGCCCCTTTGACGGCGTCGGGTGGGAACTGGACGCCATCGCAGCAGTGTTCATCGGTGGCGCAGCCGTCACCGGTGGTGTTGGCACCGTGATCGGCTCGATCGTCGGTGGCCTGGTCATGGCTGTGCTCAACAACGGCCTCCAGCTGCTGGGCGTAGGCGCCGACCTGACCCAGATCATCAAGGGCCTGGTGCTCCTGGCAGCAGTCGCCTTCGATGTCTACAACAAGTCACAGGGCAAGCGGTCCATTACCGGACTGCTGATGAAGAACTTCCAGCGCAACAACGAGATCAAGCCCGACGAAACCACATCCACCAAAGAGGTCATCTCCAAGGAAGCGTGATCCGCTTCCTCACAGACTCGCTCCACCCCACCCACACAGAAAGTGAACCAAGATATGCGAATGTTTGGTAAAGCAGGAAAGGCAGCAGCAGTCGCTGCCATCGCGGCACTGGCGCTGACAGCCTGCGGCCGCTCTGACAGCGGCTCAAGCAGCAGCACAGCAGGCGGGGAAGCGTTCCCCAAGGACTCGCTGATCGGCGTCGCACTTCCGCAGAAGACCAGTGAAAACTGGGTCCTCGCGGAGAAGCTGTTCAACGACGGCCTCACCAGCGCCGGCTTCAAGCCGGACGTCCAGTTCGCCAACGGCGGCGTATCCGAGCAGCAGAACCAGATCAGTGCCATGGTCACCAAGGGTGCCAAGGTCATCATCGTCGGTGCCATCGACGGTGCGCAGCTGGGCACTCAGCTCCAGCAGGCCAAGGACTCCGGCGCAACGGTCATCGCTTATGACCGCCTGCTCCTGAACACCGAGAACGTGGACTACTACGTGGCCTACGACAACTTCAAGGTGGGCGAACTGCAGGGCCAGGCCCTGTTGGACGGCATGAAGGCCAAGAAGGCAAACGGTCCGTACAACATCGAGCTGTTCGCAGGCTCCCCGGATGATGCCAATGCGAAGGTCTTCTTTGACGGCGCCATGAGCGTCCTGAAGCCGAAGATCGACGACGGCACCCTCAAGGTAGTCTCCGGCCAGACCTCGTTCGAGCAGGCTGTGACCCAGGGTTGGAAGGCAGAAAACGCCCAGCGTCGCGCTGACACGCTGCTCACCGGCAGCTACGGCACCGCTTCCCTGGACGGTGTCCTGTCCCCGAACGACACCCTGGCCCGCGCAGTGCTGACGTCCGTCAAGGCCGCCGGCAAGCCGCTCCCGGTTGTCACCGGCCAGGACTCCGAAGTTGAGTCTGTGAAGTCGATCATCGCCGGCGAGCAGTACTCCACCATCAACAAGGACACCCGCAAGCTCGTTGAGCACGCCATCACCATGGTGAAGGACCTCCAGGCCGGCAAGGAACTGGAAATCAACGACAAGGACTCCTACAAGAACGGCGTTAAGACCGTCCCGGCTTACCTCCTCCCGCCGCAGATTGTTACGGCAGAGAACGTCAAGACGGCTTACGTTGACGATCCGGTACTCGGCCCGATCACCAAGTAACACCCCTTAAAGCACGACAGTCAGCCCCGGTCCGCCAGCAGGCGGGCCGGGGCTTTCGCTTGCCTCCCGCACCGCGGACGCAGGTGCTTTCACAGCCCACGCATAGCTTCGGCTGGCTTGCCGCACAGCAGCGCTCAGCAAGGTAGGAGTTGCAGCCCGCGTTCAGCGGGCCGAACACACCTGCAGGTCAAGAGGAGAAACGTGAGCGTCCTTGCCCGAAGCGTAGGCAATGCCTTCCGCAACAAGATCAGAACGGCAGCGGTAGTCGCCGTGCTGGCCGTCGCCATCGGCTTGGCGCTGGCCATGCTGGTGGCCAACCAGGCCGTCGGCGCCAAGGTCCAGGAGCTCAACGCGTCCGTGGGAACTACCCTGACGGTGAACCCCGCGGGCGGCCAAGGCTTTGAAGGCGGCGGCGAGCCACTCACGACGGCGGAGGCCGAGACTGCGGCTTCCGTCGCCAACGTAACATCGGTGGTGGGCACCAAAGCACTGCGCCTCCAGACGGCGGCCACTGCCACAGCCACCGGCGACGCGGCCGCCGGCGCCACCCAGCAGGTTGGACCCGGCGGCGGATTCGGTCCCGGCGGGCAGCAGGCGACGGTCAGCACCAACCTGACGGCCGCCGTCGACGCCGGTACGCTGGGCAACCGGAACGGCTCCGCGGGAACAACAGGCAGCCCCACCCAGCCTGTGCGTACTTTGCCGATCACCGCAACGGGCATCGGTGCCGAAGTGGACAGCACCGGCAAAGCTTTGGACATCACCAGCGGCGCAGGACTGGGCGACTACACCGCAGCCGAAGCCAAGGCACTGGTGGGCACCTCGCTTGCGGAGAAGAACAGCCTGACAGTCGGTTCCACGTTCACCATCCAGGACAAAACCTTCACCGTGGCGGGCATCTTCGACGCCGGCACCACCTTTGGCAACAACGCCGTCTACGTGACGCTCCCGGAAGCCCAGACGTTGGCCGAAACCCCTGACGAACTCTCAAGCATGATCGTCACGGTTAACAGCATGGAAAACGTAGACAGCACCAAAACCGCTGTCCAGGACGCACTCGGCACGGACAAGGCCGACGTCACCCAGGGCCAGCGCAACCTTGAGACAGCTGTCAGCTCACTGGACAGCGTCAAGAACATCTCCCTGGTCGCCTTCATCGCAGCCCTGGCTACCGCCGGCATCATCATCCTGCTCATCATGGTGATGCTGGTCCGCGAGCGCCGCCGCGAAATCGGCGTCCTGAAGGCGATCGGTGCCCGTAACCGCACCATCGGCCTGCAGTTCGTCCTCGAGTCGCTGGTTCTGGTGGCCCTCGGCAGCGTGGTGGGTGCGGTGATTGCCTCACTGGCCAGCGGCGGTATCGCATCGGCGCTCATCAGTTCGAATTCAAGCACGACGGCGGCCACCACCACCCAGCGGGGCGGCGGTCTTGCCGGGGCCATGCCCAACGGCGCGGTCCCGGGTGGCGGAATGCCCGGCGGCTTCCCGGGCGGCGGACAAGGCGGCCCCTTCGGCGGCGCGTCGCAACTGCTCACCTCCGTGACCGCGAGTGTCTCCCCCGGCGTCCTCGCAGCCGGCATCGCAGCAGTGTTCGCGGTGGCCATCATCGGCGCGCTGGTCCCGGCCTTGCTGACTGCCCGTATCCGTCCCATCGAAGTACTCCGAGGAGAATAGCCGTGATCGTCGTCAAGGACCTGGTCCGTCAGTTCAAGTCCGGTGACCGGACCATCAAGCCCGTCAACGGCGTGAGCTTCGAGCTCGAAAAGGGCTCGCTGGCATCCATCGTGGGCAAAAGCGGCAGCGGCAAAAGCACGCTGTTGTCCCTCTTGGGTGCGCTGGATAAGCCCACCTCAGGTGACGTCGTCGTGGATGGCGTCAGCCTGGCGGGACTGCCGGACGGCAAGCTGACTGAGTACCGTCGCCGGGACATCGGCTTCGTGTTCCAGCAGTTCAACCTGATTCCCAACCTCAGCGCCGTGGACAACGTCATGCTGCCCATGGAGTTCGCGGGCGTCCGCAAGGCAGCCAGGCTGCAGCGGGCCAAGGAGTTGCTGGAGCAGGTGCAGTTGGATCCGGAGAAACACGCACGCCGGACCAACCGTCTGTCCGGCGGCGAGCAGCAGCGCGTGGCAATTGCCCGTGCCCTGGCCAATGAGCCAAAGCTGATCCTCGCTGATGAGCCCACAGGCAACCTGGACGAGCAAACCGGTGAGCACATCATCGAGCTGCTCAGCTCACTAAGCCGCGATCACAACACCACCATCCTGGTGGTTACGCATGACCGCAGCCTGGCGCAGAAAACCGAGCGTTGCTTCCGGCTTCAGCAGGGCAGGCTCACGGAGGAGGTCAGAACCGGATCGCGTCGATGACCTTGACGCGCACCGCCACGAGTGCAGGAATGGCTCCGGCGAGTGCGCCCACCAGGACGGCCGCACCGAATCCAAGGAGCGCGGCGTCGATGGGGAATGCCGGGTACTCGGTGAGGCCGGGCGCAACCTTCGATTCAATCCACGGGTGCTTGACCACCGCGACCGCCAGCATGACACCGGCCACGCCGGCGACTGCGGTGGCCACCACGGATTCCATCATCACGCCAACAAAGATCCGGCCCGACGTTGCTCCGAAGCTGCGGCGGATGCCGATCTCGCGGACCCTGTAGCGCACAGTGACCATAGAGATGTTCAGCATCCCCACGGCGCCGAGCAGCAGTACCAAGCCGGCCACACCGCCTACCACCAACTGCACGGGAGCCAAGGGGTCGCCCCAGGCCGCGTAGTCCATGCGGTCGGCTTGGGCGTAATAGCCGGGAAACTGGCCTTGGAGGTCAGCGGAGATCGCCGCTTTGAGTGCGTCGGACTGCTCCTCCCCCACCCACATCTTGAACTGGGACGTCTGCGGTTCCATCCCAGTCATGGCCGCACCCTCGCTGAGGATGAACGCGGACGGCGGCGTATCGGGGTACGTATCAGGGACAACGCCGATAATCACCGCCGTAGCTGGCCGGTCACCGGGGATCCTCACCGTGGGATGGGTGGTGAGGTTGGGCCTGCCCGCCTGGTTGTAGAAGGACTCGGAAACCACGACGGCGGGTGCGAGCCTTTGACCGTCATCGGCAGCGAACCAGCTTCCCTGTTGAAGCGGAACCCGGTGGATGGTGCCGTAGCCGATGTCCACGATGGTCATGCTCACGGCGGTCACGCCGCGGGGAAATTGAAAGCCGGCCTGCGTCTGACCGACGTGGGTGGAAGTGGTGATGCCGTAGCGCTGCTGGATCCCTTGGTACGCCTTCTCGAGTTTCACCGGGTCCGGCATGGTTGGTCCATTGACGCTCAGCGACAACGTTGCCACCCGTCCGCCGTTTCGTTCGGACTGTACCTTGTAGCCTTCACGGGCCAGATTCCCGACGCCCACCACGGAGGTCAACGCTGCTACGGACAACGCCACGCCCATCAGGGCCAAGAGGATCCGGACTTTATTGATGCGAAGCTCCTGCCACGCTTCAACCAGCGTGGAAACAAAGCCGGTCATGCCCTGGCACCTGCTGCTGCGGGAACCGACAGTGGACTGAGCACGCCGGAGTCCAGCCGGTAACAGGCCCGGGCCAGGGCTGCCACGTTGGTGTCGTGGGTGATGGTCACCAAAGCCGCCGCGGTTTCCGTGGCGACGGTGTCCAGCAGTGCCATGACGGACTGGCCGGTTTCCACATCCAATGCCCCCGTGGGTTCATCAGCCAGGATGAGCCGTGGCCTCCGGACCAAGGCACGGGCAATCGCTACACGCTGCTGCTCACCGCCGGAGAGCATGTTGGGCATGGTGTTGGCCCGGGCGGCGAGGCCCACGCGGTCCAGCATGTCCATAGCGATCTCCCGGCGGCGCCAGAACTCCTTGCCCTTGGCGTAGAACAACGGGGTGATCACGTTGTCCAGGGCGCTGCGTCCGGGCAACAGGTTGAACTGCTGGAACACAAAGCCCACGGTGGAGCCGCGCAGGCGTGCCCGGGCGTTGTTACCGAGCCGGTCCGCGGGTTGGCCGAGGAACTCCAGCTCTCCCGACGTCGGGACGTCCAGGAGGCCGAGCAAATTCAGCAGCGTCGATTTGCCACAACCGGAACGGCCGACGATGGCGGTGTGATCGCCGCTGTACACCTCAAGGTCGATGCCCCTGAGGATATGCAGCTGCTGCTCGTCCGGCAATGTGACAGACCGCGTGACTGATCGCAGGCTGACCAGCGTTTCCTTGGCGGCCACCTCGGCGCTAACTTTGGCGGTTTCCCGACGTGGACGTTCGCGTGCTTCTTCCGTGGCCCTAGCCCGCCGGAGCGTAGGCGACCTGGCCCGGCCCCATCATGGGGCCCGGGGCAGCCGGTGCACCGGGAACGAACTCCAGGACCTGCTCGCCCTCGACCAGGCCAGAGGTCACTTCCACAACTTTTCCGTCGTTGAGGCCCAGCTGGACCGTGCGCTGCTCGGGCGCAGCGCCTGTTCCGCCCGGCCCGGCAATCCAGACGATTCCGTCCTTGACGCTGCCCTTGACGGAGGTCAACGGAACCGTCACCACGTCCGGGGCCACTCCAGCACTGACGGTCATGGTGGCTCCGAGCCCGGCGAAAACCTGCTGGTCTGAGGGGACCGCACAGCTCAGCGTTCCCGTGGGGGTTCCGCCTTCTTCCGGCTGGCTCCCGCCGGCGCCAGGTCCCGCGATCGCTGCGCCCACGCCCATGCCGGCACCTCCGCCAGTGGCGGCCAACCCGCCTGAGGCGCTGCCGCCGTCGTCGGACGCGTTGTTCTTGAGCGTCACTTCGGCGCACTGGAACGGCGCCGGTCCACCCACCAACGCAATCTCCGCTGGGCCGGGCTTGCCCAGCAGACGGTACTGCTGGGCCGCTGTCACTGAGCCGGCCACCGTGTAGGTTCCGGGATCGATCTTGCCCACCGCCTCGCCGACGGTTACCTGCTGGTCGATGAGCGTTGTGAGCTGCTGCAGGGTGCCGGCGCTGGGAGCGAGGATGTCGAAGTAGTCGTACACAGGCTTGGGCGTAGTTGGTGTGCCGTCCTTGGAAAGCTGTGGGGTGGTGACAGGTCGCTCAGCTTTGACCTGGAACAAGGCTTGACCCTCGGCTACGGTTCCGCCTTCTTCAACAAAGATCTTGATGACCTTGCCTGCGGACGTGCTCCGGACGGTGTCGGCGACGTCGCTCTGGACGGTTCCCTTGATCTGCACGGTATTGGTCACAGTGGCGCGGGTGGCGGGGACCACCGGGATATCCACCTGGGCCAACGGCGCCGGCTCGGATCCGGACGCTTCAAGACCATCGACAAAAGCGATCTTGACCAACGCCACCGCGATAACCGCGAAAACCAACAACCAGGAAACCGGCAAGATGACGCGCCGAAAGATACCCATCCCTGCTCCATTTCGGTAACTCCCCACAGAACCTCTGCGAGGGATGATGGCCTAAGCCTAGGCGAGGAAATTCCGCGGGCGGGGCATTCCTGTGACTTGACAGATTGCTTACGTGTCGCCGGGGATTCATCGCCGCGCAGGGTTGACGCTGCTCCGGCGCGGGAGCAATCTGTGAGCAGGGCAGGAGGTGGCGGGCGTGTCCGCACACAAGAAAAAGGGAAAAAAGACTCCCTGGCATCGACGCGGCAAGACCTGGATCATTACCGCGGGAGCCATCGCCGCAGCCCTCATCAGCATCATCGCCCTGTGGGACCGGATCATTCCGCCCAATACCGAAGATGTTGCCGACATCGAATCGATCACCATCATCAAGCAGACCTCGCTTGCGGCATTCGCCCCGGCTGACTTGGGCAAGGATCTGACACTCAACCCGGCCGCAGCAGCCGCCCTAGAGCCGTATTCCGTTGATCGTGCCGCGTCTACCGGCACCAAAAAGCCGACGCCCACCACTGTTCCGCCCACCACGCCTCCTCCGACGACGTCCACGGCGACCATCACCCCCACTCTTCCCACAACCCCCGTGACAACATCAACTACCCAGGGCACGTCCACTGGATCGCCCACCATGGCAACCAAGATCACTTCCCGTCCGCCGGAGGAGTATCGGTCCGCGGTGAAGGAACAGAAGGTGTTGGAAGGCTACGTTCCCGGAGCCCTCATAGTCCTTCCAGCGCTGCTCCCACCGGTGACGGTCAACGATGCCGGCGAACTGCTTCCACCCGCCCAAGTGGCAGCAGAACTGGTCAAGGCCTTGGAGGAAGTGCTGGTCGTCGACGGTACCCAGGGAAAGGACCCCCTCGGGTGGACTGTAGCCGTGAGACTGGACCTTGAGGGACTGGCCCACGTACCGATGCTCCTGACCTGGTCCCTGGATGGCGTTGATATTTCCGAAAGTTGGAAGGCTGAGAACCTCGCCTACAGGATCGTGGCCACCACGAACCATGACGCCGGAGTCGCTGAAGTTTGGATACCGGACCTTGGAAGGCCTGGCGCGTACAACGTCAATGTCAGGCTGACGTTCGAATCAACGGGAACCTTGGCTGATTTGGAGCAACTGCAACTTCCCGGTTAGCGGCGGCCGAAATGAGAGGATGTCAGACATGACTCTCCCTATCGCCGTGCCATGGCTGTCCACCCAGACCAACCAGGATCCCCGGGCAGCTACCGGCCGGCGCTTGAAGTGGGGCGTCGTGTCTACGGGCAACATTGCCAACAGTGTTTCCAAGGACCTGGCCCTGCTGGAAGATGCGGAGCTTTACGCCGTGAGTTCCCGGACGCAGGCTGCCGCTGATGCGTTCGCGCACACGCTGGGTTTCGCCAGGGGCTACGGGGACGACGGCGGTGTTCCCGGCTACCAGCGCCTGGTGGAGGACCCCGCAGTGGATGTGGTCTATGTGGCCACACCCCATGCCCAGCACTTCCTGATCGCCTCGGCCGCCCTGCGCGCCGGCAAGCACGTGCTCTGCGAGAAGGCCCTCACCATCAACGCCCGTGAGGCCTCCGAGCTGGTGAAAATGGCCCGGGAGAACAACGTGTTCTTCATGGAGGCCGTGTGGAGCCGCTTCCTGCCGAGCATGCAGCGGGCGTTCGAAATCGCTGCTTCCGGCGAGCTTGGACAGATCCAATGGGTCAGCGCGGATCTTGGCTTCCCGGCGCCCTACGACCCTTCGGCCCGTATCTGGGCACTCAATGATGGTGGTGGCGCACTTCTGGACATCACCGTCTACCCGCTGCTCTGGGCCTTGGGCACGCTGGGTTTCCCGCAGTCCGTCACCGCGATCGGCACCCTCAACGACGACGGCGTGGACACCCAGAACGCCCTGACGTTGGGCTACTCCAGTGGTGCCCAGGTTCAGCTGACGTCGTCCCTGATGGCACACGGACCCCGGACTGCCACCGTTGCGGGCGGGCTCGGATTCCTGCAGACCGTTGGCTCAGTGAACAATCCCCGCGAGCTGATGATCCGGATCGGCTGGGACGAACCGCGACACGAGCACTTCGATGTGGTGGGTACCGGCTACACGTACGAGCTCCGGGAAGTGACGCGCTGCATCCAGCAAGGCCTCACTGAGAGCCCGGTGATGCCGCTGGAGGACTCCGTCAACGTCATGCGCCTCTTCGACGGCGTGCGCTCCCAGTTGGGCATCCGGTATCCGAACGACGCGCGGTGAGGCGTCCCGAAGGGCTAACGCCGCGAGCCGGCTGATTGCCGGGCCAGCTTGCGGTCCAAGGACAAAGCTCCGGGTCCCAGGAAGACGAACGCTACCGAGATTGCTGCGTAGATGATCAGGAGCTCTGCAGTCACCCCTGCCTTGTCCGTGAGCAAGGGTTTGCCGGCCTCGGTAACGAACCAGATTCCAGCAAACATGATGGCGGCAAGGAACCCTGCCACCCGGGTCAGGGCGCCGAGGACCAGAAGCAGGCCCAGGCCCAGCTCGCCGGCGATCACCAGCCACGCCACGATCTCCGGCTTCTGCACGCCCATGGCGGCAACCGACGCAGCAAAGGCAGCGTGCCCGGCCATGAGCTTCTGGATGCCGTGGACCATGATGAGCGCGCCGAAAACCACGCGCAGGATGGTGACGCCGCGGGCGGAGGACTTGGGTGACGGGTGAAGGAATTTCACGCGTTCCAATCTTCCATGCCTGGGGCTGGGCGCCAAAACGCCGGGCAGCACGGGCCCGACGCTGAGGATCAGGAGAGCAGCGCCGGAATGTCCTTCACGCCGTCCAGGATGTGGTGGTGTGGGTGCACGGACAGGTCTTCGCGGCCCAGTTTGCCGGTCAGGACGCCCACGGCTGTGACGCCGGCGTTGTTGGCAGCGGCGAGGTCATTCACGGTGTCGCCCGCGGCCATCACAGCGCGGACGTCCTGGACTCCGGTCAGTTCCATGGCCCGGTGAATCATGTGTGGTGCCGGTCGTCCGGCGGCTACCTCGTCGGAGCAGACGACGGCGTCCAGCAGCGTATCGTCATCGACGCTCCAGCCCAGCCGCTCCAGGAGGGGTTCGGCAACGTCGCGGGAAAATCCGGTTGTCAGGGCCACTTTGATGCCTTGGCTGCGGAGTGCGCGGAAGGCGTCTTCCACGCCCTCCAGCGCGACTGGCGGGTTGGCGTCGTAGAACTCCACGAGTAATTCCTTGAAGCGCTTGAATGCGGCCGCCACCACTTCCGGGGTGGCCGCTCCCCCACCGGCTTCGATGAGGGCTGTGATGGCCTCAACCTTGTCCGCGCCCATCCATTCCTGCACAGCCTCAGGTGTGGTGGTCACCCCGGTTTCCTCAACGCAGCGGGCAAGGGCTACGTACACATCGCCGTGTTCGTCGATGGTGGTTCCGGCCATATCGCAGGCAACAAGCTTGATCATGGGGTGGCTCCTTCAGTGTGGATGCGGACCAGGGCGGCCCTGCGCTCCACGGTGTTGTCGATGGTGAAGTTGGTCAGTGCCGGCAGGTAGCGGTCCTCGGAGTATTCCAGGGGCTGCCCGTCGGCGGAGCGGGTGATGCGGCGTTCACGCAGAAGCGGAATACCTTCGGGTTGCTCCAACAGTTCGGCGTCCTCGTCACTGGCAGCAACGGCGTCGATGGTGTGGCGCGCACTGTGCAGGTCTACACCCTGCTCTTTGAGGAACGCGAAGATGGACCCGGAGTCGGTGTCGAAGTCGAACAGCTTGCGTCCCACGTCCAAAATGAAAGTGGTGCGCTCGATCATGGCCGGCGCCTCGTCCAGGTAACGGACGCGAAGGACCTCCACCACAGTGGTGCCAGGCATCAGGCCGAGTGCCTCAGCGGCTTCCGGACTGGCTTCGCGCCGTGCCACTTCGAGTGTCCGCTGGCCGGGCTTTTTTCCGATCCCGCTGGCCCACTCAGTGAACGAGTTGAACGTGGAGAACGACTGCGACGGCACAGACGAGCGAACCATGGGAGGGCGCCCCCGTCCGCCTGTGACAGCACCTTCGGAACGGAGGAACGCGAGCGCCTGACGGATCGGGCCACGCGACGTCCCGAACTCGCGGCACAGCTCCGCTTCACTGGGCAGTTGGAAGCCCGGCGGCCAGTCGCCGTCGTTGATCCGGCGCATGAATTCTTCGCTCAGCTTGACGTGGAGGGGCGCGTTCGTCTGTGTGGTCACCAGTTGATAATACAAGTCTGCTCATGGGAAAACAGCTGTTTTCAGGGCCTATAGATGAACTTGGCATGAACTCACATGAACAGAAGTTAAAATTAGGTTAACTTGTATATACAAGTGCCATTTTGGCTTGATTCAGTCTCCCGAAGCCGACATTGTCAGTGGTGTGAACAACCCAAGCACTTCCCCCACCACCGCCAACAGGACGGCGAACCAGGCCACCGATGTCATCATTGTCGGTGCCGGAATCGTGGGCCTGGCGCATGCCGCCCACGCTGTTGCCAACGGCCTGACCGTCACCATCATCGAGCGCGACCACCACGCCGCCGGAGCCTCCGTCCGCAACTTCGGCCATTGCTGCATCACCGCGCAGTCCGGTGAGCTCTACGAACTCGCACAGACCTCGCGGAAGTACTGGCTGGAGTTCGCCGAGCACGCCGGATTCTGGGCCGCCGAATCCGGTGCCGTCGTCCTGGCCCGCACCGAGGCGGAGATGGACGTCCTCCGCGAACTCTCCGAGGTGCGCGAGCCTGGACAAGTCGAGCTGCTCTCCCCCGCCGGGACCCGGGAACGGCTGGGCACCTCGGCTTTCGCTGTGGGAGAAGCACACGACGACGGCGGCACTTCGGGCGCTCAGTGGCCGGGCCTCGTTGGCGGCGCCTTCCTCCGGGACGACCTCCGCGTCGACCCCCGCACCACGGTCGCAACGTTGGCCGAATGGCTGAGCCGGCAGCCCGGCGTCGACCTTCACTGGAACACCGCCGCACTGGGCTTCAGCGGATCCTCGGAGGGCGTCACCGTCCAGACGTCGCGCGGCGGGCTTCGAGCGAAGCAGGTCTTTGTATGTGTTGGCCACGACGTCGACTACCTCTTCCCGGACCTCGCCGAAGAACACCGGATCCAGCGGTGTGCTCTGCAGATGTCGCTGGCGGCCAAGCCTTCCGGCGTCGAATTCGCTCCCGCAGTCCTCACCGCAACGTCCATGCTCCGGTACCCGGCGTTCACGGACATGCCCGCCGCTGCAGCCCTCCGCTCCGAGGTGTTGGAGAACCAGCCCGAATTGCTGGAGATCGGCGCCAACGTCATGTTCACCCAACGCCCGGACGGGACGCTCATTCTGGGCGATTCCCACCACTACCACCACACCGCCGATCCCTTCATGGATGAGGGTGTCACCTCCACGCTTAACGCCGAAATCACCGGCCGGATCGGCGAACCACTGGAGATCATCCAGCGGTGGCAAGGCATCTACGCTTCCTCCGACGTAGCACCCATCCTGGTCCGCGAGGTTCAGCCCGGCGTCACGGTGGTGTCTGTGACCTCCGGGGTGGGCATGACCCTGTCCTTCGGTTTGGCACACCGCAACGTATCGCGCCTGTACTGACTCATCTTGTCCTGAATTTTCCCGTTCTCCCCATCCCCTTCGCATAAGGATTCCCATGAAAACCCCGCTCTTCACCGGTTCCGCGCTTGCCCTCGCTACCGTTCTGGCACTTACCGCCTGTGGCGGTTCAGCCCAGTCCTCACCTGAGGCGACGTCCGCCACCTGCCCCAACGGGGAGATCAAGTTCGGCATCGAGCCGTACGAAGACCCGGCCAAGCTGAAGCCCGCGTACGACGTCCTTGCGGCCGCGCTGTCCAAGAAGCTCGAATGCCCCGTCAGCGTCCAGGTGGTTGAGGACTACGCTGCCGAGGTCCTGGCCATGCGCAACGGCAAACTGGACCTGGGCCAGTTCGGCCCGCTGGGCTACGTATTCGCTGATGCCAAGGCCGGCGCCGAGCCGCTGGTTTCCTTTGGCACTGCCGAGAAGGAACTCAGCACGTACACGGCCGGGATTTGGGTTGCCAAGGACAGCCCGATCCAGGCCATCGGGGATTTGAAGGGTAAGTCCCTCGCCCTGGGAAGCGTCGGATCCACCTCGGGCGACGTCCTGCCGCGCTTCGGCCTCCGTGAAGCCGGAATCGCCGACGCCGACATCACGATGGACTACACGGGCGGTCATCCTGAAGCCCTGCTCGCGCTGACCAACGGCAAGGTTGATGCAGCGGAGATCAACTCCCAGACGTTGGCCACCGCCATTGCCGCAGGCACCTTCAAGAAGGACGACTTCCGCCAGGTATGGACGTCCAACCCCATCCCCAACGACCCCATCACCGTGCGCGGCGACGCGGACCCCGCGTTCAAGGCAGCCGTCAAGGACGCTTTCCTCAGCCTGGAACCCGCCGACGTGGCCAAGGTGGGCGAGTTCCTGGACGTCACCCCTCCGGGCCCGCTGCTGGAAGTCACCAAGGACAACTACACGCCGCTGTTCGAACTCGCCGAGACCATGGGCCTCACCGAGAAGGATCTGTAATGCCTGACCCCCTTCTCGCCGTCCGAGGCTTG
Organism: Paenarthrobacter sp. CCNWLY172; assembly: GCF_037402035.1. Classification (NCBI taxonomy): domain Bacteria; kingdom Bacillati; phylum Actinomycetota; class Actinomycetes; order Micrococcales; family Micrococcaceae; genus Paenarthrobacter; species Paenarthrobacter sp. CCNWLY172. Next base: position 352,660 of record NZ_JBBEGB010000002.1, read on the forward strand.
CGGAAGTCCTTCAGCGGCAGGAATGTCCTTCAAGGCGTGGACTTCTCCGTTGCAGCCGGCGAACTCGTCGCGTTCCTGGGCGCCAATGGCTCCGGAAAGTCCACCACACTGCGCTGCGTCATGGGTATCACCGCTCCGGATTCCGGCAGCATCAGCATCGACGGAACTGCGCTGGAAACCCTCCAAGGGCGTGACCTGCAGCAAGCCCGCCAACGCATGGCCATGATTTTCCAGAAGATCCATCTGGTCCCCCGGCGCACGGCGTTGGACAACGTCTGCGCCGGCGCCTTGGCCCGCATCCCCACGGTTCGTTCCCTCAGTCCTCTGCTGTTTCCGGCCGACGTCCAGCAGGAAGCCCTCGACTGTCTGGACCGCGTGGGCTTGGCCGATCGCGCCTTCGACCGGGTGGGCCGCCTTTCCGGCGGACAGCAGCAGCGCGTCGCCGTAGCCCGGGCACTCTGCCAGCGGGCCGACGTCGTACTCGCCGACGAACCTGTCTCCGCACTGGACCCGCACGCCGCAGAGCAAGTGATGGCTCTGCTGCGTGAACTCGCCCACTCCGAAGGGTTGGCAGTGGCCGCGGTTCTCCATCAGCCCGATCTCGCGCTGCGATACGCTGACCGGTCCATCGGGCTGCTTCAGGGCTCCATGACCTTCGACCTCCCCTCCACAGAGGTCACAGCCGATCATCTCGACACGTTGTATGCCCCGGACCGGGACGTTTCAGACAGTGTCGTTTCAGACAGGACCCAGGCCGCATGACTCCCCACACTTTGACCCCGGCCGTCGCCCGCCGTGGCTCCACCGGCACAACCCGCGTGGCACTGGTCCGCCCCAAGAAGCCGCTGCGGTGGATCACGACGGCGGCAGTGGCAGCCGCCGTCGTCGGACTTCACGCCGTGGCCATCGAGGGGACGGACTTCAAACCGGAACTCCTGGTTGACGGCTGGAAAGGCATGGCAGCCTTCATTGGCGACGCCTTCCCGCCGGACCTGAGCTGGGAGAAGACACTCAAGCCCGGCCTCGAAGCGACGCTGGTGACGCTGTGGATTGGCCTGCTGGGAACCACGTTGTCCGTGCCGTTCGCCCTGCTGCTCGCGGCCCTGGCTGCTGGGAACACCAGTCCGCATCGGCTCGTGTACCAGGCAGCGCGGGCTGTCTTGTCGTTCTTCCGGGCTGTACCGGACATCGTGTTTGCGCTGATCTTCGTCACAGCAGTGGGGCTCGGTCCCTTTGCCGGCGTGCTCGCCTTGATCTGCCACAACACGGGTGTCATGGGGAAGCTGTGGGCCGAGTCCATGGAGGAAATCGATGCCGGGCCGCAGGAAGCACTCCGCACAGCCGGTGCCAACAGGATCCAGCAGGTCGCCAATGCCACGCTGCCCATGGTGGTCCCCCAGTTCGTGGGCCTGCTGCTGTACCGCTTCGACGTCAACGTGCGGTCCTCGCTGGTCCTCGGGCTGGTGGGAGCCGGAGGCATCGGGCTGCTGATCAACCAGTCCATCAAGTCGTTCCAGTTCGACTCCATGCTCACCCACATCCTGATCGTGTTGGTGCTGATCATCGTGGTGGACCAGTTCTCCGCGTGGATCCGCAGGCGCCTGGCCGCGTAACACCCCCGCCCTGGCCCAACTGAGTCACAGCAAACGCTCCAATGCGCCCCCATTACGACGTTTGCTGCGACTCAGTTGGGTGAGTGGGGGCAGAATGGGAGGTGGCCCTCTTCGGGGGGTGCGATTCTCAAGAGGGCCAACGGTGGATGGAGCAGGCATGCAGGTTGACGTTGTAGTTGTTGGCGGAGGAGCCATGGGATCGGCGGCCGCATGGCAACTCGCCCGGGCGGGCCGTTCCGTGGTCCTGCTGGAGCAGTTCGAAGCCGGACACCACATTGGTGCTTCCCACGGCGCCACCCGCAACTTCAATACCGCGTACGCCGAGGCTGATTACCTGGATCTCCTGGCCGAATCCAAAACGCTCTGGGACGAACTCGCAGCCCAGCACGGCGCTCCCCTGCTGGACATGGTGGGATTGGCGAACCACGGCAACGTGCCCAAGCTGGAACTGATCCACGCGGCCCACCAGGAGCGCGGCGTCGAGAGCTACTTCATCTCGGCCGACGAGGCCGCCAACCGCTGGCGGGGAATGAACTTCGCCACCGATGTCCTGTTCGTGCCGGGTTCCGGTCGGATCCGGTCGGCAGATGCCCTGGTGGCGCTGCGGGAATCCGCTGAAGCCCATGGCGCCGTCTTCAAGTACTCGACGCCGGTCCGCGACATCCGCATCGATGGGGCCGAAACGGTAGTGGTTGTGACGGAGGAGACCGAATACACGGCAACCCGCGTGGTGGTGACAGCGGGCGCCTGGACGACGAAGGTGTTGAACGGACTCGTCAAGCTCCCCGCGTTGGTGGTGACCCAGGAGCAACCCGCTCACTTCACCCCGACGGACAACACCCTGGTGTGGCCCAGCTTCAACCACAACCCGGACCCCGATCCGAACAACGAACTCTACGAATACTGGTTCAGCCCCGTCTACGGCATGCTCACTCCCGGCGAAGGCGTGAAAGCAGGCTGGCACGGAGTCGGTCCCGTCATGGACCCCGACGAGCGCACCTTCGAGCCCATCCCCCAGCAGCTCGAGGCGTTGGTGCGGTACGCAGAAGAGTGGCTTCCCGGCGTCGACCCTTCCACCGCGGTACCCATCAGCTGCACCTACACCACCACGCCCAACGAGGACTTTGTGCTGGACCGTTTCGGTCCGCTGGTGGTGGGTGCCGGCTTCTCCGGACATGGGTTCAAGTTCACGCCGGCTATTGGCCGGGTGCTGAAGGACATCGTCGACGGCGGCGTGGCACCGGAGCGGTTCCTGGCCGAACGCTGAACAGGGTCTTAAAAGCAAACTGGCCCGCAGGCAACGCCTGCGGGCCAGTTTCGCTTTGCGGAGACTACTTCTTCAGGTCAGCAAGGACCTTGTTGAACGTAGCTGACGGGCGCATGATCTCAGCGGCCTTGGCGGCGTCCGGACGGTAGTAACCGCCCAGATCGACGGCGGGACCCTGGACTGCGGCCAGCTCGCCGACAATGGCCTCTTCGTTGGAGGTCAGGGCGTCAGCGATTGCTGCGAAGTCCTGGGCCAACTCGGCGTCTTCGGTCTGCTTGGCCAGCTCCTGGGCCCAGTAGGTGGCCAGGTAGAAGTGGCTTCCGCGGTTGTCCAGCTCGCCGACGCTGCGGCGCGGGGACTTGTTTTCCAGCAGGAACGTACCCGTTGCGCGGTCCAGCGTGTCAGCCAGAACCTGGGCGCGGGCGTTGCCCGTGGTGGTGGCAAGGTGCTCGAAGCTGACTGCCAGGGCAAGGAATTCGCCCAGGCTGTCCCAGCGGAGGTGGTTTTCCTTGACCAGCTGCTGGACGTGCTTGGGAGCGGAGCCACCGGCGCCGGTCTCGAACAGGCCGCCACCGTTGATCAGCGGAACGATGGAGAGCATCTTGGCACTGGTGCCGAGCTCGAGGATCGGGAACAGGTCCGTGAGGTAGTCGCGGAGGACGTTACCCGTGACGGAGATGGTGTCCTCGCCCTTGCGGATTCGCTCCAGGGTGAAGGCCGTGGCCTCAACCGGGGAGAGGATCTTGATCTCGAGGCCCTCGGTGTCGTGTTCCTTGAGGTACTCGTTGACCTTGGCGATCAGGTTGGCGTCGTGCGCACGGGTCTCGTCCAGCCAGAACACGGCCGGGGTCTGGGAGGCGCGGGCGCGGGTGACGGCCAGTTTGACCCAGTCGCGGACCGGGATGTCCTTGGTCTGGCATGCACGCCAGATGTCGCCCGGGAAGACCTGGTGCTCGGTGAGGACCGTGCCCTTGCTGTCCACGAGCTGGACGGTGCCGGCTGCCTGGATCTCGAAGGTCTTGTCGTGGCTGCCGTATTCTTCGGCTGCCTGCGCCATGAGGCCCACGTTGGGAACGGTGCCCATGGTGGTGGGATCGAAAGCACCGTTGGCGCGGCAGTCGTCCAGGACAACCTGGTAGATGCCGGCGTAGGAGCTGTCCGGGATGACCGCCAGGGTGTCGGCTTCCTTGCCGTCCGGGCCCCACATGTGGCCGGAGGAACGGATCATGGCAGGCATGGAAGCGTCAACGATGATGTCCGAAGGGACGTGCAGGCTGGTGATGCCCTTGTCGGAATCGACCATGGCCAGTGCGGGACCGTCTTCGAGGCCCTTGGTGATGGCTGCCTTGACGCCTTCACGGACGTCCTCGGGCAGGTCTTCCAGGCCGCTGAGGATGGCTGCGAGGCCATTGTTCGGGCTGATGCCTGCGGCTGCGAGCTGCTTGCCGTAGGTGTCGAACAGCTCGGAGAAGTAGGCCTTGACCACGTGGCCGAAGATGATGGGGTCCGAGACCTTCATCATGGTGGCCTTCAGGTGTGCGGAGAAGAGGACGCCCTCTTCCTTGGCGCGGGCAACCTGTGCCTTGAGGAACTCGTCCAAGGCGTCGGCGCGCAGGACAGTTGCGTCAACAACTTCGCCGGCCAGGACGGGGAAGTCCTTCTTGAGGACCTTGGTGGTGCCGTCTTCGCGGACCAGCTGGATGGTCAGGGAGTCGTCGGCCTTGAGAACAACGGACTTCTCGTTGGAGCGGAAGTCGTTCTCGCCCATGGTGGCAACGTTGGTCTTAGACTCCGGGGTCCAGGCGCCCATGGAGTGCGGGTTCTGGCGGGCGTAGTTCTTCACCGACAAGGGTGCGCGGCGGTCGGAGTTGCCTTCGCGCAGCACCGGGTTCACAGCGGAGCCCTTGATCTTGTCGTAGCGCGAGCGGATGTCCGTTTCGGTGTCCGAGGAGGGGTTGTCCGGGTAGTCCGGGAGGGCGTAGCCCTGGGCCTGGAGTTCGGCGATGGCAGCCTTGAGCTGCGGCACGGAGGCGCTGATGTTGGGCAGCTTGATGATGTTGGCTTCCGGCTGCTTTGCCAGTTCACCAAGTTCAGCCAGGGCGTTGCCCGTGCGCTGCTCTTCGGTCAGGAAATCGCCGAAAACGGCGATGATGCGGCCGGCCAGCGAAATGTCGCGGGTCTCCACCTCTACACCTGCGGTCGAGGCGTACGCTTCCACAATCGGCAGGAATGAGTACGTTGCCAGCATCGGCGCTTCGTCTGTGTGGGTATAGATAATCTTGGCCATTGGCGGGGTTCTCCCTGAAAGTCTGCAGATTTCAACATCTCCTAACTTACCCGAGTAGACGGATAAGGCGGCCCTTCGTGTCCGGGATCACGTGTTCGTTACCACTCTCCGGCGATAACGTCCGACGGCGGCCTGACCGCCGCTGCTGCCCGCCGCCGTCGGACCCTGGTTGCGGAGAGCTGGTTGCCTGCAGGCTGGTTGCCGGCAAATGTCTGGTCCCCGGGCGCGCCAGCATCTCATTCACCGCGAAACCGAACATAGTGAAGTCATGACCCGCACCATTCGACCCACCTCCTTTGCTGCTTGGCTGACCGCCTTGGCGGCCGGGATTCTCCTCGCGCTGACCGCTTGCGCTGTCCCGGCGCCGACACCCCGGGAGACCATCCCGCACGATGCCGACACCGGCCAGACGATGGCCGAAGCCCGCGAGGCAATCGACGCCGTCCCCGGGATCTCGGTGACTGGCTTCGCCGGAGGAGGTCCCCCCAACGTGAAGGGCAACACCGGATACTCCGTACAGATAGCCATCGACCCTGGTTACACCGTTCTTTACGGCGATTTGCTGGTCGATTACATCGTCCGGAATGTTTGGTCTGTAGGCGAAGGTTACATGCCCAACACCCAGATTCAGATCAGCGCCCGAACCGCTGACGGGGAGCCGTTCTTCGACCTCTCCACTGCAGGCGTGGGATCAGCCTGGATGGGCGGACAGCCCTCGGCTCCTTCGCAGCACAACACCATCATCATCCCGCTCAGCGCCGACGATCCCGAGGGAGCGCGCAATCTATCCCTGCTCTCACAGGAAGGTTCATGGCCTGGCGTCACACCCAAGCCCCTCCCTGACAGAGTCACGGTCAAAGACCACTGACGGCCTCCTGCCACGGGCTGTCACTGGGATCACGAAAGGGACCGCGCCACTTGACGAGGAAGTGACACCAAATTATCACAAACTATGAAACATCTCTTTACAAACTTGTCATACGTTCGATACCTTCAATTCCGTCAGTCGGCGGTCGCCATCACTGGCCGCCTCACTCCCTCGATAGGTAGGAACAACGTGACGAAAACCAAGACCCTGGCCACAAGCCTGCTGAGTCTGTCCGCTGCCGCAATCCTGGCGCTGGTTGGAACCACCAGCGCCAACGCGGCACCGGCCCAGAACGCAGACTCCAGCGGCGCTGCGGTCAGCAGCCATGTAGTGTCGGACACCGGCGCTGCAGACTACTGGACGCCGGAGCGCATGAAGAATGCCAAGTCCGGCGAAATCCTCGCGGCCAAAGCACTTGACCGCGGCAAGCTCCTCAACGTCGGCAAAGCCCCGGTCACCGAAGCCCCGGGCGCCCTCAGCAGCATCGCAGGCCAGCAGGCCACCACCGACTCCAAGACCATCGACCGCAAGGTCAACCAGAGCGAAACCCCCGTCAAGCACATCGGCAAGGTCTTCTTCACCCTGGGTGGCTCCAACTACGTCTGCTCCGGCAACTCCGTCACCTCAACCAACAAGAGCACGGTCTCCACTGCAGGCCACTGCCTCAACGAAGGCCCGGGCGCGTACGCCACCAACTTCGTGTTTGTCCCGGCTTACCTCAACGGTGCCGCACCCTACGGGAAGTGGACGGCAAAGGCGCTGTACGCCCCCACCCAGTGGGCATCCAACGGCAACATGCAGTACGACACCGCTTTCGCCGTGGTCAACACCCTCAACGGCCAGAAGCTCGCCGACGTCGTCGGGGCCTCCGGCGTCCAGTTCAACGCCGCCCGCGGCCTGAGCTACAAGGCCTTCGGCTACCCGGCAGGCTCGCCCTTCAACGGTGAATCGCTCAAGAGCTGCTCCGGCAAGGCAACCAATGATCCCTACAACCCGCAGTTCAACAGCCAGGGAATCCCCTGCAACATGACCGGTGGTTCCTCGGGCGGTCCGTGGTTCATCGGCACCAGCTCCTCCGGCTACCAGAACTCCGTGAACAGCTACGGATACGGCAGCAACTCCACCACCATGTACGGCCCCTACTGGGGCACCGTGATCCAGTCCACGTACAACACCGCAGCAGCGGCTTCGTAGCGGACCCTCTTTTGCTGGCACGTCCCTGTTAAGTATGTCCGGATAAAGCACGACGGCGGCCGTCCTCTCCCGGGGGCGGCCGCCGTTGCGTTGTGGTGCTTTCTGCCTGGGCCCTGGCGGGCTCTTCCTCTAGTGGAAGAAGTGGCGTGCGCCGGTGAAGTACATCGTGATGCCTGCAGCGTTGGCTGCGGCGATGACTTCCTCGTCGCGGACCGAACCGCCCGGCTGGACGACGGCGCGGACACCGGCGTCGATCAGGATCTGCAGGCCGTCAGCGAACGGGAAGAACGCGTCCGAGGATGCAACGGCGCCGCGGGCGCGCTCAGGTGCGTCAGAACCGCTGGTGTTGGACGCGCCGCCCGCACCTTCGACGTCGGACTCTACCGTCACGCCCAGCGTGTTGGCGCGCTCGACGGCCAGGCGGCAGGAGTCCAGGCGGTTGACCTGGCCCATGCCGATGCCCACGGCTGCACCGTGGTTGGCGATCAGGATGGCGTTGGACTTGGCAGCGCGGCAAGCGGTCCAGGCAAAGGCGAGGTCCGCGAGCGTTGCTTCGTCGGCGGCTTCGCCGGCAGCGAGGGTCCAGTTGGCGGGGTTGTCGCCGTCGGCATCGACCTTGTCGCTCATCTGGACCAGGACGCCGCCGGAAACCTGGCGCATCTCGGAGGGGTAGCGGCCGTAGCCCTCGGGCAGGGCGAGGAGGCGGATGTTCTTCTTCTTTGAAAGGATCTCCACGGCTTCGGGCTCGAAGTCCGGGGCGATGACAACCTCGGTGAAGATGTCGGCAACCGTGCGGGCCATGCCTGCGGTGACGGTGCGGTTTGCAGCGATGACGCCACCGAAGGCGGAAACGGGGTCGCAGGCGTGGGCCTTGGCGTGTGCGTCGGCGATCGGGTCTGCAGCGTCGGCCGAACCGACAGCTACACCGCAAGGGTTGGCGTGCTTGATGATCGCGACAGCCGGCTCGGCGAAGTCGAAGGCGGCGCGCAGGGCGGCATCGGCGTCGACGAAGTTGTTGTAGCTCATGGCCTTGCCGTGCAGCTGGTCGGCCTGGGCGATGCCGGCCGGAGCAGCTTTGTCCACGTAGAGAGCCGCCTGCTGGTGCGGGTTTTCGCCGTAGCGGAGGACCTCGGAGCGTTCCAGCGACAGGCCGGCGTAGGCGGGCCAGTCGATGATGCCGTCGCCGTCTTCGTCCAGGAACTGGCTGGCGGTCCAGGAAGCAACAGCATTGTCGTAGCTGGCCGTGTGCGCAAAGGCCTTGGCAGCCAGGCGGCGGCGGGTGTTCAGGTCGAAGCCGCCTTCCTGTGCTGCGGCAACCACTTCGCCGTAGAAGTTGGGGTCCGTGACAATGGCGACGGCGGCGTGGTTCTTAGCGGCCGAACGCACCATCGCCGGGCCTCCGATGTCGATCTGCTCAACAACGTCGTCCTGCGCTGCGCCGGACTTCACGGTCTCGACGAACGGGTACAGGTTCACCACCACGAGGTCGAAGGTTTCGATCTCCATGCCCGCAAGGGTGTCCATGTGGGACGGGACGCGGCGGTCGGCCAGGATGCCGCCGTGCACGCGCGGATGCAGGGTCTTGACGCGGCCGTCCAGCATTTCCGGGGAGCCGGTGACTTCTTCGACTTCCTTGACCGGGATGCCTGCGGCGGCGATCTTCTTGGCGGTGGAGCCGGTGGAAACAATGGCGACGCCGGCTGCGTGCAGGCCCTTCGCGAGCTCCTCCAGTCCCGTCTTGTCGTAAACCGAGATCAGTGCACGGCGGATGGGAACACGGTCAAGCTGCGTCAAGCTCACAAAAGTCTCCGTCTTAGTTCGCGTAGAAGTCGCGGGTGGTGTCGCGGGTGTGGGATACGGAGAGTTTATCGCGTTTCGCTCGATGGCTCGTTTTGCGTCTTTGGGGGCTCTTGCGTTGCGAGGCCTACTCTGCACCCATCAACCCTCCCCAACCCCTGCACACCGGGCCCCACAAATCCCGCCCCCTGCAATGCGAGGCCCACTCCACACCCAACACCCCGCCCAACCCCTGCACACCAGGCCCCACAAATCCCGCCCCCACAATGCGAGGCCCACTCCACACCCAACACCCCGTGCGCAAGAATTACGACGCCGGGCCTCGCCACCCGCGCGACACCAACGCATCGCGCACCTTACGTTCCGCGTTGGCCCATCCACCTTTCATCTGGACATCGGAGAACCTGAGCACGATCCATCCCATAGCCCGAAGCCGATCGTCACGTTCGATGTCCTTACCCCATTGCACGGGATCGGAGCGGTGATGGTCCCCCTCATACTCCATGGCAATTTTGTATTCCTTATACTGGAGGTCCGGCGTGGATATGTACCTGCCATGCTCATCAGAGATCGGCTGCGTGACCGCTGGCTCCGGCAGGCCGGCGTCGACGATTTTCAACCGCAGCCGGGATTCCTGCGGAGAATCGACCCCAACGCGCAGCAACGGCAGTATCTCCCGGGCCATCCTGATTCCCTTTACCTTCGGTCGCCGGTCGATGACTTCCTGGATCGCCTCGATGGAGGACAACGGATTCTCCCGGGCCAACAGAAAGTCCCCGGCGGCCACAAGCGAAGACCGCCCTATATGCCGGGCCAAATCCATCCAGGTCCACTCGGGCGACGTCAGTTGGACCCCGTTCACAACACGAACATCCCTGGCCAAGAGCGGCGCCCGATGCCCCACCACACCGCGACGCTTAACCCGCCCAATCTCGTGTCGACGCGTCACATGGATAACGCCGTTGTTGCCCTCCTCCTCCAGATAGATCGGAAGTGGGATCGACCAGAGGAGCGCCGCGGTCACATGGCTCACCGCACATCTGGGAGTGATGGCCGTATGCAGTCGTGCAAGTAGCGCCACGTTGGGGCTATCGCTTCGGTTGAGCCGGATTCCCCGGCTGGGTGTGACGAGGCCCGCCGATTGCAACCTCCCGCGGGGCACGCCAGCCGCGTACGCATCTCGGACAAGGAAGCCATCCGGGTCGATCTCCGACGGCAGGGGCGTGGGTTTCAGCATTTGACCATGCTTGCCGGAAACGGTCGGCGGTGTTGCGTTATCCACAGATTTGGCCCCTGGGGGCGCTGCGACTGTTCCTCCACAGAAGTTGCGCCCGCGTTGCGAGGCCCACTCTGCAGGCAAAGCGAGACCCATGCCCTGCAGAACGGGCCTCACAACACCAAGCCCACCCACTGCGAGGCCCACTCTGCAGGCAAAGCGAGACCCATACCCTGCAGAACGGGCCTCACAACATAGGGTTGATCCATGGAAGCCACCGAAGTCGTTCTTGTTGCCGATGTAGGGAAGAGCCGCTGCCGCGTGGAGTTGCGCAGCGGTGGCGAGTTGCTGGGCGCGGCCGACCAGCACGGCTTTCCCGGCGTGCACGTGGACAACGGGCCCACGCTGGCGTTCGAGCTGCTCCTCGAGACGGTCAGCTTGTTGCCGCCCGGTCTCCCCGTCAGCACGTTGACAGGAATCGGCGCCGCAGTGGCCGGCGTCGAAGCATCCGCCGAAAAATCCCGGGAACTCGCCACCATGCTGGCCCAGAGATTCAGTGTCCCCGCAGCCGTCCTTTCAGACGCGACAGCCGCCCAGCTCGGGGCTCTCCAAGGCGCTCCGGGCACCACGCTCATCGTGGGGACCGGCGCCGTGGCGTTCCGTTTCGACGAAGCCGGAGTCCTGCACCGGGCCGACGGCTGGGGCCCCTACCTTGGCGACCGCGGCAGCGGACGATGGATTGGCCAGCAAGGTCTGCAGGCAGTTCTTGAAGCGCACGACGGCGGCCCCGCCACCTCGTTGTCGGCCGCGGCCGGCGCCCTGGTCGAGTCGCCGGAGATGCTCCCGGGCTGGCTCGCTGCCAGCGAAAACCCGTACCGTGCGATGGCCCGGTTCACGCCGCTGGTTCTGCACGCAGCGGAGGCGGGTGACGCCGTCGCGCATGACATCATCGGCGAGGCGTGCCGCATTCTGACCCACACGGTGAAGCTCGCGTCCAGTGGTGAGCGCGGCAGTACGCCGCGCGTGGCGCTCCTGGGTGGAGTGGTGGGATCGGAGTTCTTCGCGGCGCTCTTGCGGAAGTCCCTCGCTTCGGCTGGGATTGAGGTGGTGGCGCCACTGGGCGATGGCTTGGATGGTGCTGCCCTCGCTGCGACGCGCCGCGGGCTCATCCAGGAAAGGTACATCCACCGTGACGGAACAAACTGGCCCGACTGACGCCGACAAACTTGCGGGCCTGCGCACGGAACTCGCCGGGTTGGCGACCGAGGCCACTGCCGAGGGTTTGGACAATCTGGACATCCTGGGCACTGAAGAACTCGTTTCGGCGATGCTTGCCCACAGTGCAGGAGTACATGCTGCCGTTGAGGCTGCGAGCCCGGCGATAGTTCAAACGGTCGACGCCGTTGCGGAGCGACTCCAGCGCGGCGGGCGCCTTTTGTATGTGGGAGCGGGAACGGCCGGACGGTTGGGTGTGCTCGACGCGAGCGAGTGCCCGCCGACGTTCGGCACCCCGCCGGGTCTCGTCGTCGGACTTATTGCGGGCGGCACCAAAGCCATCCAACATCCGGTGGAGTATGCCGAGGACAACGCAACGGCCGGCGCGCGCGACCTTCACGACATCAACGTGACGGAAGCAGACGCCGTCGTGGGTATTACCGCCTCCGGCAGGACGCCGTACGTGATCGGTGCGCTGGAAGAAGCGCGGAAACGGGGTGCGTTTACGGCGTCGCTGGCGTGCAACAAGGGCTCGGCCGTGAGTCACCTGGCGGACGCGGCGATTGAGGTTGTCGTAGGTCCGGAGTTTATTGCGGGCTCGACCAGGCTGAACTCGGGTACCGCCCAGAAACTTGTCCTCAACATGATCAGCACTTTGGTGATGGTGAAGCTCGGCAAGACCTACGGGAACCTCATGGTGGACTTGCGTGCCACGAACGAGAAGCTTTTGGCTCGTTCGCAACGGACGGTCCAGCACGCCACCGGAGTGTCGGCCCAAGAAGCTGCCACTGCTTTGGACGCCGTGGGCGGTTCCGTGAAGGCGGCAATTTTGGTGCTCCTGACAGGTATCGAAGCTGGTCAGGCCAAGGGTGCGTTGGAGGAAGCCGGTGGTTTCCTCCGGAGGGCCATCGAGAACCAGAAGTAACGCGGACTTCCGCTCGGTGCACAGCGCATAAAGTTGCATGCAGGAGGCCCAATGAATACATACACAGCCGTGCCCAGCGGCGAGCAAGTTGTGCAGGAACTGCCATGGCGGTGGAAGGTCCAGGGACGGATTTTCCTGATCGGCGGGCTCGGGTTCATGTTCGACGCTTGGGATGTCACGCTCAACGGCATCCTGATACCACTGCTGACCAAGCACTGGTCGCTGCAACCGACTGACGCTGCGTGGATCGGCACGGCCAACCTGATCGGCATGGCCGTGGGTGCGTTCGCGTGGGGCACCATTGCCGACACCATTGGCCGCAAGAAAGCCTTCACAGCGACCCTCCTGATTTTCAGCATCTTCACGGTTCTGGGTGCTTTTGCGCCGGACATCGTGTGGTTCTGCATCTTCCGCTTCATGGCCGGCTTCGGCCTGGGCGGCTGCATCCCCGTGGATTATGCGCTGGTGGGTGAGTTCACTCCCCGGAAACAACGCGGCAAGGTGCTGACGGCGATGGACGGGTGGTGGCCGATCGGTGCTGCGCTCTGTGGTTTCGTCTCCGCCGGCCTGGTTGCTGCCTTCGGCGATTGGCGGCTCACGATGCTCATCATGGTGTTGCCCGCATTGCTCGTTTTCTGGGTTCGGCGTTCGGTGCCGGAATCTCCGCTGTTCTTGATTCGAGCGGGTAGACGGCAAGAGGCGGCGGCGGTGATCGACGGTCTGGTGGAAGCCACCGGTGCCGAGCCCCGCGCGTACAGTTTGCCCGAGCCTCAGGCCGCACCGCGCCTCTCCCCCGGCAGCGCGTGGGCACAGTTGCGCGGGATCTGGCAGTTCAATTGGAAGATTACGACCGCGGCCTGGGCCCTGTTCTTCAGCATCCTGTTGGTCTATTACTTGTCCCTCACGTGGATGCCGCGCATTCTTATCGGCGCCGGATTCGAGGAGTACAAGGCGTTCGTCACGACAGCGAGCATGGCCGCCGTCGGACTTCTGGGCGTGGTGGTAGCAGCGCTGCTGGTGGAGCGGGTGGGACGCAAGTGGATCCTTGCCATCACCGGTCCGTTGTCCGCGCTGACGCTGGTGATCGTGGCGTTCGTGGTGGATGTGCCATCGGCTGCTGTGTTCTGGCTGCTGGTGTTCGGCTTCGTGGTCCAGGTGGCCATTCCGGTCCTCTATGCCTACGTGTCCGAGCTGTACCCCACCGAACTTCGCGGCTCGGGCTTCGGCTGGGCTTCGACGTTCTCCCGCATCGGCGCCGGCTTCGGCCCGTTGGTGTTTGCCTCCTTCTTCTGGCCCGAGTTCGGGTTGGCGCAGTCGTTCGCGATGGCTGGCGGCCTGGTGCTGCTGTCCGTGCTGTGGATGGCGTTCTTCGCCCCGGAGACGAAGCAGCGCGTCCTCTCCTAACCCAACTAGGTAACAGTAAACGTCCCATTGAGTGCTCAGTGGGACGTTTACTGTTACCTAGTTGGGAGCCCAGCCGCGTTGTTCGAGCGCCCTGCGCACTTTGGCCACGGCGGACCTCGCGTCGTTGCCCATGTGCCGCTTTGAGATCCTCACCAAGGTCCATCCTGCGCGGCTGAAGTCTTCCTCACGGGCTATGTCCCGGACAATCTGCTCCGGATCTGAATGACCCTCACCTTCGTATTCCACGGCAACACGCTGTTCGCGATACGCCAGGTCCGGTTGACGTACGACGCCGGGACTCAGTTCCGTGGGCACGTTGACTTCCGCTGTGGGCAGCCCAGCCCTGTTCAGCGCCAGCCTAAGTCGCGTTTCGGGTGCGGAGTCGGCACCCACGCAAGCTTGTTCCAAGGCGGGGCGGGCCTTTCGGATACCCGGTGTCCCCCAGTGCCGGTCAAGCATCTCTTCGAGCTCATCCATGGTGCAATACGGGGAACTGCGTCCTTCAAATTCCGGCTTGGGCACACGCAACAGATGGTCAGCCACGACAGTGATCTCGTCAATATCCATTCTCCGGGCACAGTCCAGCCACGTCCTGGCCCGGCTGGTGATGTACATTCCATCCAAAGTGGTGATCTCGTCTTCGAAGAACTGTCCCCTATGCCCGATCACGCCCCGGCGGCGCGGGATTCCGACGGTGTCAGGTCGCGAAATGTGAATACCCGGCTCATGGCTGCGTGGGAGGAATCCGGGAAACCCCCAAAGAAGGAACGCCGTCGCATGCGAAGCCGCGGAGAACGGCGTGACCAACGTCAAGGGTCTGGCGCGATCGGTCAACTGCAACTCGTCAACGGAGCCGGGTACATATATCTGACGGCTTGGCGAGTCCAGATCCCGGTAACGCAGTCGCCCAACTGACACTCCGGCGTCGAGCGCTTCCTGCCTTGTAAAGGGCTTCGAAGTGAGGTCTGCCGGGAGCGGCCGCGGGATCTTCATCAGCCCATGCTGGCAAATGTGCCGGGAGCGTGGGGCGTTATCCACAGCCTTTCGTTCCTGCCACCCAACTAGGTAACAGCAAACGCTCTACTCAGGGCTGAGTGGAACACTTGCTGTTACTCAGTTGGGTGGGGACCTACGCGGGTGGGGCGCGCTACGCGGGGGCGGCTGCGAGGTCCCGCAGGGTCTGGACCAGCAGGCGGCGCTCCACTACCTTGATGCGCTCGTGCAGGGATTCCTCGGAGTCCTCCGGAAGCACTGCGACGGCTTCCTGGGCGATGATGGGCCCGGTGTCCACGCCGGCGTCGGCCCAGTGAACGGTGCAGCCCGTGACCTTCACGCCGTACGCAATGGCATCGCGTACTCCGTGGGCGCCCGGGAAGGACGGAAGCAGCGCGGGGTGTGTGTTGACGTACTTGCCGTCGAAAGCGTTGATGAAGTCTTCGCTGACGATCCTCATGAACCCGGAGGACACCACGACGTCCGGCGAGTAGGACAGCACCTTGTCGCGGAGGGCGGTGTCCCACTCAGCGCGGGTTTCGAAGGAATTGAAGTTGACCACGAAGGTCTCAATGCCGGCCTCATCGGAGCGCTCCACGCCGTACGTGTCGGGGCGGTCGGCGCCCACGGCGGCGATCTCGACATCCAGTTCACCCGACTTCACGGCGTCGATGACTGCCTGAAGATTGGAACCGGTACCGGAGACGAGGACAACAATGCGCATTGCACTAGCTTATGGGCGGCTCGCGTAGGCTGGAAAACATGAATCCCGACGTCGGTCCCAAGCCGAGCCAGCAACCCCGCTCCGAGGCCGAAAAGTCCGCCCTCAGCAAGACCCAGATCCTGTTCCGTGCATTCCTTTTGACGGCGTTGGGCGCGTTCTTCGTGTTCTCCCTGAACGTGAACTATGTGTGGTTGAGCGCCATTCTGACGCTCGCGGGTATGGTGCTGGGGATCGTCGTCCTGGTCCGCACGCTGAAGTACAAGCACCCCCGGCTGATTCTCTTCGGGACGATCTCAGGCCTGGTGGTCACGGCCGTGATGTGCCTGCTCATCCTGACGTCGGTGCTCTTCTTCAACCAGGTCAGCCAGTACCAGGACTGCTCGCGTGGGGCGCTGACGGAATCCGCCAAGACGCAGTGCCTGACGCAGCTCGAGAACTCCATGCCTGGACCGCTTCGCTAACGCCGGTCGCGGCAGTAGCCAGCGCTGACGGAAGAGGACCAGCTCAGGCGTGTTCGTCGTCGTACGCTGCTTCGTCGAGGTTCGCTTCGCGCTGCTTCTGGCTGCGTTCCAGCCACGGCCCCACTGCGTAGCCAATCACGACGCCGATACCCACTTCCGCGGCCAGCCAGACTGCCGTCCACAGCGGGTGGGGTCCGATTTCCGTGAGCCGCCCAATCCCTGCCGAACCGCGGGAGATCCACGCCAAGGCACCACCAAGGAGCCCCGCAACGGCGCCAATGAACACACCCAGGAACAGGGTTGAGGCGGCAGCTGTGAACCATCGGGCTTTGATCTTGATGGAGAGCCACTCGTCAAAGTGGTTCTCGCCTTCGCGGAGGAACCACCAGCCCGCGAGGATACCGGCGACGACTGGCAGCGCGAGTGCCATGGCGCCGGCGTCGAGCTGTCCTGCGGGGAGGGCACCGAGGACCGGAACGGCCGGGAGCGGCCCGACCGCCGTACCAAGCGGACCCGCCGTGGAGCCGACGCCGAGCGAGAAGCCCGCGCCGGTGGACCATGAAAGAGCGAAAATGACGAGGTTCGGCAGGAAGCCCAGCTGCGCGATGGTGAGCACGGCTCCCCCGAGGGCGCCGGCCTGGATTCCTTCGTAGACGGCGATGATGTCCGTCCAGTGCCACACGATGGTGACGGCCAGCAGGACAGCAGCCAAACAGACCGAAGCCATCGCCGCGACGAATCCGGCCTTCAACGCCGAGCCCACGTAGGAGCCCGCCCAGCGCGAATGCTGGCTGGTCTTCGCGAGCCACGCAACGGCGTCGACGCCGATCAGTCGGCTCCACGAACCGGCCTCTCGCCGAGCGCCCACAATCATGCCAAGGCCGAAGGAAACCAGGGGGATGGTCATGGCGAACCAGAGGTTGATGACTACTTCAGGGGTGCGGCACACGAAGCCGGTGGCTGCCCCGAACGCCGCGTACACAACGAAAGCGCCGAGGAATGCCTGCCACAGTTGGTCGGTGTAGGAGGCCCGGGCGAGCCGACGACCCGCACGCCACGCAAGCAGGAACGGGATGAGCGTCAACCCCAGCGGAATGAGGGACAGCAGACCCGACCCCGGCTGGGCCGCAGTCCCGATATTGACCTGCGCCAGCTCCAGCGGAACACCATGGATCAGCAGCCACGCCTGGCCGCCCAAACGGGCCAGGGAGTCGACGTTCCGGTCCTGGAAACCATCGGTTGCCCACACTCCCACCAGCGGCAACACCACAACGATGGCCGAAATGAACGCTGCCTGCGCCGCTTCCAAACCACCCTGCAGCCAAAGGGGCATCGGGAGGCCACGGTTTCCGGTCTGATCAGCGCGCAGTTTCATCGTGATCTATCGTGCCACGGCAGGCCGCTCCCACCCCGCAGGCGCCCCTGAAATACCGCGAATTCCAGCGCTTTTTCCACGAAGCCGCCGTAAAATGGGAGGTGTTCTCCCGGGGCACGGAGCCCTCACCGACCATCTCAGCTCCGCCCCCACCTGCACAGACTTTGCAAGGCCCGGAAACAATCGAAGCCGGGAACTAGGAGCGGCCAATGGATAGGTGTCACAACTCATAACAGAAAGTCGTACTAGCAGCTGGTGCAGCCGCCTCGGGATTCTCTCCTTAGGCTGCACCAGCCTTCTTTGTGTCCCCCACCTTTGCCCCGAGGGGCGACGTCTCGGCACTTTGGGGCTCGCTTAGTGCCGAGAGCTGACCCCTCGGCGAGAAGTACGACGGCGGGTGGTTGCTTTACGGCCGAGAGCTAACCCTTCGCGAAGAAGTCCACTCCCGACACGTACTCCATGGCTTTCACGAACTTCGGATCCATCATCCGCTCGTAGGCCTCTTCTTCGGTGGGCTCAGCAACGCGGGAGTGGATCCACCAAAGGTTTCCCAACGGATCCCGGACCCGGCCCACTACGTCTCCCCAGAACATCTCCGTCATATTCGTGACTGCCGTGGCACCAGCGGCGAGGGCAGCAGCGAAGGCGGCATCGCCGTCGTCGACGTAGACCCGCAGGAAAGCAGGAGTAGGAGGCCAGTCGGGCTGGGAATCGAAGGCGAGGATGTTCGAGTCGCCGATCTTGGCTTCAGCGTGCCCGATCGACCCATCCTCCATCGGGACGCGAAACGCTTCCTTGGCGCCGAACGCAGCCGTGATGAAATCGAGGAGTTCCGGAGTGCTGCGCGAGATTATCCAGGGCTCAACGGATCGATATCCGGCCGGGACGGCAGGGACTCCTTCGGTACGTGTCACCGGAGCCATCGCCTTGACCTCATCCGGGACCGGCGCATCCGGCTGACCGGTCATATGCCGTCGGAGGGATTCGACCGCGTACTCCATTCCGGCGGCGTATTCCGGGGCGTCCCAGCGGCTGGCCGCTTCGTCGTCGGAGACGTCCTCCATGTGCGACATGATCCACCAGACGTTGCCCAACGGGTCCTGGACGCGGGCGCCGCGATCACCCCAGGCGCTGTTGTCGAGGACCGAAACCGCGGTGGCACCCGCGGCGAGGGCGGCGTGGAAGGCGGCGTCGGCGTCGTGCGTGTACAGGCGAAGGTACGACGGCGTTTCGGGCCAGTGCGGTCGGCTGTCGAACGCGAGGACTACTGAGTCGCCAATCCGCGCCTCCGCGTGCCCGATGGTGCCGTCCTCCCCGACGACGCGGTCGATCTCCTCTGCCCCAAACGCTGCGGTGATGAACTCGAAGAGGGCGTTGGTGTCACGCGTGATGAGCCACGGACTGACGCTGGAGTAGCCGCTGGGAACTGTGCTGATACTCGGGTTTGCCGCGGTCATGACTGTGTCCTCTTCGTCGGGAGTTCAGTACTTTCAGGCTACGACTACTTGAGGTCAGGATGCGTCCGCTTTTGCTCCTAGCGCCGAGGGGTTACATCTCAGCACTTTGAGGGCTCGCTTAGGGCCGAGAGCCAACCCCTCGGGTGAGCCCGCTAGAGCTGGGGCCCGTAGATGAACTCCTTGGCGTGGTTGACGGCCTTCTTGAAAGCGTCGTTGCGGAGTGTCACCTGCTCCCCGCTGGCCCCTGCACTGGGTTCCAGAAACGTGGTGGGGCCGGGGCGGAGCATCCAGATGTCCCCAGCCGGCGGGAGGTAGAACACACCAAATGAGCGATGCTCAGGGTCGTCGGTCCAGATGGGCACCACAGCAACCGCAGCGCCCGTGTCCGGGTTGATCCACTGGGCACGGGGCATCGGCTGTTCGTGGACCTCGGGGTCCAGGAATGGAGCCGTTCCCCTCCCCCAGCGTTTCTCGAACCGTTCGTAGAACGCGGGAATGATGTGGCCGTCGTAGGGACGCCAGGCACTCATGAATGGCTCCTTGGTGTTCTGAGGGTTCTGGATGAAGGCTCCCAACGGGTTGGCCCGAAAGACAAGGGCGGCTGGGGACGCCCTGGTTCCTTGCTGGCCGCTGGTTCGTGTCGATGGACTCGCACGTTGACCGGCGTTCCGGGCCTTCCTGCGGGCACACCGCTCCGCCGCGCCTGATCGTAAGCCGCCCGCTTTCCTGGGTCCGACAAAACGACGTACGCCTGCATGATGGCATGCAGTTCCTGGAGGTCGGCCGCGGAGGTGGTGTCGCCGTCGTCGACCTTTTGGCGTGTATCCGGGTGATGGGTCCGGAGCAGCGTGCGGTAGGCGCGGGCGATCTCACGGGTCGTCGCGTCCGGCGACACGTGCAAAGTGGCGTAGTGGTCAGGTTGATCGCTCACGGTTGGTTCCGGTTTCCTGCAGCAGACTTGGGGATGGCCCCCGGGGTGAACCGGGGGCCATCAATCGGGAGACGACGGGCGGGGACCGCTTTCATGTGCGCTAAAAAACGCTGTGACGTGGCACGAAGCCTGCGCCCAACTATTCCGATGCGGCCGCCTCCGTTGTTCCCGGTCGGCGCCCTGCCGGTTGGCCACCCCCGGGGAAGCCTTCCGGCAGGGCAGAGGATTAGGCGTTGATCTCTTGACGTTGTTCGTTGGACGTGATTTCGATGCGCCGCGGCTTGGCCTTTTCGGCGACGGGGATGCGGAGTGTCAGCACGCCCGCGTCGTAGCTGGCCTTGACGCCTTCGGTGTCCAAGGTGTCGCCCAGGATCAGTTGCCGGCTGAAGACGCCTTGCGGACGTTCGGCGGCGATCATCTCTGAGTTCTCGCCGGCCGGCGACTTCCGTTCTGCCTTGACCGTGAGGACGTTGCGCTCGACGTCGAGGTCGACGGAGTCGGGGCTCACACCGGGCAAATCAAAGGCAACGACAAACTCCTCGCCCTCCTGCCAGGCATCCATGGGCATTCCGGCAGGTCGTGCTGTTGTGCCAAAAACCTGTTGGGCGAGCCTGTCGAATTCGCGGAACGGGTCAGTGCGCATCAGCATTTTGTTCTCACTCCTCTGGTCGTGATGCTGATTTGTTGTTCTCCCAGCCTTCCCTGATCTGTGGTGGCTGGTATAGATTTTTTATAGCACTGGTGAGAAAGTAGTGCAAGTAGGTTTTCGGAAGATTTTCGGAGGTTCTTGATGGCAGGTTCGGACGGCGCTGCTGCGGAGACGCACGACGGCGGCCCGGCTGCTTCCGGGGCGGACGGCACCTCTGCCGGTGGCCGGGACGCTCGCGGCGTCTACGCGATCTCAGTGGCGGCGGAACTGGTTGGCACGGGGCAGCAGAACATCAGGCAGTACGAGCGCAAAGGGCTGGTCACCCCGGAAAGGACCGACGGCGGCACCCGGCGTTACAGCGAGGACGACCTTGCGACTCTACGGAGGATCGGCGCACTCCTGGATGAGGGGCTGAACCTGGCCGGAGTGAAGCTGGTGCTCGAGTTGGAGGCGGAGAACCGAGGGCTGACGGAGGACAACCGTGGGCTGGTTGACGACAACCGGGAGCTCCGGGCTGATAACCGGGGGCTGCGGAAGGATCTGAAGCGGGCGCGGGGAGGGGACGCTTGAGTCCGCGAGTGAACAGTGCACTGACCGGGACCCGGACCTGAGCACTCTCCACCGAAGAGAAGAAGTCAAGGAGTACAGGGCAAATGGATGTGGTGAATGGAAGGTGGCATCAAACCATGATGTCGACACGTCCCGTTTTGGCCGCCTGTTTTACAGAATCGCCGTCATCCCGCCCCACCCCGTACCCACGCGGGAAGCCGTGGGCCATGCAGCTCCCCCACTGCCCGCGTACAACCAAAGCTCACCCGCGGCGTTCCGCGCGAGGATGTCTGCACGTCCATCACCGTCGAAGTCACCGGGACCAAGCAGCGAGTTCATGACGTTCCAGCCCTGCCCAATAGCCCGCTGCGGCAGCCATCCACCAGAGCCGTTGCCTGGGTAAAGCCAGAGCACACCGGAGGAGTCCCGGGCAGCAACATCGGGCGTGCCGTCGCTGTTGAAGTCGCCGACGCCGGTCATCTCGGACATTCCGTTCCAACCCGTACCGACCTGGATGGCAGACAGCCAACCGCCGGAGCCGTTACCTCGGTACACCCACAGAACGCCTGAGGCGGTACGGGCAGCGATATCCACGAAGGTGTCGCCGTTGAAGTCCCCGACGGACTCGATCGCGGTCATGCCAGCCCAGCCCATGCCTACCTGCACACGAGGCAGCCAACCACTCGAGCCGTTGCCGGGGTAGAGCCAGAGCAGCCCTCCGCCATCACGGGCAAGGACGTCGGCATTCCCGTCGCCGTTGAAGTCGCCGGGAGTAACCAGAGCCGTCATGATGTTCCAGCCCTGCCCTACTTGAACGCGATTCAGCCACCCGCCCGAGCCATCCCCCGGGTAGAGCCACAGGACGCCGGAAGCTTCCCGAGCCAAAACGTCCGTGAACCCGTCCCGGTTGAAATCATTCTTGACAGGCTGCTCCACGGTCCCGTCGATGATCCGCACAGAAGCAGTGCCGTAGCTGACGACGTACGCCTTGTTGGTGGAGGTGTTGACGGCAGCGGAGACCGGCTCGCTGCCCGTGTAAACGGCGTAGCTGCTGTTGCTCTGGCCATTGATGATGACGGTGCCCCCGCCGCTGGTCGGCGCATAGACCTTGTTGCTCGTGGGGTTCACGACGATCTCGCTGACACGCGTGGCGGTGCTGATGGTGGTCACTTCCGTGAAGGTCGCCCCATCAATGATTTTCACAAAGCCGTCCGTTGAAGCACTGTCTGCGGCTACGTATATCTTGTTCGTCCCAGGATTAACCGCGAGGGTACCGACGGTCTGCGAGAATGTGAGGCTCACTCCACTGGTGTCGGTTGCGCCGTTGATCACTGAGAGCCGTGGCCCGAACCTGCTGATCGTCGTGATGTAAAGCTTGTTCGTTGTCTCGTTCATCGCTGCGCCCAAGATGCCGGCGCCGATGACGATCGTTGACGAGAGATTGCCGCTGGCGTTGATGACCTTGATGGTGCCACTGGACTGAACATAGACCTTGTCCGTCACGGAATTCACCAGGATGTCCTGCGCACCTCCGTCGAATGGCACAGAGGTGGTCGTGTTCGTAGCCCCATCAATGATCGTGATGCCGGTCTTCACGGCCACGTAGATCTTGTTGGTCGTTTCGTTCACCGCCACAACACCCGGCTCAGCCCCCACGGGAACCCACGTCACGGCACCGGAAACCCCATTTACAACAGCAACCGAGCCGCCGATCTCGCTGACGTAGATCTTATTGGTCGCCGAGTTCACGGCAACGTCCACAGGCATGTCTCCCGAGTACAGGAGGCCTCCGTCGGACGTTCCGTTGATGACCGAAACGCCTTCGAATGAGGCAACGTACGCCTTGTTCGTCACAGGGTTCACGGCGATGGCACCAGGTTTGTCGCCCACAGGAACGATGTCCGTCACCGCATCAGCCACAGCCGGCGATCCGGGCGAACTGAAGGCTCCCAAGAACAGCGCCAAGCCCAAACCGACAGCGACTGACCGCACCGCCGCCCAGCGCCGCCGTCGTACTCCAAGCGCGCGCGAATTGTCCCCAGCAGCAAACATGGCAAGACCCCCAGAAGTCATGACGCCCCAGCGCGTCGGTGAAGCAGAGTCTACGCGCGCCCTGAGACAAACTGGAGCCCCACCTGTTAACCAACTCTTCCTCCACAGGCCACCCGTTCGAACCCGCCACGCCAACCGCCGCGACCACCGTGGAAGGCGTGAGGATCGCAATCGTCGCCGAATCATTCCTGCCATTGATGAACGGGGTAACCCACTCCATCCTGCGGGTGCTGGAGCATCTGCAAGAGCGCGGGGATGAGGTGATGGTGATCGCGCCGTCGACGTCGGACACTGATGTTTCGAGCGTCGAGAAGGGTGCGTATGTGCACCGGCTTCCTTCGGTGCCGCTGGCCGGCTACACGAATGTGCGGGTTGCGTTGGGTGGTGTGAATCGGGTCAAGCGAATCCTTGCCGATTTCTCCCCCGATGTTGTTCATCTCGCCTCCCCGTTCGTCCTCGGCTGGCGCGCCGTGCAGGCCGCCCACCAACTCGGCATCCCGACCGTGGCGATCTACCAAACCGAGGTTCCCAGCTACGCCGCCCGCTATGGCGTGCCGTTCCTGGAGAACTGGGCCTGGAACCGCGTGGACAACATCCATCTCCTGGCCACCCGAACCCTTGTGCCCTCCACGTTCGCGCTGAACCAGTTGCGCGGGCGAGGCATCCTGCGTGTGGACATGTGGCGTCGCGGCGTGGATACCGCGCGCTTCAACCCCGCCAAACGCTCGACGGCGTGGCGCAGCTCAGTAGCGCCCGACGGTCACCGGATCATCGGCTACGTCGGCCGGCTCGCCGTGGAGAAACAGGTTGAAGATCTTGCCGTGCTGGCTGATCTACCCAACACGAAGCTGGTGATTGTAGGTGATGGCCCGCAGCGTGCGGCGCTGGAAGCTCAGCTGCCAGACGCTGTATTCACGGGTTTCCTCGGCGGGGATGCACTGGCTGAGGCGGTCGCGGGTTTTGACCTCTTTGTTCATCCCGGCGAGTTCGAGACCTTCTGCCAGACCATCCAGGAGGCCATGGCATCGGGCGTTCCAGTGGTCGCTACCGGACGCGGCGGGCCCTTGGACTTGGTCGAAAACTCCCGCACCGGCTGGCTGTACGAGCCCGGAAACCTCACCCAACTCAGGGCATACGTCCAGGACCTGATGGGCGACGACGCCAAGCGCCGCGCGTTCGCGACGGCAGCAACCGCCTCGGTCCAGGGGCGGACGTGGCCTGTGCTCAGCGCCGATCTGGTCCGGCACTACACCGAAGTCATCGCCTCCTTCTCCCGCGAAAACAGGCCCACAGAACTCACCTCAAGCAAAGGACCCTCCTCATGAAGATTTCCGTGATCGGCTGCGGCTACCTCGGCGCAGTCCATGCAGCAACGCTCGCTTCGATGGGCCACAGTGTGGTGGGCATCGACGTCGACTCCTCCAAGGTTGAACAGCTCAACAAAGCTGTGGCGCCATTCCATGAACCGGGTTTAGACGAGCTCCTTCAGGACGGGCGCACCACTGGCCGCCTCGTGTTCACCACCGATTTCTCCACCGCCGCCGAGGCCCAGGTGCACTTCCTCTGTGTGGGTACACCGCAGTCCAAGACCTCTGACACAGCCGATCTCTCCTACTTGATGGGCGCCACGAAGAGCCTCCTGCCGCACCTGGCGAAGGGCGCCGCCGTCGTGGGTAAATCGACGGTGCCGGTAGGCACGGTGGAAACGCTCCGCACGATACTGGCCCGGCGCTCCGATGTGCTGCTCGGCTGGAACCCCGAGTTCCTGCGCCAGGGCACTGCGGTCAAGGATTCGCTGGTTCCCGATCGTCTGGTTTACGGCGTCCCGGGCGGCAAGGGTGCCGCTGCCGGCGCGCCGGTCACCGCCGTGCTTGATGCCGTGTACGAACCGCTGATCAGCGCCGGTATTCCGCGGCTCGTCTGCAATTTCGCGACGGCGGAACTGATCAAGTCGGCGTCCAATGCGTTCCTGGCCACCAAGGTCAGCTTCATCAACGCGATGGCCGAGCTGTGCGACGCGTCGGGCGCTGACGTGAGCGAGCTCAGCGAGGCGATGGGCCTGGACCCGCGCATCGGCAACCGATACCTGCACGCCGGGCTCGGGTTCGGTGGCGGCTGCCTGCCGAAGGACATCCGGTCGTTCCGTGCGCAGGCCCGCGAGCTGTCGGTGCCGTCCGTGGATGAGTGGATGGCCCTGGTTGATTCGGTGAACCTGGACCAGCGTTCCCGCGCCGTGGAAGTGGCCCGCGAGATGTGCCGCGGCTTCCTCTCCGGCCGCACGGTGACCATTCTGGGCGCAGCGTTCAAGCCCGACACCGACGACATCCGCGACTCCCCTGCCCTGGACGTCGCCCAGCAACTCGCTGCCGCGGGCGCCCACGTCACCGTCACGGACCCCAAAGCCATCAACAACGCCTGGATCCGCTACCCGCAAATCCGCTTCGAGGCCGACACAAAACGCGCCCTCGAAGGCGCCGAACTGGTGCTGCTGCTAACGGAGTGGGACGAATACGTCTCGCTGTCACCTTCCGTTGTGGGAGGCCTAGTACGACGCCGGATGGTGCTGGACGCTCGAAACGTCCTGGACGCTGACGCCTGGCGGAGTGCCGGGTGGACGGTCCGCGGGTTGGGGACGGGGGCGTCGGTTACTGCCGGGGAGCGGGGCGAGGGTGCCGCTGCGACGCGTGTCGGCGGGAAGAAGCACGCGCGGGCGTAGGGCCCGCTTTGCTTTACTTGGGGCATGGAAGAGTCTGGCAGGAAGGACCGTACCCTCCGGGTTGATGGTCTGGTCAACGCCCGGGATCTTGGCGGTTTGGAACGTGCAGACGGAACTCTGACGCCGCACGGGGTGTTTTTCCGGAGCGACAACGTGGACCGGATTAGCCCCGATGGCTGGGAGCAAGTCTACGAGGCGGGCATCCGAACCGTCGTCGATCTTCGGCAAGCTGGGGAACGTGAAAAGGACACCCGGAAACGTCCGGCCTGGCTCACCACGATCAACGTGGATCTCGACGGCCTTGAGAACACCGAGTTCTGGGCTGGCTACTGGGACAACGGTTTGGTGGGCACGGCACTGTATTTCCTGCCCCACCTCAATGAGATGCCCGAACGAGCCGGGGCTGCTATCTCAGCCATACTCAACGCACCGCCGGGCGGCGTCCTCTTTCATTGCATGGGTGGCAGGGACAGGACCGGAATTATTGCCATGATTCTGCTGTCGGCCGTGAACGCCGGCACCGAGGCAATCGTAGATGACTACCTCGAAACCGTCAGGCTCGGCGACGTCCGCGCTGCCAGCAGCAACAGAAACAATGCCGAATCCCTACTCAACGAACTCTGCGAGCGCCACGGGACCACCACCGAAGGAGCCTTCAGGACGGCTTTGGCCGGGTTGGACCTTCACGAATTCATCGAGGCCGCCGACCTCCCCGAGCGCGACCGCACCGCCCTAGCCACTTGGCGCGGCACCATTCTTCCGCTCGGTTGCTAGTCGCCGAGCCAGTTGACGCCAGATCAGCGGCTCCGTTCCGCTGATCGAAAGGCGAAGCTCGACGGCACGGGCCAATGGTCTTGTGGTCCCCCATCGTCAGGCGGACAATGTGTCCCACGGCAGACCTCCGAGTCTGTTCGATTCTCACCAAGGGGGCACCATGGGAGAGCTTGGCACGGACATCCCAGTGGGCGAGACACGTGATGTGAGCACTGAACTGGCCCGGCTGATGATCGAGCGGGCCGCCCCGGATGAATTGCTCACCTTCGACGAAGTCGCCGACGAGTATTACGCGGATCCTGAATCCACTCTGAACCCGGCTCAGAATGATGAGGCCGTTGGTTTCGGCCTGGAGCTGGCCTTGCTGGCACCTTTTGCCCTCGCCGTGGCCCAGTTCATCATCGGTTTCCTCGGTGACTTGCTCCGCGATGTGGCCAAGGACGCGGTGAAGGACGCCGCCAAACCCGCAGTGACGGGAGCCGTTCGCAGGGTGTTGCGGCTGGGTTCCCCACAGGATTCCACCAGCGCAGCGATCGAACTCACCGCGGAACAGCGCGACCGCGTCTTCGCCGCCGCAAAAGAGCAGTCCAAACGGCTTGGCCTCGACGAAACCAAGGCAGATCTGCTGGGAAACGCAATCCTCGGGGTCCTCAGCAGGTAGCTCTCCAACCCTTAGAAGGCGGTCAGCATGGACCAGAAGCCGTTGGCGCCAGCAGTTGATCGTCGCCGGGTTAACGTACTCGCCCTCCCCGCACCCACCACTGGCCTGTATGTTCTCTTCATTGCTGCGCTTCTGGCGGTCGGCTTGTTTGTGGGCTCATGGATGCACAACGTGGTCCTTGGAAGGGAATGGGTCCAGGAGTTGGGTAAGTGTTTGGCCCTGGATTTCGCCCAGCAACAGCAATGCACGGCGCCGCTGGAGATCAGGCGGGGTCTGTGGTCTCTGGCCGGAGCGGGGGTCATGGCAGTGTTTGCCGTAGCCGTCATGTTTGTTGTTCCACTAGTGATTCGACGGCGGCGTGCCCTGCAGGTGCCCGCGCCAAAACACAGCGCCGTGGTGGATCGTTTCGGCCAATTGGCGTCCGAGGCCGGCCTGCGTCGTGTACCGAAGCTATTCATCGGTCCGGCACGAATGGGAGATGCTTTCTCCTTCGGCAGGCCCGGCTCAACGGCGGTTGCCCTGCCGCCAAAAATTGTCGGTCTTCTTGTACGGCCCGGACCGGCCGACGGCGTCGTTCTCCATGAGTTCGCGCATATCCGTCACCGCGACGTTGAATTGGCGTGGCTGGCTCGGAGCTCGTGGTACGTGACTCTGGTGGCGCTTCTCGTTCCCGTCGCCGGCGCCATATGGGAAGGGCCTTCGCTGCTTCCGTACTACCTCTGGCGTGCGGTCCTCCTGGCTGTAGTGGTGGAGACTGTGACAGCTGCGCTGCTCAGGTCACGTGAGCATGATGCCGACCTGCGGGCCGCGCAGGGCTCATACGGGAAGGTCAGCGCCAGTTTGGGACTTCTCGGTCCCGGCACTCCCGCCACGTGGATACGGCGCCTGCGCATGCGCCACCCGACACGCGAAGCGAGGTTCGCTGTCCTCAATGCTCCGAGTAAAGCCGCCACCAGCGACTTCCTCCGCTCGCTGAGCGGCGGTGCCCTCGCCGGGATTCTTGGTCCCTTGGTGGTGGGAACCGCCACCGCCCTGCTGACGGGATCCGGCGTCGTATTGGGTGGCATCTGGGCTTCAGCGGTGGTGACGGGATCGCTCCTCGGTTTTACCGTCGGGCTTGATCTTTGGCGATCACGGTTCGCGGTTGCGTTAGCGGGCGCTTATCCGGCGGAATCCCCTCATTCGGCCCGGGGTGCGGGGGTTCCACTGTCGGGGCACGGGTTGCCGGGTGTCTTCAGGGTTGCCGTCGGTGTTGCCGTGGGCCTGGCGCTGGGGCAAGTCCTGTCGTTCGCGGGAATAGGGCAGGACGTTTCAGCACCGGTGGATCCCATGACGTTGGTCGCTCCCATGATCGCCGGGCTCGGAACAGTGTTCATCTGCGCAGGTTTCGCCAGCAGAGGTCTCCCGCTGGCAGTCCTGGCCAGGCGTCCCCGGCATTTCTGGCTGCCTGTGGCGTTGCTCAGCACCGCAACTTTTGTGGTCACCACCTGGATGGCCGACAGCTTGGATCTTGCCCTCACAAACTTCGGATGGTTGGGCGCCGCATTGTGGATCCAGTACGGCTATGACGAGTGGCCGGGAATCGGCGTTGCCCTGGTGCTGGGCATCACAGCCATCATCGCGGCTTGTTATGGGCAGTTCTTCCGTGCACGTGAAGCCCGTGACTGGATGTACTTTGACGACAACAAGGACGACGGCGGCCTTGACTCCCAGCGTCGCCCTCACCTTAAGGCTCCCGGCAGTTCGTTCTGGTTGCCTTTGATCCTGGGCTTGGTGGCAGGCATCGCAGGGAGCATATTCCTCGTGTCGCAGCTCTTGCGGATCAGTCCCATCAGGACCGCGGAAGCCGCCTCCCAAGCCGATTTCCTCTGGGTAAGCACCACGGTGCTGTGCTGGGCTTCCGTGTCAGCCGTGCTCTGCCTGGTAAATCCCGCTACTGGTCCTGCCACTACTTTCATCGCGGGACCTCTGACGCTGGCGCTCTGTGCCATGGGTGTTGCTGTCTTTTGGTTGGCCAGCACGGATTCAGTGCCGTGGGACGTGCTGCTGAGCATCTGGGCACCGGCCATGGCGCGGGGGTTCGCCATCTCCCTCATTGTCGTCAGCGTCACCGTCACTCTTCGCCTCGCGGTGCAGGCGGTGATCGGCTTGGTGGTGAACCGGGCGAACAGGACGCCGCGGGCAGCTGAGCCACGCGGCCGGGCGGCCACCACCTAGGCGCTCCCCGTCACCACCTATTTCTTCCGCACCAACACCTAATTTCTCCACTGACGGCACCTAGTTGCCCGGATTTGCCACCTAGTGCCGTGAAACGGGCCATAGTCTCCTCTTGTGCCTCCGAAGCGGGAGTCCCGGTGTCCGGCGGGAGCCCCACCCGCTTTGGCGTAGGAGGCACTACGGCACGGCTCCACCCGTCTACCCCCAGGTGGAGTCGTGCCCAAGCCAGAGACGCCGCGAGTCGTCACAGGAGTAAACGAGAACGATTATTGATAATCTCGAACGTGCCTGCCGCCAAGGAAAGCCGTTCATGAAACCCGCCACCAGCTCCACCCAGACACCCCTCCAGACCGGGGGACGGCCAGCCAGGCCCAACCCGAAGCTCCTGCTCTCCAGCCAGCTGATTTTCAACATCGGGTTCTACTCTGTGGTGCCGTTCATTGCCCTTACCATGGCCAACGACTTCGCCATGAGCGCGGTGGCCATCGGCGTCGTTCTGGGAGCACGGACGTTCGCGCAGCAAGGGATGTTCCTGGTGGGCGGCGCCATCTCCGATCGCTGGGGCGCCCGCTACACCATGGTCGCCGGGTGCATCGTCCGGGTCAGTGGCTATTTGCTGTTGGCGGCGGCCGACAATTTCAGTCTCTTCCTCGCGGGTGCGATCGTCACCGGCGTCGGTGGCGCGTTGTTCTCGCCCGCACTCGAAAGCCTGGTCGCCGCAGCCGAGGAACGACGCGAACCGTCCGGGAAACACCGGCCAACCCTCTTCGCTTCGCTGGTCATCGTCGGCGAATTCGGCGCCGTGGCTGGCCCACTGCTCGGCAGCCTGCTCATGGGTTTCGGCTTCGAAGTCTCCCTCTACGTCGCCTCGGCCATCTTCGCGGTCATGGCTTTCGTCTTCTGGCGCTTCCTGCCAAGCGCCGACCACAGCGGACAGCCAACTGACGCAGCAGTCCCCAAACACCAGCTCCTGGCCTGCCTGCGCGACAAGCGCTTTGTGGCGTTCGCCTGCTTCTTCAGTGTCAGCCTGCTGGCGCACAATCAGTTGTACTTCGGCCTCCCGGTGGAGCTGCGACGCAGCGGTCTCGACGCCGGCACACTCGGCTTGGTTTTCGCGTACGCCTCGTTGTTGACAGTCACACTGCAGTGGCCCGTCGCCAAGCTCATGCGCCGATTCGGCGAGCGCAACGCCCTGACTTTAGGCCTCAGTCTGAAAGCCGCAGGATTCACCGCCGTCGCAATCCTTGCTACTCAGCCACCCATCGCCTCGCTGCCGGTTCTGCCGGCACTGGCACTCGTCACAGGCCTGTGCCTGGGGAACATGTGCGCGACTCCCACGGCAATGCGGCTCGTGCTGGACTTCGCCGGCGGCCGACCCACCGGCGCCTACTACGGACTCCTCGCCAGTTGCGGGGGTGCCATGGTGCTGATCGGCAACACGGCCATGGCGCCGTTATACGAGTTTGCTGACCAGACGTCGACGGCGGCCGCCTCGCCGTGGCTGTTCACTGGCGTTATCGCTGTGGTGTCGGCTGTTGCAATCCGCCGATTCTTGCCGGTTCCCGCCCGCTCAGCCGCCTAGCGGCTGACCCGCAGACGGATCACCCTGTAAGCGATACCAACAACGAACATCAGCACACCCAGCCCGGCGGACAACGGCGGCAGCGTCGCGACCAGAACAATGCACGCAACTGCGCCGGCCACCTGCAGGAACTTCGGGTAGCGACGATCCTCGCTCGGCTGGGTGAAGGCAGCGACGTTCGCCACCAAGTAATAGAGCAGCACACCGAATGACGAGAAGCCGATGGCCCCGCGAAGATCGGCCACGGCAATGATCAGGCAGATCACCACGGCAAGAGTTACCTCGGCCCTATGAGGCACCTTGTATTTCGGGTGCACGGCAGAGAGCCAGTGCGGGAGGTCGTGTTCGCGGGCCATCGCCAGGCTCGTGCGGCCGAGTCCTGCAACCAGAGCCAACAGGGCACCCAGCGAGGCGACGGCGGCCCCCAGACGAACAAGAGGCGACGCCCACGCCAAGGTTCCTGCGCCCACTGCTTCAGCCAGCGGTGTGGGCGTGGCAGCCACACCTTCCGGGCCGAGTGCCGCGAGCAGTGTCACCGCAATAACGGCGTAGATGAGAATCGTGATGCCTAAGGCGATGCCGATCGCTCGGGGAATAGTGCGCTTGGGCTCACGGACTTCCTCGCCCATGGTCGCGATCCTCGCATACCCGGCGAACGCGAAGAACAACAACCCGGCGGACTGCAGGATCCCGTACCAGCCCTCCGCCAGTAGCCCCTCCCCCGCAAAGTCGCCAAAGTCGACGCCGGACCCACCCCACACTGCGGTGACAGCAATGGCCAGGGCCGCCAGCACCGCGATCACCAAGACACGGGTCAGCCCAGCTGTCCGGGTAACCCCGTGATAGTTCACAGCTGTCAGAAGTACGACGGCGGCAATCGCCACCGGACGTTCCCACCCTTGCGGTGCGGCATAGGCCGCGAACGTCATTGCCATGGCAGCCGCGCTGGCGGTCTTGCCAATGATGAAACCCCAGCCGGCAAGGAACCCGGCCCACGGTCCCAGGCGTTCCCGTCCGTAGATATAGGTACCGCCGGAGGTCGGGTATCTGGCAGCGAGTTGGGCAGACGACGTGGCGTTGCAGAAGGCTACGAATGCGGCCACTACCAAGCCGATCAGCAGTCCGGACCCCGCGGCGGCAGCGGCCGGGGTGAAAGCTGCGAACACCCCAGCGCCGATCATGGAACCCAAGCCGATAAGCGAAGCATCGAACGTGCCGAGTCGGCGGGCCAAAGCCGGGGAGTTGTTCACTGACACCCTTAACGCTGAGGGGCCGGGCTCAGGGCGTGGCGTCGGAGACCGGCGTTGGGAGAATTGGTTTCAGCTTATCCCGGCTCCTCGCGGTGGAAGTGAATTCCCGACGAGCATGAAGAGTCCGTTGCGGGACGTAGCGCCTGTCTTGCGCAGCGCGTTGGAGATGTGGTTTTCCACTGTCCTGGCACTGATGCCCAGGTGCTCCGCGATCTCCACGTTGGTGCGATGGCCCGCCAGGACGGCAACCTCGATCTCCCGCTCAGTCAGTGGCGTGGTCCTGAACGAGTTGAAGGAGAGTTGCTCATTGGCTGACGGGAACCGGACCGCGAACATGGACGAGGCCTGGGCCATGGCGTCGGCTGCGGCAGTATTCCCCTCGATGACGTGCCTCTTCAGTGCACCCCGGAGAAGCATCCCCACCTGGTAGGTGTCGATGTCCGGTTCGTAGTGCTTCAGCAGCAGACCAAGGAGCTGGTGGTCTCCTTCAACCACGGCGGTAGCAATGCCGATGAGTTGATCGTGAACCGTAATGCCACTGTCCCGCAGGATCTTCTGCAGCAGGTCCAGAACCGGACGTCCCGGGTTCAGACACGTGCAGAGGAGCGCCGTCATCATGGCTTCCAGCACGTAGCCGCTCTTCAGCTGGCGCCTGACGAGCTTGGCGGCCTTGCGGTCGAACGTTGAAGGTTGCGCGCTGTCGTGCGCAATCAGTTCGTAGGCTCCCTTTCCAATTCCCGGCAAAGGGCCGACGTCGGGTACTTCTGTCCGCGCCTGCGCGGCAATCGAGAGGGCCGGTGGTGTGGCGGTGGTTGCGTGGCGGAGCCCCGCGAGGCGCAGCATCGCGTCGTAGAGGGCGTCCACCACGAAGCCTGGCCGGCCCATGGCGAAGACACTGCTCATGAGGTACTCCGCTTCCTCAAAGTGCCCGCGATACAGCAGCCCGTGGGCAGCGACGTAGCTGCTGGTGACCACCCCGAACTGGTCCAGGTTCTTGCGTGCTTCGGCCCGCCAGTCCAAGGCGAAGACGAGGGATTCCTCGATGCGTCCGGCAGCGAACAGCGCGAACCCGCGGATGAAAGGACGTAGGTGGGAGAAGGTGTCGTCATCGTTCTGGCCGTCGACGGCGTCGTAGGCCGCCGCTGGCCTGAAGCGGTAGAGCTCCAACAGCCCGTGGACCAAGCTGCCCATCCCTGATGGCTTGCCTTCAAGCACGCCTGTTGACGCGTCCAAAGGGACCCTTCCGTGGGAGGCACTCAGGAAGGTGATCGCGTGGGCGGCTTCCGCGGCATGGTCCGGGTTGTCGTCTGCGAACTTTTGGAGGATGTCGACGGCGGCACCTGGGCCTTGCCCGGTGTGGACCGCGAGCATGGCGCGGGTAATGGTGACAAACAGGACGTCCTTGGGGTCGGCGTCGGACGTTGTTGTTTCACTGCAGACGCGGGCTGCCCGTTGGACATCCACGGGAGCACCCCAATAGATCCGAAGCAGGGAGGCAGCGTTGGCGGCTGACTTGTTGGCTTCCCATCGCTCGAAACGGATACGTTCACGATCGGAACTGTGGTCGTGGAAGTGGCGGGCGGTGACGGCGTCGCCGTCGCCCTTTTCCAGACGCAGCGTAGCCAAAACCCGGACGAGGCAGTCTGCCGTTGTTTGGTTTTCCTGTTCCGCGCGCGGCGCGGCCTCCAGAACGCCGGCGATCTTTCGTCGCAGCAGTTTCCGGTCCCTAAGGTTCTTGTTGCCGCGGAAGTAGTCAGCGATGACGGGTGGGCTGATGGCGGCGATGGAGCCGTTGTGGTGATCGTCCATGACGGAGAGGAATCCCCTGCGTTCGAGACCTTCCAGGGCGTCGGGCTCGATGACCTTCTGCAGGACGTCCACACGAGCGGTGCCGAGGATTGCCATGGTGTGCAGCGCCGTGAACTCATCGGCGCTGAGCTCCGCCAGGAGCGACTCAAGTGTCCCCCGCAGGTGCTCGTTCCAGAGGGTGTTGGTGCTCATCCCCCACTGCTTATCCTTCATGACCAAGAGGTTGCTCAGGGAAGCGGTCTCGGCAATCCGCACAATGAGTCGGGGGTTACCGGCGGACTTGGTGAGTATCCGGGCTGTGGTGTCTGCGTCCGCTGGGGCACCGAGGACTTGGGCGATCAGCATGTGAACCTGCTCGTAGTGGAGCGGGTCCAGCTGCAGGTGTGCCTCGCGGCCATTGTTGAGGATGGCCAGCTGGCCTTTGGAGAATGCCCAGGTCTCGGGCGCCGTGGCCACCATAGGGCAGGTGGATCGGCGCCGAACCGCCTCCAGGACTGCCAGTGATTCGCTGTCAACGAGGTGAAGGTCGTCGACGACGAGCAGGTGCTTCCCGTTGGTGGCCAGTTGGCTGGTCAGCACGTCCGCGATGTCGAAGACGCCGCTGCGGCCGGGCCGCAAGTCCAGCCCCAGTCCTTTGATGGCCGCGAAGGGGAGGGTGCGGTGCGTGCGCAGTCCGGTGATGAAGTGAACGGCTACTCCGGTCTTTTCCAGATTGCTCATCACACTGCGGACCACGGACGTTTTGCCGCTCCCCGGAGCACCGACGACCCGCACTCCGATTCCGCGTGCGACAAAGTCGAGGATTCGCTGAACCTCAGAATCGAACACTCGACCCAACCTTCTGTTTCTGTGGATGCCCGACATGCGGCTCACTTCGCAGGCTAGATCGAGAAATCGGGACTAGGTGGCAAAACGGCCTTGCACAGGCCAATTTGGGTCCATCTAGGTGGTGATTTGGGCAAATATAGGTGGTGGCGGGACTCGTCTAGGTGGTGGGGCTGTTCGGAAATCAGGTGATCCATGGGATGCTCCCTCAGCTCTGTGGGTGGATTATCTCCAACGCTACGGAGGGCTGAGCGAGAGTTACATGGGTGTAATTCGCTATGTGGATATGTGTTCGATCGAGGTTTATTGGATTAGTAAGTATGTTCCCTTCGGACGCGCAAGCGAGTCTCAGCCTGTTTTAGCATGGGCTTGCTACACCCCCAGTGGGACGCACCCGGCGCTGCTGCAAGGCCGGGATCACCTGCACGTGGGCAAACAAAAGCAGGGCCGGTCAATGACCGGCCCTGCTTCTTTGTTATCCGAAGACTAGATAGCCTGGATGTTTACTGCCTGGGGACCCTTGGGGCCCTGCTCGACGTCGAAGGAAACCTTCTGGTTCTCTTCGAGGGAGCGGTAGCCCGAGGAGTTGATCGCAGAGTAGTGAGCGAAAACGTCCTGGCTGCCATCTTCAGGAGAGATGAAGCCGAAGCCCTTTTCGGAGTTGAACCATTTTACGGTACCTGTAGC
This sequence comes from Paenarthrobacter sp. CCNWLY172, assembly GCF_037402035.1. Lineage (NCBI taxonomy): Bacteria > Bacillati > Actinomycetota > Actinomycetes > Micrococcales > Micrococcaceae > Paenarthrobacter > Paenarthrobacter sp. CCNWLY172. Next base: position 388,158 of record NZ_JBBEGB010000002.1, read on the forward strand.
CATTTTTTTCAGTCCTTACTGAAGGTGGAGATGCTCCCGACTTTCGGGTCTCCGGTGTGGGGTGTTCTCCACCGTTACTTCAGAAGGTCACGATCCAGAGGGACCGTGGGGACTGCCTGAACTACCAAATGCCAAACACAACAACACCATCAAGTCTACAGAGTTCTGAGCAGATAGCTAGTGCTGGGAAATATTTATCCATCGGATGTTTCTGGACGATCGATTTGAGGGGACGAGCGCGCAGCAAATTGGTCCCGGATCCCACTCCTGATCCGCCTACTCTGGAGGCATTGCCAAGCGTAAACTCCACCTCATGGGACCGACATCTGACACGGTCATCATCGGCGCGGGCCAAGCCGGCCTCACGACGAGCTACTGGCTGACGCAACTCGGCGTCGAGCATCAGATCCTGGAACGGCGCGATTCACTCGGCGGAGCATTCCAGGACCGCTGGGACGGCTTTTACATGAACACCCCGAACCTTGCGCTGGACCTCCCTGGGATGCCGTACGACGGCGACGACCGGGACGCGTTCATCGCCCGGGACGCAGCGGTGAACCTCTTCAGGCGGTACGCCGAGCTCATCGCCGCTCCAGTCCACACGGGCGTCGACGTCACCCGACTAGCCGCGGCACCGGATGGCGGCTTCCACCTTGAAACGTCGCTCGGGAGCCTGCGTGCACGAAGCGTTGTTCTGGCAACGGGCGCCTACCAAGTTCCCAAGATCCCAGCCTTGGCCGCCAAGCTCCCTGGCGGCGTGACCCAGCTCCACACCCATGATTACCGCAATCCGGAGCAGCTCCCAGACGGCGCAGTGCTGATCGTCGGAACGGGCCAGTCAGGTGGCCAGATCGCCGAGGAACTCCACGCCGCCGGCCGCGACATCCACCTCTCAGTCTCACTCGTCCCCGAAGCGCCCCGCCGATACCGAGGCCAAGACCTCATCTATTGGATGCTCGAAACCGGCAAACACGGCCCCGACTACGGCGTCAACGCCCTCACCAACGAGGCGCTCCCCTCCCCCGCGCTGCGCTTCGCGCCCAACCCGCTGCTCTCGGGTACCGACGGCGGCCACAGCATCCACCTCCGCGAACTCGCCCGCCGCGGCATGCACCTTCACGGCCACCTGGAAACAATCGACGACGGCGACATCACCTTCAGCGATGACCTCCCTGAGCGGCTGGGCACAGTTGAGTCGATCTTCGCGCAACGCTCGGGAAAGGCAATTGATGCTTACATCGCGGCGGCAGGGATCGATGCCCCGAAGCAGCCTCCCCCGCCGCCAGATAGTTGGCTCCCCCTCGATCAGGTTGAGCTGAACCTCGTCGATTCGGACATCACGTCCGTTTTGTGGGCAACCGGCTTCAAGCTCGACTTCCGCTTCGTCGACCTACCGCTGGTCGATGAGTGGGGCTACCCACGTCATTCGCAAGGCGTTACTGAGATCCCCGGCCTTTATGTCGTCGGATTGCCGTGGCTAACCCGGCACTACTCAGCGATCGTTGGCGGGGTTGGGCTGGACGCGGAGTACGTAGCAGGACGGGTTGCCGGGGACTGAGCGTCGCGCCTTGAGCAGACTAGGCCCGGTCACGCATCTTTTCCGCGCCCTGTCGTCTCTCAAGAATCACCCAAGCAACCGTCGTCGGGGCCCCGATAAGCACGAGCAGCGTCATAGTCCAGAAGCCGTCGATTACTTTTGTGAACTGCAGAGTCAAAACGGTCAGCAGCAGGACTGTTGCCGCAATATTCAGAACTCGGATCTTACGTGCAGTAGTCATTTTCAAAATCGTCCCCCTACGACGTTGTCCAAGAAGCCTAACGCCTCGAGTAAGTGAGCCATGAGAACGCTCTGCCCCTCCACGGAATCCGGGCGATGGGACCTGGCGGACATCAAACTGTCGTAGATCTGCCTTAGCCTGTTGAATCAGGAGAGGCGCACACAGCGCACAGATACTGACAGCAGGGATCAAGTGGACTTCTACGCCATCAACTCCCTCCGGGAGAACCACGCAGGTTGGGCACTGGTTCGCGCTCAAAACGCGCCACTGGCTCTGCACTTCTTCATGTCCGCCTTTACCGATCCCAACACGCGCAATGTGGGCCGCCAGCGGTTGATCGATACCTTGGATGACGTCCTTTTCGGTGTTCGGGATTCCCAGGGGGAAGACAAGTTCCCGCGCAGCGCGTCGGAGTACCTGGATGACTGGGCAGCTCCGGAACGCGCCTGGCTTCGCAAGTATTACGTACCGGGCGAGGACGAACCGCACTATGACCTCACCGCGGCGGCTGAGGACGTGGTGCGCTGGGTCGAAAGCCTGAGGGGCCGTGAGTTTGTGGCAACCCAGTCGCGGCTGACCAGCATTTTCACCGTCCTCAAAACGTTGGTTCAACAGTCGGAGACAGACCCCGATGTCCGGCTGACTGAACTCCAAAAACAACGGGACACGATCGACGCAGAGATGCAACAGATCCGCGACGGCAATGTCAAGGTCATGAGCGCTCCGGAAGCTCTGGACCACTTCCAGCAGCTAACGGCTTTAGCTAAGGATCTGCTCTCCGACTTCCGAGAGGTAGAACAGAACTTCAGGAGACTGGACCGCCAAGTGCGCGAACAGATCGCCACGTGGGACGGCAGCCAAGGCGAGCTGCTGGACACCATCTTCGCCAACCAGCAGGACATCGGCAGCTCCCTGCAGGGCCGCACATTCCAAGGCTTTTGGGACTACCTCATGTCCCCTCAGTTGAGAAACGAGCTCAACGATCTTCTGCAGCGGGCAACTCAGATCGATGCCTTGGCCCGCGTCGATAACCTGCACACCATCACCAACCTGCACCAGGACTGGCTGCCGGCTGTCGAGCAGACGCAGGGCACCGTTCGGCAGCTATCGCAGCAGATGCGCCGGCTTCTGGATGACAAGGTCTTCCTGGAGAACAAACGCATCATGCAACTGATCCGAGGCGTCGAGACGAGCGCTCTCGACTCACGCGACCAGCCGCCGTCGGGCATTTTCATGGAAATCGACGCCCCAACAGTGGACATCGCATTGCCGTTCGAGCGGCCTCTCTATGAGCCGGGTGGCAGGGTATCGGTGATGGACCAGGTATCCGCCGCTGATGATGGGAATGTGGATGCGAGCGCCCTGTTCAGTCAGTTCCATGTGGACAGCGCGCGCCTGAGGTCCAACATCGATTCCGTCCTGGAGGACGCTGACCAAGCGAGCCTCGCGGACGTTACGGACGCATACCCGTTGACGCAAGGGCTCGCAGAGCTCGTGGCGTATTACCAGGTGGCGGCAGAGTCGGACTGGGCCACCATCAACCAGGACATTACCCAGAACCTCTCGTGGGAGACGCCGGACGGTGCCATCCGCGAAGCGACCATTGAGCAGATCATTTTTGTGAGGCCAGCATGAGCATCCCAGTCGAAACGAATACGCCTGACGAACTTCCCATGGTGGTTACCAAGCTTTTCAAGGGCGTGGTGTACGCGGAAAGTGACGAGAAGATTTGGCAGTCGCTGCTCACGCTGACCCCTCAAGTGAGGGATTATGTGCAGGTTTTGGGGCTCAACCTAACCTTGGACGAGTCCGAAGGCTATGCGTTCCTGAGGTCTCAGGACGATCCCGATGGCACCCTCCCCCGGCTGATTCCACGCCGCCAACTCACCTTTGATGTGAGCCTAATGCTTGCCCTCCTTCGGAAGCGCCTCCTGGAGTTCGATACCAACAGCAGCGAACTCCGCCTCATCATGACCGAGGACGAACTAAGGGACATGGTCTCGGTCTTTCTTCCGGATTCCAGCAACGAGGCCCGCATTCTGGACCGGCTGGGCGCCAACATCAAGAAGGTGGTGGAGCTCGGCTTCCTCAGGAAGCTTCGCGGCGAGGCTGCAAGCTATGAAGTGGCGCGTATCTTGAAGGCGTATGTCGATGCCCAGTGGTTGGAAGAGTTCGACGCGCGGCTGGCTGACTATCGTGACTCTCTCACCGGAAGCAAGTGACCATGACCACTGAACTTCAAGACAGCCACTTCAGCTTGGACGAGCTAGCTGAGGCACAAGCGGACGACGACGGCCTGCCGCCCGGTTTCCGACTCCAGCGTTTGGAGCTGCTCAATTGGGGCACGTTCCATGGCGGTGTGCGCACGTTCCGTTTGGATGGCGCTAACAGCTTGCTGACCGGTGATATCGGCTCAGGGAAGTCCACTGTGGTTGATGCGATTACCACCCTGTTGCTTCCCGCCAACAGGATCGAATACAACAAGGCAGCCGGCGCCCAGAAGCGCGAGCGGACACTGATGTCCTACGTTCGCGGGTATCACAAGAGCACCCGCAGCACAGGCGGCGAGTACTCGAAGCCTGTCGCGCTGCGCGCTCCCGGCACGCTGACGGTTGTCCTTGGAATTTTCCACAACGTGGACCTGGATAAGACCATCACGCTTGGTGTCACTCTCTGGACCATGCAGGAAGCCGGCACCCCTCCGCGTTTCTATTCTTTGGCCGAGAAAGAGCAATCCATCGCCGAGGATTTCTCCAACTTCGGGAAGGTCCTGCAAAGCTGAAGAAGAGGCTTAGGGCAGAAGGCGTAAAGGTGGAAGACTCCTTTGATCCCTACGCCGCAGCCTTTAAACGGAACTTTGGCATCAGTGGCAACCAGGCTATGGACCTGTTCCACCGCACTGTCTCTATGAAGCAGGTTGAGAACATCACCCACTTCGTCCGCGCCAATATGTTGGAGGACGATGACGTCGAGTCGAGGATCAAGAACCTCATCCACCACTTTGATGACCTGAAGAAGGCGCACGAAGCCGTGGTGCGGGCCAAAGACCAAATTGAGCTGTTGAAGCCGATCCGATCCGGGGCCGCCACACACCGGAACCTCAGCACTGAGGAAAGTCAGACCCGCGAACATCGGGATCAGTTGCATCCGTGGTTCACCGATCAGCAGCTCAGGCTCAGCCTGGAACACCAAGGCGAGCTGGAGCGGACCGGACAGAAACTCCGGGAAGACAGCACGCACTTGGCTTCGGACATCGCCCGTCTTCGCCACGAGCTTGCAACCATACAAGAGGACATTCGCACCAACGGTGGCGGCAGGCTGTCGGCCATTGATGCTGAGGTGGCCCAGCTTGATGAGGCAGCCCGAACCCAACGCAACCGTTTTGAGCAGTACTCAGCCGCCGTCGTCGAGCTTGGTTTGAATGTACCCGAGGACCGGGTGCTGTTTGACTCGAACCGGGCCCGGCTGTCGGACGTGGAAGGGAACCTCTCGGCCAAGGCGGCGGAGCTTCAGGACCGTCGGACGGACTTGGACGCGGAGCTGCGGCAGTTTGCGGGTCGCAGGGACGACATCGACGCCGAGCTGCTGAGCCTGAGCTCGCGGCCAACCCTGCTGGAGCGTCGCGAGTTGGAGCTGCGCGCGCGGATCTGCCAGGGCACCGGCATCCCTGAGTCTGCACTCCCCTATGCGGCTGAACTGCTGCGCGTCCGCGATGGCGAGGCCGAATGGGAAGGGGCAGCGGAGCGGACGCTCAAATCATTCGCGCTGTCCCTGTTGGTGTCTGCAGAGCACTACGCGGCGGTGAGTTCGTGGGTGGACGCGAATGACCTTAAGGGCAGGCTGGTGTACCGGAAGGTCGGGGATTCCTATTCGTCACGCCCACCTTCAGCCGGGACGCTCGGTGCCAAGATCGCGATCAAGCAGGGGACGCCGTTCCGGGACTTCCTGCTGGATGAGCTCAGCTCTCGCTTTGATTACGTCTGCTGCGACACCATGGAGGACTTCCGCCGGTACCCGCAGGCGCTGACGGTCAACGGCCAGCTTAAGGGCCCGCGGGGTCGGCATGAGAAGGATGACCGGAGGGGCCTCACGGACCGCCGGTCCTTCGTTTTGGGCTGGGACAACCATGACAAGATTGTTCGATTCCGCGCCGAACGAGACGAAGTGGATGGCAAACACCGCAGCGTCAGCACGCAGCTGGCGAAGGTTGACGCGGCCCTCGATGATGTGGGGCGTTTGCGGCAACTGTTGGGCACCGTTAGTTCGGTGGCCGAGTTTTCGGAGATCAGCTGGCAGGTCACTGCCCGGAGGATCCAGGAACTCAAAGAGGAGAAGACGGAACTCCAGTCCGCGAGCAGTGTGTTGCAGCAGCTGACGGCCAAAGAGTCTGTCCTCGTCGCGAGCATCGGCAAGTTGCACGATAAGTCGGACAGGGTGCACGAACGCATCGGGGCCAATGGCAAGGACTCCCGGGACATCGCGGTATCGATCGAAGAATGCCGGGCGACTCTCCAGGAACAGCCGCTAACGCACGACGCCGACGTGCTGGCTGCCGTAAGCCGGCTCACCGCCGAGTCGCTCGGGGAAAAGGAACTGACGTATCGGAACACGGTGTCCATGGAAAGCTCGGTTCGTTCTGGCTTGACGTCGAGGATTGATGCGCTGACCAAGCGGATAGCGACCGCCGCCGCGTCAACCATCGGGCTCATGGCCAACTTCCGCAACAACTACCGGAATGAGACCACGGAAATTGATGCGACCATGGAAGCTGCGGACGAGTTCAACCGTCTTCTGGAGCAGCTTGAGCGCGATGACTTGCCCAGGTTCGAGGCGCGGTTCAAGGACTCGTTGACACAGAACACCATTCACGAGGTGGTGGCGTTCAACGCGTTCCTGGATGGCCGACGCCAGAATATTGTGAGCAGGATCGGCGAGATCAACCAGTCCTTGGCGGAGATCGAATACAACCCCGGGCGGCACATCCAGCTGGAACACCAGAACACTACGGACCAGGATGTGCGGGAGTTCGGCGTGGAGCTGCGGGCCTGCTCCGAAGGAACCATTGTTGACGACGAGCAGTACTCGGAGCAGAAATACCTGCAGGTTGAGCGGCTGATCGAGCGCTTCCGGGGCCGCGAAGGGCTGACCACCATAGATGAGCGCTGGACGTCCAAGGTCACGGACGTGCGGAACTGGTTCAATTTCTCGGCCTCGGAACGCTGGACGGAGACCGGTGAGGAGTTTGAGCACTTTACCGATTCCGGCGGCAAATCCGGTGGCCAAAAGGAGAAGCTCGCGTACACCATTCTGGCCGCTGCCTTGGCGTTCCAGTTTGGGCTGGGTACTGCGCGCGGCGGCTCGCGGGCTGGTTCCGGCAAGAGGCGAAGCTTCCGCTTTGTGGTGATCGATGAAGCGTTCGGTCGCGGCTCAGACGAATCTGCACGGTATGGGATGGAGCTGTTCCAGCGGATGAAGCTTCAATTGCTGATCGTCACGCCCTTGCAGAAGATCAACGTCATCGAGCCTTTTGTGGCACACGTGGGCTTTGTAGCGAACACCAACGGCAATGACTCCCAGTTGCGCAACATGACCATCACCGAGTATCGCGAGGAACGGGAGAAGCGTGCGGGGTAAGTCTGCTGCTGGCTGGACGTCCCTGGGTGTGCTTCGCTCTTTGTCAGCGACGGCGTGGGACCGTGGCCAGGTGATGCGCGAGGCTCTGGAACCATCCGGGGTTTATCCGCGGCGACGGGTCTTGAAGCGGCCTTCCGCGACCGAGCTTCGGGATGATTACGCGGCTGCCCGCGAATGGGCGGCCGAACTGTTCGCCGCCGCTGGGCCGTACAGCTTGGAGACGGTCGACGTTGGCCGCACCACGATCGGTTCCAATCAGCTTCCCGCTGTGGCCGTGTTCGCGTCGGCTGCCGATGAAGCGGCCTTTGTGGGAAAAGGACGGGAGCTGGCGCGGTTCCTGGTTTTGGCTGGTTCCCTGGCTGAGCTTGACCCTTCGCTGCGGGAGTGGGCTGCGCGGCGGCCGAAACCCCTCATTGAGCTGGGGGACGCCGCGCTGACGGCTGCGCGTGTGGCGTTGTGGCTTAGGGGGCATCCTTCTCCTGGCTTTTTCGTGCGACAGTTGAGCATTCCTGGCGTGCACACGAAGTTCATCGAGACCCACCGGAGAACCATTGATGAGATGGTGGCTGTGCTGGTGGGGTCGCAGGCAGCTGGTCCTTTGGATGATCTGGCAGAAGTGCCGATTCCCGCGGATGCCGACGAGGGATTACTTGGTGCTCAAGCTGCCCGGACCCCGGCCGCACGTTTCGCCTCGCGTCATGGCTTCCTTCATCCGCCGGAGCAGGTACGTTTCCGAATGCTGGACCCTGTTATTCCCTTGCTCGGAGACGCCAGAGATTTGACCGTTGCGGCTTCGGCCTTTCGATCCCTCCAGCTGCCCGTCAGGCGAGCGATCATCACCGAGAACCTCGTGAACTTCCTCACCCTCCCGGAACGTGCCGGCACCGTGGCGATCTTCGGTAAGGGTTACGGCTTCTCAGCGCTCCGGGACGCCGCCTGGTTACGGGACTGCGAAGTCCTCTACTGGGGCGACCTGGACACGCACGGCTTCGGCATCCTTGATCAGCTCCGGTCAGTGCATCCGCAGGTGACGAGCGTGCTGATGGACGAGGCGACGCTGTTGGCACATCGCGAAGTTTGGGGCGTGGAATCCACGCCTTCCCGGGCGGTACTTGGCCGGCTCACTGCTGAGGAGGCCCGGGTGTACGAGGGCCTGCAGTCCGGCTCCTATGGGAATCGGGTGCGGCTGGAGCAGGAACTGATTGGGTGGGGGTGGGCAACGGAAAGGCTTGGGAGGTAGCGCCCCACAGATACCGTCCCAAACCAAGGAGGTAAACATCATGACCAAAAGAAACACCCAGCGACTGGAACTACGCATCGACTAAACCACAGACCTGCTGATCTCAGGGGCTGCGGAGTTGCTGCACGTCTCCAAAACGGCGTTTATCACCGACGCTGCGCGGCAAGCCGCCAAACGAGTGCTTGCACGCGCGGACACCACCCTTATGGCCCCGGAGATTTTCGACGCGATGATGGCTTCCCTGAACGTGCCGGACGAGTCGTCCGAGCTGAAGACGCTGTCCATGCTTTCGCGGCATATCCGTCGATGACGAAACTAAGAAACTGCACTAACCCTCACCAGGTTCGACCGCCCAACGACCACGGTTCCAAGATTTGCTTCACTGATTGTGACAGCCTGGTCAGGCGACCTGCATAAATCGCCGCTCAGGTGGGAAGTCACAGATACGATCTACACATGACTGAATCCCAAGAGGTGGAGAACCTCGGCTCGAATTTCACCCAGGTGCTGGACGCTGCGGCAAAGTTACCGGGCGTGCGAATCAACAGAGCTGCATATCTCAGGACTGCTCTCAAGCGTCATTGCACGGAGGATCAGATCCAGCGGGCTATTGCAGAGAGTCCCGCGGCCGCCGGAATCCCGCTCAAAGTCATAACCGAAGTTGCAAATAGCTCCATCAAGTACGAGACAAGCAAAGTCACCGGCCTCTCGGCCCTGTCAGGAATCCCTGGTGGCCTGTTTATGCTCGGCACTGTTCCAGGTGACATGCTCCAATACCTTGGCCACATGTTACGCATTTCCCAGAAGCTGGCTTACATCTACAGCTGGCCCGATCTCTTCGCCGAAGAAGGCGAAGAGATCGACGAGGCGACAGAAAGCATGCTGGTCCTTTTCGTCGGTGTGATGTTCGGCGTGCAGATCGCCCAAAGCGGAGTCTCCAAGGTCGCCGGCATGGTCGCCGCCAATGTCGCGAAGAAGCTGCCCCAGAAGGCACTCACTCAAGGCGTCATCTATCCAATCGTGAAGAGGGTCGCAGGATACCTCGGCGTCAGCATGACCAAGAAGCTATTTGCCACTGGGGTAGCAAAGGCCATCCCGGTTGTCGGTGCGCTGCTCTCGGGCGGCCTCACTTTGGGCACATTCTTCCCAATGTCGAACCGGTTGCAGAAGCACCTCGCCAGTTTGGAGCTAACTAAACCTGGACATCGGGCGCAGGAGACTGAAGTCATTTACGGAGAAGTACTCAAATAGTCGGGTGCCTCGGCATTTATGAAGGGAACCGCGAATGATCTAGGGCACCAGGCTCGAATCAATCCCTGAACTCGAGAGACAGACGTCTATTAGCGCTTTCCTTCCCGCAACACTCGCTATTGCTGTAGGGCCCACCTCAGTCACCGCCTCCGAGCGTAATCCATGCCGTGGAATCTGCCCAGATACCGTGATCATCGATGCGAATCCCTCGTAACGCCCACGACTATGGCGTCCATGCCCGCACCACCGAGTCGTTCCCTCCCCCCCTTACGCTTCGCGCCCAACCCGTTGCCATCGGGCACCGGCGACGGCCACAGCATCCACCTCCGCGAGCTCGTCCGGAGACGCTTTCGCCTGCACGGCCACCTTGACGCAGTCGACGCCGGCGTCATCACCTTATGCGACGACCTGGCCTATAGTTTGGCGACAGTCGAGTTGACCTTCGCGAAGCGCTTAGGAAAAGCGGTTGAAGCGTACATTGCGGCGAAGGGTTCGAAGCACCCGGAGAGAAAACTCCGCTGGCGGATGAATGCATACCTTCAGATTCGGATCATATGAACCTGGCTGAAGCGGACATCACTTCCGTCCTGTGGGTGACCGGGTGCAAACTCGATTTCCGGTTCGCGGACAGGCCGCTCGTGGACCTATGGGGCTACCCGAAGCACACGCGAGGCGTCAACGAAATCCCCGGAATACACGTAGTGGGCCTGCCTTGTCTGACGCGGCGATATTCAGCGATGGTCGGTGGAGCGGGCCTCGACGCCAGATACATCGCTGGGAGGGCCGCCACGTCCTGATTTTTCTCTGCCCAACCACAACCATGAGCGGAGTGCTTTACTGCTAACGTCGCGTCATGAAAGCGGGTTAATCATTTCGTTCCACGTTGCGGCGGACCTACTGGATGCGCCAATGCCTTCGACTATTAGTTGTTGTCGCCGGGGCATCGTTTGGGTGCTTAGACGACATGAGATGACCGTCCTCGTGATCCGGAGCGCCGGTTCACGAGGCAAAGCCACGGGAAGGAATGATGCGTGCAGGTGGTCGATATGCGCTGGCGTCGAGCATCAGGACGGAACACTGAGACCTTGTCCATCCTCGGTCCAAAGGCGGGCGCATTGTGCACCTGCACACGCAGACACGTGAAATAATGCAGCTGATCCTCGCAGAAATAACGCCGCACGAACTGGAGCCTCCACGTGGAATTGACCATACTCCTCCTTATCTTTGCTGCATTCGTGGTGTTCAGAGTCAGACAAGCGCGAGCGCGCTCCAGGTCCCTTTCCGAACGAAATGATGCGCTAAGCGCCTTCGATGCGGTTATGGAGACCCAGACCGGGTTTACGAAGAAGCGATGGCACGCTGATTCCTTGTTGGCGATCGCCTTGGATCCGGCCTCAAATCAACTGGCATACGCGGAAGGACCGGACTATTCAGCGAAGTTTGTTGATGGTAGGAAAATTATGTCGGTGACGGTTTACGAGGACCAACGTTCCATTACTCACGCGAACCGCGGTCGTCAGATCGGGGCCGCCTATGTCGGCCACAAAGTAGCCGGACAGGCCGGAGCGATTATCGGAGGGCTTGGCGCTCGGCAACATTCCGAGGACGTGGTCCGGCGTGTGACGCTCAGGATTGAACTTGAGGATTCAACAAAACCAGTCATCGACATAGATTTTTTGACCGCGGCTGCACCCCGAGGAAGCGTTTACCACGAGCGAGCGAATCAAGAAGCCCGTACGTGGAGCTCACTCATCACCGCAATGATGCGAGCTACGGAAGCTGGCAAGGAAATAGAACCTTCAGTCTCTGACGGACCCGGCGAGTCTCGTCTGGAGCAGCTCACCAAGCTCGGTCAACTGCGCGACTCCGGCGTTCTCACACAGGCTGAATTCGACCAAGAGAAGGCCCGCATTCTCGGAAGATAGGACCTACTCCGCATTTTTCTTTTCATCACGTGCTCCAAGTCGTCAATACGCTTACGAACCGCGACTAGACTTTCGCCTGGCACTCGGCATCTATCCTCGCGAGCAAATGTCCCTCACTAAACTTGAAGGACCGATCTCCATGATTCCTGCAGGGGCTTCCCCCAATCAGGGTCAACATTGACGGCGTGCGCCAGAAGTCCCTCAACATGCTGCAGGTACTCACTTGTGTCCTCGAGTCCCTTCGAGGATGCGTAGCTTCGCAGACCGAATCGCTCGACACCATAGACATGCCACTGGAGCCGCTTCCTGAAGTCCGGAAGAAGCCGCGGGCGCTCTCTATCGACCAATAGACCCATAACAGTCAGCCGCGTACCAGGCGGACTAATTCGAGTCTTCTTTTCGTTCACAACAAAGTTATTCATGGCTATACGGCCCCGAGCCTCGCGCACTATCTCGATCGCCGTCGACCTGCGGAAGGTATCCTTGGAAGAGAACGTCAGGTCGTCGGAATAGCGTGTGAACTTGAGATTCCTTCTCGAAGCCAAACGACCCAGACTCTGGTCGAGATTTCCTGCCACTAAATTGGCGAGCATCCCACTGCAAGGTCCTCCTTGAGGCAGGCTCCCAAGCACCCTTGCATTACTTTGTCGTGAGCCAGGGATTCTTGTGCACAGCTTCGCTAATTGCGTCGAAGTGGATTCACCCGTTGTGGTCATTCGGAAGATCTTGGTTACGCGCCGCTCGTCCACAGAGCCGAAGAAGTCCTTGAGGTCGAGCTTGATGAGCCAACTTGCTCCAGCATGAACCTCTGCACAGTCCCTCGCAGAGAGGCCCCGCTGATACGCGAAGCTGCTATGTCCGGGCCTAGATTCCGCGAGTGCATAGTCCAAGATCCAACGCTGAGCCTTTGCAAGTTCGGGCGCCGGCGCGGAAATCTTCCTACGCGACCCGTCGGACTTGGCCAGCGAAAATTCGACGTATGGGTCGACTAGCCTTTTAGTTACATGCTCTAGAAACTCGAGCCCCACCCCAGTTGCCTTCGCAACATGTTCCAGGTCATTGATAGGGCGTTTGGGTACAAATATTCCCTTTGGCACGCCGTCTGTTCCTCATTTCACTTGGCCTGCAAGGGAGCAGAACCGCCGACGTCTACATCATGTAAACCAGTACGAGGTAATCAACATCAATCAAAGCCCACCCAATTGGGTGGGCCCGCGCTTCGCGATGCGCAGATAGGGCTTCACCAACCATTCCGGAATGATGAGTGGGCCCAGCTAGACATCGGCGGTCCTGCTCTCAGCGCAATTTATCCGGCGACATTCTTTGAGTCAAATCCAGCTGCCATGTTGCGCGCAAGGTCTGAAGCATGGACTAGCACTCCCTGCGTCTCGAAAGCCTGAACGTCCCTGGTTATCTTTCTCGCCAGAGTCGCTGAGTGGACCTGAAGACCCAACTCGACATTTTTTGAAGAGGCAGCCTCACTGAAGTTGGCACTACCCACGAAAGCCCACTTGGTATCCACGACGACAAACTTTGAATGGAGCACTTGGTAGGAACCGTCCACTGCTTTGCCAAGAGTTAGCAGCTTGCACCCGGGGATCTCGTGACTGATCTGAATGGCTAGGCTCACGGCGCCGTTGGATGGCCCGTACTGGTCTCCTCCCGGCGTCGCCATGAGAGTCACTGCGACTCCACGGACTGCAGCATCCCGAAGTGCTCGCATCATCGGGCTCCCCAGCTGAATATTGAAAGTCGAAGCAAGTACGGCTTCTTTGGCTTTGGCAATCTCGTGAAACATCGCGGAAGTTCTTAGTCCGGCGACCCGAGTGGCAGCCGGCATCGTCCACACCGTTTCAATCTCAGCTTGGGCGTCTTGCCTCGCAGCTTGAAGTGCCCGAAACATACCCGAACGAAGTTGCGGAGGGAGATCATCCAGGCCCGCTGCACTCAGGAGGTCATTGACGATTTGAGCTTTGTTTCCTGACAACTGTCTGGCAGCCATTTTGCAACTTTGCCCCATTTCAAAGGCCGCGATCATTTTCTTCAGTTCGCCTAATACCAGAATTCTGCCAAGCTCCGCGTAAGCCTCGACGGCAGCCGATGCCATGTCATCCTTCCAGAAGTGCTTGGAAGAGACTCGGTATCTTCTCGCCATCAGCTTCGCTGGACGCTGGCAAGTCGACCATGAATCGCCTGTCCAGAAACCTATTGGAGTTCTGGCAAGACGTCTCGGAGTTGAAAAGGCAGCAATGGCAAGCGGCGCCGTGAAGAAAATCTTCCGGGTCGTGAGGCACACGCTGACCGCAGACTGGATCAGATGAGCATCGGGTTGCACGTAAAAGCGCATCTCGGATCAGTTTCCCGAGTTTACGGGGATCGCTGAGGGCGACCAGCCCACCCAAAGTTCCCTCAGAATCTGGCGCCGTAGTTGAGATCAGAACACCGGCGGCGGGTTGCAAGGCTTCGTCGCCCTTCCAGGCGTAGAGTCGCTCACCGATGCTGGCAGAGCTATAACCACTCTGAAGCGTCATCTGACGGATGAGTGCATGCGAGAACGTGTGCATAGCCCAGAATCGTGGCGGTGGAAATCTCTCGTCCGCAGTTCCGGGCCCGGCGGTTTCGGAGAGTCGGTTCGCCCAGTTTCGTGTGTGTGCTTGTCGATGGCGTTCCCAGACAACCGACGTCTCCACCCGCTGCTCCCACGCAGCAACGGTGTCTTCATCAAAGCGGATAAAGATACCCTCGCCCCGGTCTTCCGTTGCTGGAACCCACTCAGGTTTGGTGCGACGTAGCGGCACGACGCGGCCCTTGTGATCGGAGATTCTGTCCAGGGCGTCTATCCGAGTGAACCCGACAATGGCATTGACCTTCTTAAGCTTGTTTACCGCCCCCACGCCGGCAACAAGACTTCCAGCACCAGCCGGAGGGGACACGTCGGCAATTTGGAAATCAGACGTCGCCGCGATCTTGGGGAACTGACTGGGATCACTCAAGACACGCCACTCCGGGTCCAAGAGCTTCACCTGCTCGAACGCCTCAGCGTCCGTGTCGGCAATGTTGGTCAGGTCTTCGCCGCTCGAGGCCAATCCGACCGCTTGGATAAGGAGCTCGTCAGTCAAGTCCTCAACGGGCACCTGGCACTTCGCCTTGATCTGGTCCCGGAGCACGTTGATAAGTCCCGTCGGCACAATGGATTGAACCTGAGCAAGGTCAGCCGCATGTAGAGCACCCTTCAACTCTCTCGCGACTTCAGTCGCGGATCGGTCGATCTTGCGCGGCAACACTAGTGTCGAAACAAGCGAGGAAAACCACAGGTTCGCCGCACCGATCATCAGGGTTTTGACTTCCTCTGTGCATCCCTTCGGGTCGAACCAGTCGAGGTGAGGGTGCCTGGCCCTACACCGTGGGAGCTTGTCGTGAGCTGCCGGTCCATAGGCTTCGTTCATGAACCGGGATTCCCTGCAAGACAAGCACGTGATCTTAGTAAGGTTTGAGCTTCCCAGATCCTGTAGTCGAAGCGTTGGCGCGCCAGAGGCCTTGGCGCACTTTCCGCCCCGATGAACCCATTCTTGATAGGGAAACTCGTCCACATGGCCGTTGGTGCAGACCAATAAGAACCGCGCTGGAACGGCGGGGCGCGCTGTTCCCTTTTTCTCTGGCTTTGGCGCGCCATTAACCACGACAACAGCCTTTGACCGTCCCGGGCATCCATCATGAGTGAACCCGGCTTGATCGGGCCTAAAGGGGTTTGTGTTCTTGTAGGTAAACACCGAGCTGGAAACCCGAGCCAACCGATCACATCCGGTGCAGCGCAACCATTGTGGGAACACTCGCGCAGGTACGCCCAGATCCTTACCTTCGTCCCTGTGACCGTTTGCGGTGGGCTGCCAAGGGAACGGGCGAAGCTGTTCAACCTGCGGTCCCAAGTGCCCACGCACCACATCAAGTAGTCTGGGCTCGCTGATGGTTGTCTGGTGCTCCCTGCGGGCGTAGATGGTGTCCCAAGCATCAAGTCCGGCAGGCATCACCGTCATGTTCGGCAGGTCGACGACGGCCCCTACGCCCGATGAGTACAACAAAGCGTTTGGTCGCTGCCCGCTGACCTTCGCTCGGTTCTTGCTGCTGGAGACCTCTGCGTCTCCCAGAGGGTCAAGGTTAACTCCGGGTTCGATAATTTCGGATGCCGCGGGTAATACTTGTTTACTCATTTAGCACCATCCTCAGCTGGAAAGATCCATTCAACCGCTCCCAGCCTGGTCTCGTTGGCCACGAGGTTCTCTTTAATGGGGCTCACCAGTAGATTAATCTCGGGCTGGACTTCACGCATGGAGTTAGCAACACGGAACAAGTCGTCCATATTTTTGGCGTCAAGTTCCTCGGGGCTCTTCAGCAGGAATGCACTGGCGTTGGCATTAGCGCTTGTTGGCTTAGTGAATCCCAAATCTTGAGCGGACTGCTTGGCCCTTGAGTCCCAATAATTAAGTCGCATTTGGATGAGATCCTTAAAGCGTTCTGCTCGATGTTCATCCGAAGCCGACTCAACGCGGGACACAAGCCGGCTAGCGACGTCTTCAACCGATGAGTAACGGGACCCTACGAGACCGGCTTTTTGCTCGGGATTTAGTGAGTCATCAGTTGAGGCTCCCTCGATCACCCGGACGGCCGATACCAGCAAGCCTGCCACCCCGCGATCCATTGAAGTCTCCGAATATGGGGTCACTGACAGGGGTTCCACTTGCGAGTAAAAGGTGTCGTGATAGTGCTGGAACTGTTCAAAGTGGGCCAAGTCGCGGGGTCGTGTCCAGTTCCCGAGCGACACCACAATTCCCGGCTTGCTCGCGACACGTCCTACCCGTGAAGACGCCTGAATATACTCGGCTGTGTTCTTTGGCTGGCCGACAACGAGCATGAGTCCCAGCCGGCCGACGTCGACACCCACCTGAAGCATGGACGTCGCCAGTACCACGTCGTACGGATACGGGCCTTTCCTCGATTCAAGAGTCTTACCCGCGTCTCTGGCCTCGCGCCAAGCCTTACGGGCCGATGTCGACTGGACATCAGGATCGAACTCAACGGCCAGCTTGTCCAGGGTCGACTTAATATCGTCGGAAGAAATGCGCGACGTCAGCTCGCCGTACTGCAACTGATATCCCAGAATCCGCTGCGAGAACCCAGAATCTTCACGCGGCCGACCGACGGCCGTTGCCACATCGTCGGCCACATAGCGGCTCATACCGGCGAGTTCCCGGGTCGCACTAAAATAGCCAACAAGCGTCATGTATGGATCGGCGGCTTCACCGAAATCATCCAGGACCTTCTGACCGGATAGCAGCAGCAATGATGCCAGCGTTATCTCAGCTGTTGTCAGACGCACACCTTGGGCACAGACGCCGATGTAACGTCTGCCTGGGGTCTCCTTGGAGACGGGGAGTTCCTTGGAGAAGAAGGTGTCCTCAACATCCAGCACCTGCGGCGGAAACACGCTCGGCGTCCGCCCATAGAGCGCCCGAACTTGTTCGTGAGCGTTTCGTACCGTCGCTGTTGACGCGATGATGAGCGGTCGCACTTCGCGCCCTTCGGCATCCGTCCAAGAACTGACAACGTCGATCACGGATTCGAAGAGTCCGACGGCGGTTCCCAGCGCTCCGGCGATAAGGTGGAGTTCGTCCTGGATGATCAGGTCCGGGGGTCGCAGTCGGTCACAGTCGACCACTTCGGCCGCAGGCAGCGATGCCTTGGCATTGTGCCTTTCCGCCCCGCCGCAAGATCTGGTGTCCGCGTGGACGTACCCGTGGCGTTCGCAGTATTTCCGTACGTAGCCGAAGAGGCTTGCAGCTTCGCCTTCCCGGGAGAGCCGGGCGAACTTGTCCACGGTGCCGAGGAGGAAGGTGGGAGGGTGCCGATAGATCTCCTCGTCCACCGTCAGAATCGGCAGACCCGGGTTCTCCCATTTGCTGCTTCTTCCCTTGGTGAAGGGGCAGTCTTCCTCATCATCGCCGCAGTACACGTAGATGCGCTGACGGTCGGCATCAGCTTCGACATGGCTGCGGCCGTCGATCGCCGTCCCGCACCAAGGGCAGCGGCTCACCTGAAGAACGGTGAGACCGTGCGCTTTGGCGCTGTTGTTGGCCCGGACTTTGTCGATCTGCTCTTTGGCGTCATCGAAGCGCTTGGGGCTGACGTTCATGCCCACCCAGAGCCCGATAGTGAATGGCTTGCTGCCCCATTTTGCGGTGTCGCCCTGGCGGATGATCTCGGCAGCGCACACAAGCGCCGTTGCGCGTTGGAATTGCTGCGCAGTGAGAAGGCGGAGGGTGTAGCGCATGAGGACGGCGACGCCGGACTCGCCGTCCAACTGTGCGGATTCGTCACCAGTTTTGACGGTTCCCTGCAGTCGCCGGATGGCGAAGGTGAAGGCCGCCAGTCCCAGGTACGCCTCAGTCTTGCCACCACCGGTAGGGAAGAACAGTAGTTCTACGTTCGCCGCGGCGCTTGATCGACGCGGGTGGTGGGGTTCCACCATGGAAGGGATTTGCATCAGTATGAAGGCGAGCTGGAATGCGCGCCAAGCGGGCGGTCTGTAGCCGGCGTCGGCGAGCACATGCTGTTTGGAACTCTCAAGAGAATCGGCCTCCCCCGCAGCGCGAGCCTGTGCAACCTGGGATTGGAAGCGTTGATCGCGCATGGCCGCATTCATGAAGCGGAAACACTCCAGTGCCGCTTTATGGTCCGCGAGGTACTGGATGCCCTCGGCCAGGCGATTCTTGGCGTAGTCGGCGGCTTCGATGAGATCCTTAGCCGTTTCGCGCAGGTTGTTGGGAAGGGCCTTGGCCTTTGCCTCCTGCTCAGCGAGCCAAGTGCCGTATCCGTCCACCATGGGCATTAGGGCAGCGACGACACTGTCCGAGCTGATGTTGGCTAGGACATACATGTCCAGCTCGACATCCTTCATGGCGGGGGCTTGGGTCTGCGCAATTTCAGCGACAGGCAACCAGGAGGTCTCCACGGACCTCGCCCGTCGCGCACCTTCGTCCACGGTCCACGTCACCGAACAGGTGCGGCCCACAGCGAACTCCAGACGATTGCGGTACTGCAAGGCCAGGGCCTTTTCCTCATCGTCCAGATGCGGCTCAATGTCATCGCTCAGGTAGTCATGGCTCGGCAGAAAGACGGCTGAGCCGTCGACGGCGTTCACCTCGACGTGGGTCTGGAAGAGCCAGTCATACAACGGAATCTTGGCAGACGTGGGGAGGTCATTGCACAGGGCCAGCTCGATCAACTGGGTCCCGTCATCCTGCAGGTACCGATCCACTTGCAGGATCACGGGCTTGGACAAAACAACGCGCTGAGTCACCCCCGGCGTCATCTCGCCAAGCCTCAGCGTCTCTTCAATCTTGAAGGGTTCGCGCTGATAAACGCTCCTGGGCTTTGTGGCCTGGACTCCGACTGACGTTTCCGCGGGCGCTTCCGAAACTACCTTGCTCGTGTTGTAGCGGCCCCACGAAGCAATCACACTTACCGCCGTCACCTCGGCAGGAAGTTGGAAGCGGATGCCCATGGATGAGGGCGCCATCAAGCCCTTCTTCACCGTCTTTACTCCCGAGTCGTCAGCGTCCTCGGTTTCGTCCTCGTTGTCCTCTTCTGCTTCGACTCCGACGCCACGCTGCGCCTTGGGGTCTGCCCAGGAAAGACGTTGGGCAGCTTCGTCGCCCTCGTCTTCTGGCGCAAGTGCCACTTTGCCTTCGACGACAGCCGGTTCCAGAGACGACGGCGCCAACGCGCCCACGAGGTAGGCGTCTCGCGGGCTCTGGGTCAGAGTCTCAGTTTCCCCAAGGCGTGGCCCCAATAGATTCAAGCGCAGAAGGTCAACGAAATCCTCGCGAGCTTCAAATGAGGTCGACATCATCAGAACATCTTCTCCTGAGCGACAACGAACTGAACCGCTTTCTTATTTCCGGGTGTCCGGCTACGCCCGCTGATTTCACTTTCAGCTTCAAAAGCTGCTCGGCGGTGGTTTTCTTCGACCAACCGGTCCAATATCTCCTGCCTGGCTTCGGGGCAAAATGTCCAGCGTTCGACTTTCTTGTAAGTGTAGAACCCGTGGTCCAGCTCGATTTCCTCCCAGCCGTACGCAGTCAAGACGATTCGATCCAGGTCACGGTGGAGTTCCCGCAACAGGGTGATGTCCGGATCCGAACGGGTCCCCGACGAGTTGACGAGGTTGTAGAGCT
Source organism: Paenarthrobacter sp. CCNWLY172 (assembly GCF_037402035.1). NCBI lineage: Bacteria > Bacillati > Actinomycetota > Actinomycetes > Micrococcales > Micrococcaceae > Paenarthrobacter > Paenarthrobacter sp. CCNWLY172. Next base: position 408,217 of record NZ_JBBEGB010000002.1, read on the forward strand.
TAGTCAGCCCAAGTCCACGCCGCACCATGATTTCCGACCGTGTCTGATGGAGCTTCCTACCCAGTTCCTCTAAGTCGACAAAATGAGCAGGTCGGGGGAATGGTTCGAATATATTGCTGGGAGTGTAGGTCGCGTCGTTCCGCATCGTTGTCCCAAAATGCACCGCCCACTGCTGATGTATGCCCGATGAAAGAACGGCCAACAACCCAAACGAATCTGATGCGAAAACTACAAGTTTTGCGTCTAAGACTTGGCCCGTCGGCACCATGCATGGCATTAGGGTCTTGCTCACCTTAGCAATTACAACAGTCTGGGACAGCTCACAGAGGGCGGCAACCATCCCGGGCCGCTTCTCCGCATATTGCCACCATCGCTCCCGCGTTGCCTTACGGTTATTCAAGAGCCGTTCCGGGTAGACGAGACGCTCTACTCTCTCGAACGGAAGCTCGTACCGCGCGGCCTCAGGCAATTCTCGATCAAAGAAGTCTATTACCCATCGGCTAGGGGAGAGTGTCGGCGATGTGTTGAGGTCCTCCCCATTCAGGTAAGGAAAAACCACCTCCGCATTCGATGAATCCGCTCGGAGCATCTCTAGAGCATCCTTTTCGGTCAAAACAAAGCCTTGTCCGGTCAGCTTGGAACCCTCGAAACTCAGCCCAGCGTTCTCCCGTAACTTCCGTGGCTCGCCGTTCACTCGACCGCTCACCGTAAGAAAGGAGTTGACCGTCCCCTTAACACCGTCGGCTGAAGTCTCAGCTGCCTGGCCTGGACTAGCGAGCGTTGCCCAGACAACCGAATACTCCAGATTGGCACTACGTGCCGGCCAGCTTTCGCTTCGTATGGCACGACATATCGTGTAGCCATCTCGAATCATCGCTCGGAGTCCTACCTCTTCACTGAGGCCTTGTGCGATTGAGTTCGTAGCTATGAGGCCGAGCTGGCCGACGTTCGTGTTCAGTAGGGATCGAGTCCGCAAGAAGAAGTAGGTAACCAAATCGGCACTGCCACGACGGCCGTCAGCAATCTGATTGACGAGCCAGAGCCGCACATTTTCACCCATGCTCGGGGACAGCTTAGATCCACCAAGAAATGGCGGATTTCCAATAACTGCATCGAATCCTCCGTGGCCGATCATTACATCCGGAACCTCCACTATCCAGTGGAGGGGCTTCCACCTGGGGTAGTCCGTTTCAACCGTTGGCGCCAGTCCTGAAGAAATAATTGATTCGAGCATCCTCGAATCCGCGTCGGCAGCAGAGGTCGGTGATGCCTTGAGGAGCGCAAATGAAAGATTCTCGTAAGCCTCTTCCAGAGCCTTACCGGGTTTCCCGCCCACTTTGAGGCCCGCCGCAATAATGCCGTCAGCTATCGTGCGAAGGTGATCAGTGACGGCTTTCGACTCGGCCAATAGTGCCTTCTTGTGTTTCGCGCTTCTCTGCGGATCAAGCTCGGCTTGGTCTGCTATGGGGGAGGCGAGTTTCGCACGAATGTCTGCGGCTTTCTGCAGGGGCGTTTCCACATCTACGGTGAATCCGGGGTTATCTATTCGTCGAGCTGAAGGATTGATGTGCAGCCCCCGCAACTGTTTGACGTCGGTTAGTCCCAGAAGTGAATTTCCGTGTAGGACCTTGTCGTCCACAAAGCTGAACGGCTTCTTAGGATCTAGCGAAACGAGCCACAAGGAGAGCTTGCACATCTCAACCGCCATCTCATTGATGTCGGCACCATAAAGGCACTGAGAGACCACTTCACGAATAGCAAGGTTGAGGTCGCGGCCCGTCGTGTCTGCACTCGCCACCGACTCTTGCTGCCATGCTTCCAGCAGCCGTTCTCCCAGGTATCGCGCCGCGGCCACGAGGAAGGCTCCAGAGCCGACTGCGATGTCCGCAATACGAAGGTTCAGGATCTCGGTCGAGCTCTTGAGCTTCCAGACGTTTGAATCGGCAGTCTGCAGAGGTCCCGGCTCGTAACAGAGCGGCTGGAGGGCGTGAAGCACCACCTCCTCGGCCAGGGAACGAGGCGTGTAGTGTGCCCCGGCGTTGGCCCGGGACTTCGTTTCCTGAACTACCAGGCCCCCTTCGGGAATCACAAACGGTATCCCACGGAGGTCGCGCCGGATGAGGTTGCCCCAGCTGGCGATCTGGTTGCGCCGCTCGTCGTCTTCAATCAGATGGCGGATTTTGAGGTCGACTGCCTCGGTCTGGGAGTTATTGATGGCAGCAAGGACCTTCGTCAGCTGCGAAGTCGACTTCGCTACGGTACTCGGCTGGTCGGTTTTCCAGAATTCGATGAGTTTCTTGGCCAAGGCGGCATCGTCGCCGTCGGCCTCCCGGTAAAGCTCTTCGAGCTTGTCGATGGAGATTTCCGGCTCTAATCCCTTCTTTCCTACAATGCCCAGGACGATTTGTCCTTCGGGCACGCGTTTGCAGGTGTAGCCCAGCAGACCTTCGTAGATGTAGCCGATTTGTTCGACGTCGATGTCGCGGAACGAAAGCTTCTGTCGCGTTGCTGTCCGGCCACTACCGGTTTCGGCATATTGTACGGATCGGAGAACTTCGAGCATGACCCGGTCGTTGACACGGATGGCCAGCCCGGTGGCCCCTGTCCCCTCCATCCAGGGGAAGCGCTCCGGGTCAAACAGTGAACCGCCGTATGCCGGCATACGGACATCATCGAACGAAGCCCCTTCATAGAGCGCCGCGCTTGCCGCTAACAGTCGGTGCCACACCTCGGTCCGCTCAAGTGACTCGTCACCGTCGTGACGCCTGCGTTCATCCAGTTCGTCCAGCTGGCCGGCCATCGAGTATGCCGTGCGGTACATTTCTCCGTTCGGCATGAGGCCTCTCTCTTCGGCGAAGAGCAGAAACACCACACGCATCATGACCGTTACGGCAGCCTCATAAGCGTGGTGTGTCTCAGCCGGGAGCGGCTCGGGCAGCCCGAGCTTCCGGGCGTTGAGCGAGCTTTCGGAGAAGGCCTGGATCAGGAGTTCTACGGCGCCGCGGACCTGAGTGCCCAAGGACTCGGTAATTTGTTCAGCGTCCAGCAGGCTGTCACCGATGAGGGCGTCGAGCCGCTGGCTTTCGTCGGCCCCGGAGAGCGATTTGAGGCTTACCAGGTTGACGTAGGCGTCCCGGGTGAGAAGGTCGCTGGCCCAGTTCAGACCATCAGTGATACCGCTGCCGATGGTTGAAACCCTGGTTGCGTCCTTGCGGGTGTCGGCCCAGACGACAGACCACCATCGCCCGTCGGTGACGACGCCGCAGGCGATCTCGGCGTTTCGCAGCATCTCCCCCATCCGGTCGATGAGATTCGCGGACCAGCCGTCCTTTCCGTCCTGGCGGAGACTGTCCACGGGGTCGACGGTCAGCAGCAGAGCGTATGGCTTGCCGTCCCTCAGCAAGCGGCCGCTAGCTGAGGTGGTGGCAGTGCCATTGGGGCTGTGGGCTGCAAATTCGGGATTCGGGGCGGTGAACGTCTCGAATCGTTCTCCCCACTTCGCCAAGTCCCGCAGGACGAAGGAGACCCACTCCCCCTGGATATCGCGGAAAAGTCCCTCTTGAGCCTCGAGCTGCTCCGTTGCCGCCGACAGTCCGCTGAGCGCGTTCAGCCGGGCCGCATCCAGAGCGTCGTAGGCCTTGACGAAGTCGGCAAAACGGAGCCGAAATGCCTCGTGGGCCTCGGCAGAGAGCCGGGGAACCACGTCGCCCCAAGTCTTCTTGGCGACCGGGATCGAAATGAACGGACCCTCGGTGTCAAAGGCCTGGATCCAGGCGGCATGTGATTCTTGGGCCTTCTTCTGCAAAGCATTGCGTGTGGCGAAATTCATCATTACTTGGCCCACCTGTTTCGCGCTTCTTCAACCGAAAGCTGAGCGTCTTCAGGGGTCAGAGCAAAGACAACCGCGGCCGCCAGCGTTTGGGGACTCACATCCTGGTATCGACGCTCCACTGTTGCAAGCTCCTTTTCCTTTTCGCTCTCCAGCGCATCGAGTCTGACTCTGATGCGGAGAACGTCTTGTTCCCTTTGCCGCTTCTCGGCGTCGTCCCACAGCGGGATGTTCATGTCCTCTTCGGCTTCCTTCAGACCGGTCAGCGTCCCCTGGAGGGTGTTCTTGAAGCGGCTGAAAATTTCATCGACTCGCTTGCGGTCTTCCGTGCGCCGTGACTCCAGGGCTCCACGGACCTTGTCGGCGCGTTTGGCCGCAGTCTCATCCACGATCTGTTGGACGCGTTGCTTCATGGAAACCGATTCCGCCTCGGTGTTCCAGATTTCTGCCAATGCGATTCGGTGCGGTTCTGGAGCCTCCACCAAACGTCCGGCATCGAGTGCGTCAGCAAGGAGTTTCTCGACGCTGCCCTGCGCGATGGCTTGGCGGCGGTTGAGCCGTGTTGCTGCGAAGAAGACTTCCTCGTGGAGCCTGATACCGCCCTTGCCTACCAGCACGAGGCGACTAGCAGCCGAAACAAAGGACTCCTGAAGTCCTTCGACCACCACTGCGGTCACCCGGCTGATGCGTGCATCTGGATTCCACATCTCGGATCGGAGAATCCGGGAGGATCGCTGGACTAAAGGGTGTCCAAGATGGACGTGGACGAGGTCCCTGTCTTCCTTGGATCCCTCGGCGTCGAACGTAATCTTGCGCTGGAGACCGGGATTGAGTCGTGTGGCGAGCGCATCGACGGTTCGTGACCAGCGTGGTTCCAACACCGGTACCTCGAAAACGGGCGCATCAGTGTCTTCACTGCCAGCGTCCCTCAACGGCGGCTGGCGGTCCATCTCGAGTGCAGTCGCCACAACACGCTGCAGATTCGCCGGATTTAGGTGCAGTTCGCCTCGGTCTTTCTCCAGTCCCTCTTCCAGATGGGTCAGCTTGCGGTTCAATTCCTGGCCGCCTGCGAGCATCTTGTTAATGGTGTCTTCGGCCGTATTCTTCTTCGGCGCCGCCTTAGGGACATCCCAACCTCCGAGCTGTCGCTGGATGTCTGGGGCAACTACCTCGTTGGCTGAACCCAAGTCATTGCGTACCCGCGCAATCTTGTCGGCGATTCGAGCGAGAAACGCCGCATCTCCACTCAGCAACGCCTTGGACTCCCCGACTGGCGTGAAGTGAAAGACCTGGGGATTGTGAGCCTGGCCGTACCGATCAATCCGGCCGATCCGCTGCTCCAGCCGGGTGGGGTTGAAAGGAATATCGAAGTTGATCAGGCGGTGGCAATGCTCTTGCAGGTCGATGCCTTCACCCGCGGCATCCGTCGCCAGCAGAATCCGGACGGGTTGTTCTGAGGGCGGCGCACTAAACCTTGCCCGTATCAGTTCCCGCTCTTCCTTGTCAGTCGCGCCTTCAATGACCTCGAGCCTGCCATCCGCATACCCGTTGCTCTGCAGCACGTCCCGGATCCAGTTCAGGGTGTCCACGTACTCGGTGAAAATCACGACGCGTTCGTCGGTCCAAAGCTTGGTGCCGTTGGGGCCGTCGGTGCGGCAGACGCCGTCGAGCCATTCCACAAGTGTGTCCAAACGGGAGTTCGCCCGGCCTTCATATTCACGGCCCCATGCGGCGAGCTCCTGGAGGAGGTCCCGGTCCCCTTCAGACAGCTTTTGTCCAGAGCGCGCGGCTTCCAGGGTCTGCATCTCCGGGTGTTCCAGAAGGCCTTCTTCTTCGTCAGCGGCCTCCGCCCCGAGGGTTTCGTCGTAGCCGGCGGACCGGTTGGCGAATTTCCAGTCATTGGTGGAGACGAATGCTTCCGCCGTCATAGCGAACGCAGGGGGGGATGAGAAGAAACGCTTCTTGAGCAGCAACGTCACAAGGTCGCTGGAGCCGGTCCGCCGCCTCGCAGCCTTGTCCCGCCTGGTGGTGAACTCGAGGAGCCGTTCGTAGGCGTCTGCCTCATCCCCAGTCGGTGTATAGGGCAGTGCTTTGACTTCTCGGGCCTTGAATCCTTTTTCCGGAAGGTCATCCTTCCGTCGGCGGATCGCAACGGCCTTGAGTGCCTCCTGGTCCAAGGCCGCGCCGCGTGCGAAACGGCGGGGATCGATCATCTCCAGGAGCGCAGTAAACGACTCCGCATAGCCGTTGTGCGGGGTGGCGCTAAGGAAGAGCCGGTTCTCACAGGCATCCGCGAGCTCGCGCACCGCAATGGTCCGCAGGCTGTCCACTGCATAGCCCCCGCCTCCCTTGCCGGATGGGGATGACGGTGCCACGTGGTGAGCCTCGTCCACCACAAGAATGTCAAAGGCGAATTGCCTGGCATTGGTTGGGTTCTTGACCTCCGAGTAGATGTTGCGGAGCATCCGCTGGGCACGAGGCTGCGAGAGCCAGGCCATCGACACGATCGCCCGGGGGTAAAGGAGGAAAGGGTTGGCCTGTGGTCCGTATGTCTTCTGGACGTCAACGATGGACTCGCTGTTGATGATTTCGAACCGGAGACCAAACTTGTCTTCCATCTCGTCCTGCCATTTCAGGCAAAGGCTTGGAGGGCATACGACGAGGACAGTGCGGGCGCGGTGGCGGAGAAGGAGTTCCTGGACGACGAGACCGGCCTCGATGGTTTTGCCGAGTCCGACGTCGTCAGCCAGAAGGAGGTTGGCCCGCGATGCCTCGAGAGCGCGGCGCAAGGGATCCAGCTGGTACGCCTCAACGTTGGCAGCGCTCCTGAAGGGAGCCTGGAACTGCTTGGCGTCGGCAGACGTGACGGCACCCCAGCGAAGCGCGTCAATGAAGGCGGCGAGCGTCTCAGGATCGTCGAAGCGATCGGCGTCGATCTTGTCCGGTAGATCCTTGTTCGGGACGAGCATGCGTCCCGGTTCCAGTTCCCACACAACCTTGAGCTCATGCCCCAACCGGTCGTCTTCGACGGATTGGAGTGCAACGGCATGCTGGCTTGATTGGATGCCCTCGTCTGCCGGGCTTCGGGTCAGCCCCTGCCGTTGAACGTCGGTGACGACCCAGCGGGAGCCCCTCACCTCGACCAGTTGACCCTCGGTAGGGACGCCTGTCAGTGGCGACGTCGAAGTCACGTCCGTGTCGACGCTCATGTGCAACCCCCATGTAGTTTTAGCAGCTGTTCGGATGCCAGTTTTACATAGTCCACCGCATGGTGCTGACTTTGTCCCTGTTCGAGCGACAGACTGCGTCACAGCCTAGGACAATGCGCGTCCGGTGTCCCCAGAGGAAACGGACAATCCGGCGATGTCGACTTCTCACGCGTCGGCATGCTTGCTGCGCTATCGTTCAGGAGCGACATGTAATGCATAGCGCAGCTGTGACAAGAGTAGGGTGGCCGCTCGAGCCTCCTGAGCAAGATTCAACCGGAGGTTACCAAGGAATGCCGTCCCTCATCTCTTGGCTTGATGCCTCCACAGAGGAAAACGCAAAGATGCGCGAGCTCGTCAAACTGTTTGGCAGCCCGGAAACGACAGACGACCTCGGACTCGGTCAACTGCGCGATGTCATCAGCAACAGCCTGTTTCCCGGAACATCGGTTCTGCACGCCGGAGCGCGTTACATGCTCCTGGTGCCATGGTCATACTTGACCGAACACCGCGGTACCAAGAATCCGGAGGAGCTGCGGAAACGATCGGATGAGTCCGAGCGTCGTTTGATTGGCAGGTTCAAGGAGTTGGGCGTCGAAAGCTATATCGGGAGCGACGCCGGCCGGAACGTGAAGCAACTCCCCTCAGCCGCTTACTGGTCTGCGTTGCGCCGCTTTGGCATTGTCAGCCCGGACGCTGAACGAAGCTCAGTCGCACAATTGATGTGTATGAATGCGCCGATCCCGGAGGATGGGGACGACACGACCCACGTGTGGAACCCCAGCATTCCCACACCCCCGTCGGGCTTTCCTCAGTCCGACGAACGGGGTTTGACGCTGTCTCACGAAGAAGCCAGCTGGCTTCGAGAACGAATGATGATCGCCTGCCCAGGAAGCATGCTGGCTTATCTCGTGGGCTCCGACGCCAGCCCGGACCCGCGATACTGGGCACCGTGGCTGGATCCTGTTTGCCAAACGGTCGGAGGTGAACCCGGTCAGTGGCTGAGGGACGCGGAAGTTTTCTCACTAATCCACAATGGGGCGACCATCCTCTACCAGCGGCTACTTAGCGAGCACTCCCGCGCCGCATTCTCGCCAGAGGAGGACGTCGTCGGACAGACGCAAGGCCTACTCAATTCTTGGGAAGAGGAGCGCGAAGCCAAGCGCGGGCTGCTTGGCAACTGGAACTTAGACGACTATCTAACTCGTGCCGCATCATTGAATCGAGGCATCAATTCCAGCACGGCAGGGTTCATGCGGTCAGCGATTGAGGCTGCTAGGAGCCCTGCCAGGATGATAGACAATGAGGAATTCTGCGATCGGGTCATGACCCGCGAGAGGTTAACGAAGAAGTCGAACTCCCGTTTCCAAAATGAGCGCCGCCTCCGCGCTTGGCAGCCGCCGACTTCAGTTACGCCACTTAGCTTCCGATGGTTGCAGGTGCGGCGGACCGTTTTGGACATCCATGCTGGCTTGGCAATGGAGGCTTCCGTAAATGCTTGACGCCACGAATCGGCAGGCTCTCAGTCAGATGCTCCGCCCTCCATCGGGCTTTCGGCTAGTACACGCCGTGGGCACGACGTTCACGTTGGACATGACGAGCGCACTTTCTGTTCCACTAAGCTTTGTCGCGGGCAACGGCGAGGACTACACAAATTCGGTTGCCGTTCTCAGCGCCTTGCGCAAAGTGTCTGATCGTGTGGACATATTCTGCCAAGCAGGACACATTCAAGCGCCTAGGGACGCATCAGATTTGCTGGCAATGCTTGAGCCCATGGTCCACCAGGTCAGCGTCAAGCGGGGTCTGTTTCACCCAAAGGTTTGGGTGCTTGAATTCGAGAAAGGCACTGAACGGCGCTACCGCTTCCTATGTTCCAGCCGCAATCTGACCGCCGACGCCAGCTGGGATCTCTTGGTGCGGCTCGACGGAGAGCTCAAGTCCGAGTCCGAAAACACCCGCCCTGACAGCGGGCCGCTGGCTCGTTTCATCGAAAAACTGCCCGAGCTTTGCACAGTAAAGCTCGACGCCGACAGGCTGGCTCGCTTACGTGGACTTGCCTCTCGATTGTCGAAGGTGAGTTGGGAGTTGCCGGAAGATATCCAGAAACTCGCGTTCAGACCCATGGGTATGGGTGAAGAGTTCGAACAGGGTTCAATTGCAGGCCATTTGCAGGAGCCAAATAAGTTCCGGGCCCTCAATGGAAAGACTGGAGATGCCGCTTTTCTGGGCTTTGAGAAACTAGTCATCTCACCATTCCTGGATGACACTCTCCTGACACGGTTACGAGACCCGTGGATGCGGAATCTCCATGTGTACTCGCGCAGTGACCAACTCGACTTGCTTCAAGAAGACACCGTGTCCGAACGTCGCAGCTCCTTCAAGTCCTTCGATGAACGCGGCATCCCTGAGTCATCAAGTACGGGCCAAGCTTCATCCGATCAGGAAGGCTTTCGATATCTCGCGGAAGACCTATCGGGATTGCACGCCAAAGCCTACTTCTACGACTTCGACCATTACACCTATGTTCTGTTGGGATCCGCCAATGCCACTGCTGCCGCCTTCAGCACCAACGTCGAGTTCCTCCTAGAGCTACGGGGCGCCAAGAAACGGATCGGCGTCCAGCGCATCATAGACAGCCTCAAGGAAGTCCCGTTCGAGGAGTACATCGGCAAAGGCGGCCAAAGACCTTCCGACGAAGACCAAGCCGCTCTCAGCCTCGAGAAGGAGCTTCGGGCGGCAGCATCCCATCAATTCCTCGTTGAGGCCCATCCGGACAGCCTGGGGACCTACGCGATCGAGCTAAGCCACAACTGGAAACCTAAGCCCCAGTACACCGCAACCCTTAGGCTCCTGTCGCTCCCCCAGGTAACGGCCGCCGTCGTTCCCCCCGACGGCGGCCCAAGCCAACGGTTCCATGCAGTTCCACTCGCTGAGGTCACGCCGTATTTGTTACTGACCATAAAGGACCCAGAGGCAGGGCTCTCCAAGAGCACAGTCATCCAAGGAATCCTGCTGGCCGATCTTCCGGGACGGCTTGACGAAATTGTTGCGCGCCAGTTGAACGATCCTCAAAAGCTCCGACAATTCCTGCTCCTTTTCCTCACTCCCGAAGATGTCGGGATAGGAGGGGTCACAGGCGCGAACTGGCTATCCGCTGCGTCCGGATTTACCAATTCTTCGACGTCAGGTTTGTTTGAAGCCATGGTGGGAGCCTTGGCCAACCCAGATTCCGGGCAGGTTTTCGCCGACCTCCAGGTTGTCATGGACCGGTTACTGGCACATCGGGGCGATGACAGGGAAGTACTCGAGCTGCATTCCCTTTGGACAGCGGCTGTAGAGGCACTGGAGCTGGAGACACCAAATGACGTTTGACTCAGAACCTGCTCTGAGGGGACTCCGTCACTTTCAGCGCCGGACGGTAGACCATGTGTTCCACCGGTTCTACCTCGATGACGAAACCGCAGATCGGTTTCTGGTGGCGGACGAAACCGGGCTTGGGAAAAGCATGGTTGCACGCGGCATTATTGCGAAGGCCATTGAACGCCTGGACCAGCCTGATTCGGATGTAGACCGAATTGACATCGTCTATGTGTGCTCAAACTCTGATTTGGCAAAACAGAATCTGGCACGCCTGAACGTAACAGGCCAGAAGGACATCATTGAGTCGGGCCGGCTGACGCTTCTTCCGACGGAACTCGGAAAGCTGAACGCGGCGCCCCATCCCGGCACCCGGAAAAGGGTGAACTTCATTTCACTGACTCCAGGCACGTCGTTCAACGTGAGCAACGCGCCGGGTCAAGCACGCGAGCGAGCTGTGCTCTTCCTTATCCTCCGACAGCTTGGAGCTTTCTGCAGCGACCAGCATGACGTTGCGATCGAACTCCTGCGGTCACAGTCCAAGGCCAAGAACTTCAATGGGGAGGTCAGAAGGCTGAGTGACGTCTACCCCGAAGGGATAGTGGAGTCGGTCGTTGGAAGGTTTCATGATTTGGCCACCCGCTCTGGAAACCTATCCGCGTTCGATCGATTGTTGGAGGAGGCGTTGGGTGTTGGGCCTGCCGCTGTCCGCTCTAAGATGCCAGCGGTTATCGGTGGGCTTCGCGGAGACTTGGCTAAGGCTGCCCTCGAATGCTTGGAACCAGACCTGATAATCCTGGACGAGTTCCAGCGGTTCCGCGATCTTCTCTATGAACCTTCGACAACCAACGACGGGGAAGATCCGGCAGCCGAGCTAGCCAGGCAATTCTTGAACTATGAGGGAGCAAAGCTCGTCTTGCTCTCAGCCACGCCCTATAAAGCCCATACGGGTGCCAGTGAATCCGACGGCGACGATCACGCAGCCGATTTCCGCCAGCTCCTGCGTTTTCTCAGCAACGGGCGAACGGACTACATCGAGGCGCTCGATGCCGAACTGGACTCACGCCGTTCACATCTCATGAGACAGGTGAACAACGAGGAACTCACTCGAAGAATTGAAAGTCGCCTGAAACTCTTCATGAGCCGCACCGAAAGGCCGCAGCTGGGTGTCGACAATATGCTGACGTGCATCGATATGTCACCAACCGATGTCCGCGCCGCCGATCTCGCCAGCTATCGGTCGTTGGCCAAAATGTTCCAAGCAGCCGGATCTGGCAGCCCTATGGAGTATTGGAAATCCGTGCCGATGTTCGCGCACTTCCTTACCGACTACAAGGTTGGTCGGATGCTGGATGACAAAATCCACTGTGACCATGCTGCCGTCGACCCGACTCTGTCAGACCTCATGACCATCGACCCCGAGGTTCATCGGCAATACAGGCACATTGAAACGGACAACGCAAAGTTCCGAGCCGTGAGCAAACACACCGTCGGCCAGGACTGGTGGAAATTGTTATGGATGCCTCCATCACTCCCTTATGTGAAGCCCTCTGGTCCATTCGCCCAACTAAGAGGAACCGTCACTAAGCAGCTCATCTTTTCAGCTTGGAATGCTGCCCCCACAGCCATCACTACGCTGCTCTCCTACGAGGCCGAACGAAATATTATGAGCGGCTCCAAAATTCATGGCGAGAACACTGCCGAAGCCCGCAAGCGCTTCCGCGGCCGCCTCCGCTACAACGTTCGCAACGGTGAGCCACTTGCCATGTCCGCACTTGCCTTGTTTGTTCCGCATGCTGCCCTGGCTCGTGCCGGCGATCCCCTGATCAGGGCCGCACACGAGGGCTCAGCCGCCGATAGCGCCACCATCAAAGCGCGGGTGCGTGAATGCGGCCAGAAACTGATCAGAGGAACAGTTGCCGAGCCCCCACTCCGGCTCGGCACATGGGCTTCATACTTCTCGATCCCGGGGGCACTGCCAAAAGCCTGGAGCCACCGTCCAAAGCTGGCACGACAAGAGCTGCGAAGGATCGACGAGGAGATCCGCAAAGCTGGAAGTGCATCTGACGTGGACGAGGAAGAGGGAAGCTCCGATTCCGCACTTTACCTTGCCCATGCGGATCGCTTGGTGGCGGTGGCCAACCAACCCTCCGTAGGTTGGGAGGACGGCATAGAAGACTTGGCTGTGAACTCACCTGCAAACTGTCTTTACCGTGCGCTAAGTCGCATCGTTTCTGACAGCTTCGATGAAAGCGAGCTCTGGAAAGCAGCGGCGAGCGCTGCTGCTGGCCTGAGGACACTATTCAACAGGCTCGATGTCACCGAGCTGTTGGACACCCTCTACCCCGAAGGCGACTACTGGCAGAAAGTCCTTCGCTACTGCGAGAGCGGAAATCTTCAAGCCGTATTAGATGAGTACGTGTTCCAGTTGCGCAGTCAGCAGGCCCAGGGTTCAGTCTCTGTCGATGATCTGAGGGCAATCGCAGACGACATCCGGCTCTCCCTTTCAATCAAACCTGCGCAGTTGCTCGCCAAGTATCCGGATAAGTCCCATGATGACCTCCGCATGGGTGTCCGATTCGCAGTTCGTTACAGCAACGCCCGTACAGACGACGGCGACAGCACGCGGATGCCCGATGTCCGCCGGGCCTTCAATAGCCCGTTTTGGCCATTCGTATTGGCTTCGACTTCCGTGGGTCAGGAAGGCATCGACTTTCACTGGTGGGCGCACTCCGTCATCCACTGGAATGTACCGACCAACCCGGTGGACTTCGAGCAAAGGGAGGGTCGCGTGCACCGGTATTTGGGTCATGCGGTCCGAAAAAACGTTGCCCACACGTATAACAAATCGGCTCTGCAGCCGGGCGTTACCGATCCATGGCAAAAGTTGTTCGACGTCGCGACTTCCGAGATCTCCACCGAGCCTGTGGAACCGCGCACAGAGTTTGCGCCCCACTGGATACATCCAGGCCCGTACAAGATCGAGCGGCGGCTTCTCGATCATCCACTAAGCCGAGATGTGGCCAGAACCGAGCACATGCTCCACGGGCTCGCGAAATACAGGCTGACCCTAGGCCAGGCTCGCCAAGATGACCTGCTCGGGCTCATCAAGAACGGAACGAGTATCAGACCGCTGAACCTACGCCCATAATATCGGCGGAGCTCAGCGCCGCTTACCCGTCCCCTGCGAGGTTCCCAATCTCACTCGACGCCATCCAGCATCCGTCTCGATATCCTGCTTTGGGTTGTCGTTTAATAGGGCCCAGCTGGCCTCTCCTTTGCCGCGACGAGTTTGAACTGGGTGGATACCGTTGGGCTTCTTCGCGGGCAACACGTCCGGGCGCTCACGTTTTTCCTTCGCTGGCTGCATGGTGTGTTGCCCCAGGGAAGTTTTCGGTTGGTTGACCGGCGCCGCCACCCCGGCTACTGATGCCCGTCGCCGTTTCGACTTCTTTGACGTTGCAAGGTTGATCGCAGGCATCCCGGATCCTGCGCACAGGCCGCCGGCACGATCCTTGTGACTGACGACTTTCCCTGCAAAGGGCTTTTCCGTCAGCATTTTGCGGCAAATTCGGCAACGCCATCCGAGTTCCTTCGAGCCACCCGATCCCAAAATTATCCTCCAAGAATTTATAGGGCACACTTTGCACCACGCCTATTCCCTACCTCGCTGAGCAAAGGTTACTGCGCCACAGCCGCAGCAGTAGCGAATACGTCGGCAGGCATCGGGCGTTGCAGCTTCCAGGTGATAGATATTGGTCTCGCTCCAGAGTGTTGGACGTAGTCCACCTGCCCGAGGCACGTGTAGGGAACGGTTAGGCCTGTTTCATCCTCTGCAGTTTCGCGGGTAAACAGTAGAATTCGCGAGCCCTCTGCCTTCCGGTCCAGGTAACGCTTGCCAACCGAGCTGGCGGGAGACGTGGTGTTCTGAGATTCCCAGTGGAACAAGTCAGGACTGATGGCGTAGTCCTTGTACATGGTCGTCGCGGAGTGCTTCTTATCGTCTTTGTTCAACGTGACGAAGAAGGCGTCGGTCGCCGTTGCTGGACACCAAGCGACTCCCTCGCGATGCTGCACATTCCTCCCGCGTTCGAGCGAGCCATATTCGAGCGCGGCAAGAATCTCCTCGCGCCGGTAGGTTGCATGAGAGAGCAGTGGAATGTGCTGGAGCCCGGCACCTAGACCCTTCGCAGCGTGTTTCGATGCCGAAACTCCCAGACTGACAATCTGCTTGATCTCGCTGCACACAAACGGGTAGCCGCGCAGGTGGTCGAGTCCGTCGTCGTACGTTTTGAAACCGCCGCCATCGTCCCACAGCGTGTAAAACAGCATCCGCGCGAACGTTTGCTCCCGAGGGCCGAGATCCGCGTAGCGGGGCGCATCCTCCCCTACAAGCTTCGCGTAAGCCTCAGCACGCTCGGGATCATCCACATGAATGAGAGCCGCCATGCGTCCCAGGAGTTTCTTCTCCTCCGTATCGGAACGATTGTGATGATCTCCCTTGAGCACCGACTCAAAGCCGGAAAAACCGCCAATCAATTGTGCTTGACGGAGGTAGCCAGTCCACGAATCCTTCGTTGAACGGTAGATCGACTTGAGGTCGCTCCCCGACTCTCGTAGATACGCTGCCAACTCGGTTTCCGCGTAGGAAGCTATATCCCGGATCAGCTGCGCACGGTTGAATCGCAACTGAGCCTTGACGTTCTCCAGGACCACGTCCTGCGCTACCCGGTCAAGCACAATCTGCGAGCCCGAGGGCAGAAACGGAAACTCGCCCTCAATCGCCTTCTTCAACTGCGTCCGCCCGTAGCCTGTCAGAGCCCGGTAACGGAGGTCGAATCGGAATTCACGGCGCTGTTGGCCAATGAAATCCAAGACTGTGAGAACAGCCTTGTCATCCGCTCGGCGCAGGCCGCGTCCCAGTTGCTGGAGGAAGATCGTGGCACTCTGGGTGGGCCGCAGCATCAGTATGGTGTCCACCTGCGGGATATCCAGACCCTCATTGAACAAATCCACGGCAAATATGCAGTTGATTTCACGGTTACGCAACTGTTCAAGGGCACGCGCTCGTTCGGCTTCGTCAGTGCCACCGTCCACAGCTACTGCCGCAATGCCTGCCGCATTGAACACTTTTGCCATGTAATGCGCATGCTGGACTGAGACGCAGAAGCCCAGGGCGCACATGTGTTCGGTTCCAGTGACTTTGTCTCGGAGTTCGCGGATGACCTTGGCGGCGCGAGCATCATTACCTGTGTACAGGCGATCCAACTGACCCGTGTCGTAAGTGCCGCGCTTCCATTCCAGTTGGCTGAGATCTACGTCATCTGAGACGCCGAAGTAATGGAATGGCACGAGAAGATCAGCATCCAAGGCATCCCAAAGGCGAAGCTCGCTGGCAGTCCGGCCGCCGAAATACTCATTGGCGACATTGCCGCCGTCGCCCCGCTCTGGCGAAGCAGTTAGCCCGACGAACTGCTGGGGTTTCAAGTGATCGAGGAGTCGGCGATACGTGGGCGCCAAGGCGTGGTGGAACTCGTCGATGACAACTACGTCGAATTGATCGGGCTCAAGCGTCTGCACACCACGCGACGCAAGCGACTGCACTGAGGCGAAGACATGGTTCCAGTACTTTGGCTTGTGATCGCCCACATAGAGCTCACCGAAAGAGCCGTCCTGCAGTACGTTCCGAAATGTGCGGATGGATTGCTTCAATATCTCTTGCCGATGTGCCACGAAAAGCAGCGTCAGAGGCTTTCCGGCCGCTTCTGAGAGCCGTTTGTAGTCGAGTGCTGTTATGACCGTCTTTCCGGTCCCTGTGGCGGCAACCAGCAGATTCCGGCTGAATCCTTTAAGTCGCTCAGCTTCGAGGTCCTCAAGCATTTCTTCCTGATGAAGAAACGGCACGACGTCCAAGCCGGTGAAAGCATCCGGGGCAGAAGTTCGTTTGCCGCCGTTGCGTTCAAGGGCAGCGTCCAGCTTGTCGCCGTCACGATCGGGATCGTAACTCTGAAAGGCGCGTTGTTCCCAGTAACTGTCGAAGGTGACTTCAAACTTCTTGAGCAGGTCTGGCGTCGCCACAGAACTGAGCCGGACATTCCACTCAAGACCGTCCAGTAACGCTGCCTGGCTGAGATTGGAACTGCCCACATACGCTGTGTCAAAGCCCGTGTCCCGCCGGAACAACCAGGCCTTTGCATGAAGACGCGTGGCCTGTGTTTCGTAACTGATTTTCACTTCAGCGTCATAGCGACGCACCAGTTCGTCGATGGCGCGGCGTTCAGTCGCCCCCATATATGTCGTGGTGATGACCCTGAATTTCACTCCCCGCTCGCGAAGCTGTTCCAGCGCTGGTTCAAGAAGCCGAAGACCGGTCCACCGCACGAACGCGCAGAGGAGGTCGACAGCGTTGGCTGATTCAATTTCCGTTCGGAGCTCGGCGGCAAGGTTTGGCTCGTCCTTGTTGTTTGTCAGAAGTGCCGAATCGCTGAGCTTGGTGCTGGGGCGTCTCAGCTGTCGTCTTTTCAATGCATCTGATCGATGCAGCGACAGCAACTGCCGGGGGCCCGGAGTAATCTGATTGTTTGTTCGTATCTCTGCGAGCAAGCGGTTGGCCAGGGCAACTCGATCTTCGGGCTTCGCGTCCGTGAGTGCGTGTCGTACTGTGTCGGCTACGTGTCGCGAGAGTACCTCCGGTACGTCGTTCTCGTCGACCTTGGTCACTGAGGCCAGGAGCTCCGGCACCAGTTCAAGATCGGCTGCGACTTCGGTTGTGTGAAGCAGTTCGTACAGCCCTTCAGGCAGGCTGCCTCCTGCGGTTCCCCCATTGAATGTATCCACTGCGCCAGGGTATTGGGTATGTCGATGCAGGTGAAATTTCTGGGCGAAGTCCGGCGTGGTCACCGGTAGCCGTGACTTAGCTCAGGTCACAATCTGAAGCCCGGAACATAACCATGCACATCGTCTGCCCCGTACTTGCGCAGGAAATCACCTACGTCAGAATCAGGGATCAGTATCCTCGCTCTTGGCCCATCACCACTTCGATAGGCGTTGGGAAAGAAACCGCGGTGGGCGAGGTCTCTGGTAGTACTCGCGTGGCGTCCGATCCGGCTGGCTACTTGACCCGGAGTGAGGTTCTCGCGAAACTTCGTCTCGTTGCTCGATGGCAATTGTTTTTGGCACTCGACATCGACGCGGTTTTCAGGGTTATATATGCGCGACTCAATCAATTCGACAAGTGCCTCGCTGCTGACATGACATCGACCATCAAGGATTTCACGAAGTTCAACTCCGTGGACCCTGTCATATACCGACAGTCTGGCCAATGTGGCGTTACCCGCGTCGGCCACCAAATCGCGTAGGAGATCATAAAAGGCTCTCTGTTTCCAGCGAGCTGCCCCAGACTCCCCGAATACTTTGGGGGCATCCGACGGTCCGAACTGTTTGGTGGCCGAAGGTGTAGACCACCAGCCGCCGTGTCCGGCCTTTTTTGTACAAAGAGACTCGTTGTCCTTGCAGAGCCGCGAGTAGGAATCAGCCCAAGGCATCGCCTTCACCCGTCCCAATTGCAGGGTCATCAGACGGTACCGGTTGAAGTGCTGTTCCTCGTCCAGTTCCAATTGGATACTTCCTTCGAAGATCAGGTCCCATTTACCTGCTCGAAAATGGGCATCGTTCATCACTCCGCCCAAAGCCTGATACGTCTCATTGAGCTTCCCGCGGAGCTGCGGGGAGAGACCTTGGCTAGTTGCTGCAGCCGTGTCTGACTTTCGCGCCCGGCGCCCTAGTAGACCCAACAATGTCTCTTCGCGTCGACCCATCTACGGAATTTATCAAACCCCACGCCTGTACCGGGCAACTTTCGCCAGACGCCGCACTCCGGCAGCGGCAAGTCGGCCAGCCCGTGAGGTCCTCGGCGCTGCCTTGCCCGCGCCGTATTATGACTATCTGAACTTCGAGCCGCCGAGCCAGTACAGGGCAACATCCACGTCTCGTGCCGTCCAATCAAGACCGTTCGCATGTGCGGTGAGCCGGATACCCTCGATTATTTCCATGTAACGCCCGTAACGGCCCGGGGCCGAAGACAGCGTCAACCCCAACTTTTCCACCGCTGTCTGGGCGCGCCTGTCGTATACAGCCATGCGGTCCGGAGCCGCAGCGAGCAGGAGTGCAGATGCCAAGGCGTCTCCGACTTTGAAACCCGGCAAAGGCGACAAAGCCGCCCGCCCGGCGACGGCAGCATCTCGCACGGAGAGAGATCTGTCGTTGACGGCTCTAACTGCGTGTACGGTCTGTTCACGAACCAATTTGTCCGGAAGAACCATAAGATCTCGCACCCACCGGCTATCTGCGCGGAGCCGCTTCCAAAAAAGCAGGGATCCCATGTCGGCCTTCCCGATGCTCCCGGTACTCCTAATTTGGTCTGAGACGTGGTGCAGGACTTCGTCGTATGCACGTGAAGTCTCAGAGGTGTACTGCTTGTGGGCCACAGATAATTTCTCCAGGCCTTCAATGTCAAAAGCACCAACGTTCACGTCTGAAGTAGTCATAAACGAAGACTGTCACTTTCATCAGGATTCTTGATGTTCACACGCCGCGCATCCAAAGTCAGGGGTTCAGGCCAGGCGACTGAGCTCCCTAGGCAGTCCGCTACGGCTCCGCATCCGCGAAGCCATGCCGGCCATGGGCACGTTGCTCACAGGCTGCAACCGAGTTGCAACTATCTACAGTCCCCTGACCTGCGGCAGCCCCTGCACCAAAAGCACCGCCCCCAGCACCAACACCGCACCCACAATCTGCCACCCCGACAACGACTCCCCCAGGAACACGAACCCCAGCACCGTCGCCACAAGCGGGCTCAGGAATCCCAAGAACGACACCACCATCGTCGGCAACCGCTGAATCCCCCGGAACCACACAGCGTAAGCCGCCAGCGCACCAATTACGCTCAGGTAAGCGAACCCCGCCAGGTTAGGCAAAGTAACCGCTCCCGGCAGCCCCTCCACCACCAGAGTCACCGGCAGGAGCATGACTCCACCCATTGCTAACTGCAGGCCGGTAAACCCAAGCAGCCCCACGCCGTCGGGCCTTCCCCAGCGTTTGGTGAGCACAATCCCAGCCGCCATGCTCAGCGCACCGGCCATCCCGGCGAGCACACCCACAACAGTCAGCGAAGCGTCGGATCGCAGGACGAGCAAGCCAACACCGGCCGCTCCCACTCCGCAGGCAACCAGATGCATAAGACGGATCTTCTCCCCCAGCAGCAGCACTCCAAGGAAAAGCACGAACAGGGGCTGAATCGACCCAACCAACGCCGCCAGCCCACCCGGCAGTTGGTATGCGGTGAAGAACAGAAGGAAGAAGAACAGCCCAATGTTGAGCGCGCCCAGCGCCGCGGCTTTGAACCACCAGCTCCCCCGCGGCCACGTTCGCGTCACAAGCATCAGCACGATGCCCGCCGGCAGGGCCCGCACGGTTGCGGCCAGGAGCGGCCGGTCGGCGGGGAGAAACTCGGTGGTCACCAGGTAGGTGGATCCCCACACCATGGGCGCGAGTGCAGTGATGAAGAGGTCTCGTGGGGAAGCCTTGGTCAGGCCGGAACCGATCGGCTTAGCAGCCGTCGTCAAAGTGGACATTGTTCACTTCCATACATTTTGATGTCAAACTATTTGATGTAAGACAATGTAGGTGATGTACTGTTTGAGGTCAAGCATTGGAGGATGATGGACCGCGACGCAGTAGACCTGATTCTTGATCAGTGGAACAACGAGCGCCCCGATCTGGACGTCAGCTCCATGGGCGTTCTGGGCCGGCTGAACAGGGCTAGCCGCCTGGCGTCACTGGACGTCCAGAAGTTCATGAACCAGTTCGGACTGGAGCCGTGGGAGTTCGACGTCCTGGCAACACTGCGCCGGTCGGCTGCCGAGGCGCCGTTGACGCCGGGTCGACTCGCCAGCCTCACCATGATCGGTTCGGCGGCCATGACCAACCGCGTAGATCGGCTGGTATCGCGCGGCCTGGTTCACCGCGAGACCAACCCTGAGAACCGCCGGCAACTACTCATCAGCCTTACGCCAGAGGGACTCGCCCTGGTGGACGACGTGGTGGAGCACCACGTCGAGAACCAACAGAAGATGCTCGAGGGCCTGTCCAAGACTGAGCGGGTGCAGCTGGCGAACCTGCTGCGCAAGTTCCTGCTAACAAACCACGACGGCGAACCCTCCTAAGCGGGTAGCGTCGCCCATGCGAGGATGAGGCGTGGACACTTCCTCTGAGCAGCTGGCGATCGCAATCGGAAAGGCGCTGGGCGGCGGACAGGCAAGCGCCTACACCGGCACCTCGTATTGCCAGAGCCGCAACCACTTAGTGAGACATGCAGTTTCGGTGCACCCAAGGGCCGTCATTTGGTCTGCGAAGGAGTTGCCGGATGGGCCTACGAGAACATTCGACCCGCGTTCCCTTACCCTTCAGACGGATGGCGTCGATGATTTCAGCCTTTCCATTGACCGCATCCCGTTTTCTTTTCCTGAGGCTGTCCAACTCTCGTTCCCACTCTCCCTGCCCATTTGGGGCCGACACCTGGACGACTATCACCCAGTGGCCTGTGAGGTAGATGGCTCGGACACGACGCTCCTGCTGAGGCACAGGGTAGATCGAACAATTTTCGGGTCCTTCACTTTCGATACAGAAAGCGGAATCGCGAAAACGCTGTTCACGCCGACGACGGCACTGAAATTGGAGCGCGAGCTCCCTCCGGAGAACGGAGAACACGACTTCGGATTCGTGGCTGGCCAGGGTGACCTCGATTTGCAGAATCGCCTTCGCCCCGACGACAACACCCACTAACAAAGAGATGGCCCGCGGAGGTTAGTCCACAGGCCATCATCAACTTCCCGTTCACTCAAGCTCGCCAGGCTCCTGGCTGGTTTCTCTACGTTTGCTCCGCCGCAACACATAAACGCCGTAGCAACCGAACCCCAGCATGAGCACAGCAGCACATGCACGCCACCACGCGAAAGGCTGCCAAATCGCGAAGTTGAGGGCCATAACGAAAAACATCACAATTTGCAGTGGATGCGGTACCTTGCTCATCATTCCCTCTTTCGATTTGGCGCTGCGTGATCGGCAGGCACGTTAATGACGAAGGCAGTCTGAACCGGACCTCGCACTCAGGCGAGGTCCGGTCCCTTTGAGCTCACGAAGCGCCCGTGTCTGGTCAGCCAGTGGAACATGCCAACGGTTCCCGCGACGCTGAGCATGGGAATGAGAACGAAACTCCATTCGCCTCCCCTGAAAATTGATGCCGCACTCATCGCCGCCACGCACCCCACGCCCAAAGCGGCCGAACGTGCCGGCCCCACCCCAAGTGGAACCCATCGCCAACGCCGGTAGTACTTGGTGGCAACGATGAGGAGACACATAAGGAGGAGGCCAACAAAGTACACGAGCGGCGCGGGGACCAGACCCACGGATGATACGCCCGCGCCGAAAATCAAGGACAGACATAGCGAGAACCGTTTAGCCCTACACATTGGCCATTTTCACCAGATGCTTGCGCTGGAAGGCCACGAAATGTCTGTTTGCCTGCTCCGACATCATGCTTCCTCCTAGTGAAGAACGGTCTTTGTTGACCCGCACATTGTGCGCCCGCCATATGCCGGCTAGGTGGCGAAATTCTCCTAGCTAGGTGCTGTCAGAGCGAAACTAGGTGCCGAAACGCCCAAAAATGAGTGGCCGCTAGCCGCGTCTAGGGGTTCGCGAGGGAGCCGGGATGGCCTCTTCCGGGCACCACCTTCACTAGCACTCCACGATGAAACAAGTGTGGGACCCGCCCCCTGCGGATCCCACACCTGACCTACCTCAAGAAACCAACGAAACTACCTCAACCCAGGCGGAACATTCCCCACGGCAATACCCATGATGTTCAGCCCCTCATTGACCAGCGCGCTCCCCCGCGGCAACGTCACGCTGGACACCTCAAAAGCAGGGGGAATGTCGATCCTCGTGGCAAAGACGCGGGCCGGCTCATCAACCCGCACCACCGTCGACGGCCCGCCGATGTAAGCCTGCGTGTGCCGCTGGTGATATGCCGACTCCGCCACCATCACCGCAGCATCCGTAGCAACCCCAGTGCGCCAGTTCGGCAGCGAAATCGTCACGGTCCTGCTCTGCCCGTTTGTGAAGTGAACTGTTGCCACTCCGGAGGTCACGCTGCCTGTGGAGAAACCCGTCACCAACAGTGTCCGCCCGCGGGCCGAAAGAGCCACTTCCTGACCAGCGGCTTTCAACGTGTCCGGTGTCCCCACAGCCGTCGGATGCCACACGGACGAGACGCCAAACGCCGAATACGGCTTCCCGCTCACAAGCCCGGCAGCAGCCAACGCCTCCTCAGAGAACGTCCGACGGTCAGACGTAACAGCCCCATTCCGGGGATTAGCCGAATTCGCAACCGAGGTTTGATTCACCAGAGAAGCAAACGGCAACGGGGAGACAGCGACACCAGGCCCCTGGTAGGCCCCGATGTTCGGTACCCCAACGGAACCGGCACCGGTGGTGGGGTTACCGAAGAAGTCCCTGCCGCCGTCGTCGTTAATCCGAACACCGGCACCGATCAGCGGCGACCCGGAAGCAAGCCGGTACCCGGGAACATCCAGTGTTGTCTGGCCGCTGCCACCGGCAACCAACTTAGGATCACCCAGCACCGAACCAGTCTCACCGGCGGGCGGCAGGATCCCGCCAAAGTACGCGTTGTTCGCATACACAGCAGCAGACGATTTAAGGACACCACCAGGTGCCACAAACAGGTTGTTCCGCACCTCGCGTGGGCCGGTCATGTCATCCAAAAACACACGCGACGGGCAGTAGAAGGTGTTGTTGTAGATGTAGTGCTTGCCGGTGCCGCTGCTGCTGCCGCCCAAGCGGCAGTCGTCCTGGGCCACGTTGTAGCGCAGGACCACGTTCGCCGTCGTTGCGCCGCCGCCGCAGTTGGAGACGCAGTTGAGGTAGAAGCCGCCGGCGTTCCCGTACGAGTAGTTGTACTGGAAGAGGCAGGTTCCCACGATCTTCATGTCGCAGTCCCAGGCGGTGGAGTCGTACGTGGAGGTGGTGCTGTTACTCACCACGTTGAACTGAAACACCGGGTTCTTGGAGTTGTACGGCCACATGCCCGCGAAGTTGCCGCCTTCATACGGGTGGGCGCCTTGGCCGAGGTTCAGACCCCTGTTGTGCTCGATGAGCGGCGCGTCAGAGTTATGGATCACGATCGCGTCGCCGCCCACGTCATGGATCTCGTTCCGCGCAACGTACACCTTGGTGTTGTAGCGCTCAGTGGTGTCCGGGGCTGAGATCTTCACGCCACCTCCGGCAGCGTCGTTGACCTCGTTATCGGTGATGGTGATGCCGTCCACCGATCCCTTGCCCCACGTCCGCACCATGATGCCGGCCGACTGCGCGAAGCCAGCGCCGTTCGTCGCCTTGTTCCGCCACCCTGCCACGTCCTCCACGTGGTTTCCCGTGACCACAATTCCTGCGGTCTGCGCCGTTCCGCTGTTCTCGAAGAGAATCCCAACCCTGCGCACCGGAGTGTCCGACGGGTTCACCACATGCAATCCGCTGACGGTCCAGTGACTGGCATTCGTGATCTGGATGGCCGCTACAGCACCACCGCCGTTGATGGTGGGCTTCGCGCCGTCCCCGTAGCTGGAGAGCGTGATGGGATGGTTGGCGACGCCGGTGCCCGCCGGCGTGAGTGCGCCGATGCAGTCAGTGCCGGCCCGGAACAGGATCGACTCGCCGGCGTTGAACGGGCCGTGGCCGTTGACCTGTGCGATCGAGTTGAACGGGCTTGCCTGGCTGCCATTACCTGGGGTCAGGACCGAGCAGTCCACATAAAACTTCGCATCGCTGATCTGCACAATGAACGCGCCGATCCTGCCCGTGGTGGCCACATCGAACGGACCCGTGCCCGTGGCGACCAGTTCTGTCGCCCCGCCTGCGGCTCCGGCCGGCACCACAAAGGTGAAGGCTGCCGCGCCGGTGGCGTCAGCAACGGCGTCGGCCATCTTTTCGCCCCGGAGGCCCAGGCTAACGGGACTCAACGGTTTGAGGTCACGCACGACGACGGTAGCTGGCGTTCCGGGGACCAGCCCGTTGAGATTGGTCCCGGCTGAGCCCTCGACCCGCAGCGGTGCTGCGATGAACGCGTCCGAGCAGTTGATTTTGGCATCGGTCCAGTCGGCGTGATCGTTGCCGTTCCCTTCCGGGCCGGTCTCCACCTTGAGCTGCAGCGTGCTGCCGCCCTGCAGGTTCACGTTGACGGGCAGGGCGCCGTCCGTCCCCTTCCGCTCCCCCGCAAACTGTTCCACTCCGTCCACCAGCACCTTGAAGTCCACTCGACCGCGGTCACCCTGAGTGTCATCAACACCAACTTGGGCGAGGAACTGGCGGCATTGCCCGCCAAGGTTGTACGTAATGGACGACGCTGCGTGCGTACCAATGCCCTTTGGATAGACAGTGCCGCCGATGGTCAGCGGCCGGCGATTCGCATCGCCCGCCGCTTGGCCACCGTTGCTCATGTCCAGTTCCGCCGGTCCCCAACCGTTGGTCATGCTCGACCACGGAACGTCGCTGGCATAGACGACGCCGGTGGGTGGCGGGGGAAGTTCGGCTGCGGTTGCGCTTGGGCTGGCTGCGATTCCGGTTGCCAGCACCGCTGCCGTTAATGCGGTTGATGCGGCTACTGCTGCCAGACGTCTGGCCATGGGGTGTGAGTGCAAGTGGGGCTCCTCATTGAGTGGGTTTCCTCAAGGAGTTTCTTGCGGGGTGTGCGTTTGTTGCAACGAAATGCACAGGTATGAACATGCTGACTGCAGTGTCACCCGGTGATCGGCAACGGACCGGCCGAACCTCCCACCCCTAACAAAAGCCACCCAACAGGACTATGCTCCGGTGAATCGTTTGATGACCGCGTTGCTACTGGGGGTAACAGTGATGTTCAGATCAAAGTCGAGCAAGAATTCATGCCAGAAAACACCCGACAATGGAAGGCGCCCACTTTTCATAGGGACAACCCTGGCCGCGGCCGCGGCATTGCTCTTGGGCACAGCTGCCATTCCAGCACAGGCAAGCCAGCCTGGCACCCGTGCGGCAAATGTCCCAACAAACAACTGGGACTACGTCAACATCAACACGGGCTACAACGACGATGTCCTCGCCAGAGATACTGCAGGCGACCTATGGGTTTATCCCGGTGACGGCCAAGGCGGTTGGAAGAAGCCCCGGTTCAAGATGGGCGAAGGGTGGAACGTCATGACCGCCATCATCGGCGCGGGCAAGTTCCAAAGCGAGTTCAACGACGACATTCTTGCCCGCGATACCAACGGCGACATGTGGCTCTACCCCGGCGGCTACGGATACCTCAAACCACGGACCAAAGTAGGTGTCGGCTGGAACGCCATGACCGCCATCATGGGTCCTGGCGACTTCGACGGCGACTACTGTGCCGACGTCATCGCCCGAGACGCCGAAGGCCGTCTTTGGTTGTACCCCGGCGATCACACTGGCGGCTGGAAACCCCGCGTCCAAATCGGTGTCGGCTGGAACGTGATGACAGCCCTGATCGGCCGCGGTGACTTCAACGAGGACGGCAAGCGGGACGTCATGGCCCGCGACACCAGCGGACGGCTGTGGCTTTACCCCGGTGACGGCAAGGGCGGGTGGCTGCCCCGCATGCAGGTAGGCGAAGGCTGGAATGCCATGACGGCGATCATTTCCACGGGAAGATTTGACGGCCACTATCCGGGCTACTCACAAATCATCGCCCGTGATGCCAACGGAGACCTCTGGCTCTACCCCGGCGTCGGCAGTCGTCACCTCGAACCACGGAAGAAGATCGGCGAAGGCTGGAACGTCATGACAGCGCTGATCTGACCCAACCGAAATGCCACTAAACGGCAGGCACCAAGGCGGGCTCCGCCGTCGTACGTTTGTAATGCGAGTGCTACTTTGTACGGAAGCTGCTGGTTCAGGGGGATGGCATGGAAGCTTGGGAATGGGTTTTGGCGTCGTTGGCGGGACTGTCCGCAGTGTTCGTCATGGGAGCGAACATTTGGGCGATTTTCGATGTCCTACGGCAGGACGGCGTCGATCAAATGACCCGGATCATGTGGGTGCTGATGTTCGTCGTGGTGCCACTGTTCGGTGTTGTCGTGTGGCTGTACTCGAAGCCTCAGCTGGCTGGTTTGAGTAGTGGCACGCGCCTGAGGAAGACGCTCTAGGTGTTGGGCTCAGCTACTCTCGCCCTGATTGCCGCACGTGCTTCGTGGCTAATCGGGCAGAATGCTGCTGCAGCGGCCATCTCGGCTGCGACGGATGCCCTGGTCGATGGGCACGACGGCCGAGCCCTCCGCGAGCTTGCTGGCGTTTCGGCGCACATCAACGTGTTCCAGCTTGGGGTCCTCATCGACGATGCTCTCAAGGAGCTTGGCGTGGCGACGGGTGACATGACAAAAGACGATGCCCAGCTTGTAGCGGCTTACTATTACGCCAGCCAAGCCATCGAGGGAACCATGCCTGTACGGGAACTCGCGTCGTGGGCGCACCGGCTTGTCGGTCACGAAGGCCACCCCATCGCGCAGGAGTTGGTTGAGCTTGATGACGCATATGATGCGTACGACGGGTGGGGTGGGGAACCCGACGCCAGGCAGGTGGTCATGAGCTTCATGGATGCAGCCGGGCCGGAGATTCAGAAGTGGATGCGACCAGGCGCGGCGAGCCAGTGAAACCTTCACATGTGCTTTGGACATGGCCAACGACATCCGGACCGGACGACGTTGTCCGTTGCATGGTCGACTATGCCTTCAGCATTCACACGCAGGGCGGCATTGTCCTCAGGGTCGAGAATAAGTTCATTTACAAGTCAGCTTCCGGCCTAAGTCACCGCCTTAATCCCGCCGGAGAACCTTCCCAGCTGGGGCCTGCACTCTCGATCGCACGTTCCTCAGTCACGGCGGGGTTCGCTGACGACCGCGGAAGCCTACATGTCGACTTCGCCGACGGTAGTACCGTTGAGGTTTCGCCAGATGAACAGTACGAAGCCTGGACGCTCAATGGGCCAGAGGGGTTGCTCTTGATTTCTTGCCCCGGCGGCGGTCTCACAACTTGGGGTTTGGACACACAGTAACCCCATTGAAAGCATGTTCAAGCGTCAGGCAAGCTGCCGGCAGCAAGGCGGGTTCCGGCGTCGTGATTCAGCGTGCCAGGGTTATCAGCTGCAAGGACGAGGATATGGAGCCGGACATCGAGCAATTGCTAAATGGGCCCCGAGGCCGACGCCTCTGCCTTGAACTCGCGATGGAAATGGACCAGGACATCCGGATCGCCGTCTTCCACCTCGGCTACAACCTCGATCCTGGCGCCGGCAGGTCACGCAGAATGTTGACCATGGACCCCGTCGGCGAAGCACCGCCTCCACTACCGGAGTCGACCATGGAGGAGCTCGCAGGGCTGATCACGTCCTTGGATCTACGGAACATCACCACCGAGCTGGTTCAACACGCCTTTCAGCGCGCAGTGGACACCGCCAGATATTGGCAGGAGCCCGAAGGGGAGGACTTCCTCGCCGCCACCCAGGAAATCACAGAGTCCCTGGCGCATATCGCCAAGAGCCTAGAAGGAAAACCCGCAACGCTGTGGTGGGATCAGAAGGCCCTACCCGGGCAGTGGGCTATCGACTGGCGCTCAGCGGACGATCCCACACCGCTCCCCCGAAACCCGCAGCATACCCTGGCCGAGTGGGTACGAAAGGAACGGGCCGAGGAGTTACGTGCGGCCAAGGAACGGCCACAAGACCCCCGCGCCAACTTCAGCGGCGAATGGTGGTCGATCCCCCACGGACTGATCCACACGGTGGCGCGGATCCCTGAAGGGCTCAGCCTGGTTGAAGATTCCCTCGGCTGGGAAGAAGCCACCGTTATCCCCGTCGCCGGAACAGGCAGGATTTTGGAAATCACCACTGAAGAGGACTGGACCACCCTCTGCCGCGCTTTTCCGCTGGAGGTCACAGCGTCCCGCAGGCACGACTGGTTCCGGACCACTGGCCGCCACGGCCGCTGGGTCATCCCCGATTGGGAGCAAGCTGCATCCACGTGGGATGCCGTACACCTGACTGTCACCGGCTACCTCAGCGTTGCGGGCCGCGCACTCGCAGTGGGCGAAGACACTTCAAGTGTCATCGCCGGATGGAACCCCGACACCACGTTCTGGCTCAACGACGTAGTCCGCGAATCCGGGGAGCCCCGTCAGCATTGGCACAGGCCGCATAACCAGGAGGAGTGGCAGTTGGCCGCGGGAGGTTAGCTGACCCACCCACGCAACCAGCCGCCGTCGTGCACTAACAACAAAAACCCGTCAGCCGCCCGCAATATCCCGCAGCGTCTGCAGGTGCGCTGCCCACACGCCCCGCCCCGCAATAGTCAAACCCGCGGAAGTCCTCGGAAACTTCCCGGCGAAGCTCTTCTTGATCTTCACAAACTCGGCCTTCTCCAAAATCGCGAGCTGCTTACTCAGCACCGAATCGCTGACCTGAATCGCATCGCGCAGGTCCTTGAAGTCCAGCGACTCGGCCTTAGCGAGCGCAGCCATGATGGAGAAACGGACCGGTGAGTGGACGACCTCGTTGAGCTGGTGGCGCGGGTGTTCCGCCGGCGTGCTCATGCGCGCAGCTCGCGGAAGGCGGCGGCGAGGCCAATGCCGGCCAGCGCGACAGCGGCCGGGATGTAGAACCACAGGTTTCCGTCGCGGAAGAAGTAGGCACCAACCACCAGTGCTACGACGTACAGCGCGAAATACCCGACCAGCGATGTCACGAACCTTTTGGTGAATCCGGCCTTCGTGGACCGCTGGAACATGGGCCAGACGCACGCGGTGATGGCACCCCAGGCGCCGACAGAACACGCCAGCAACGCAGCGCCGTAACCGGTATGGGCGACGATGTGCATCCCGATCATGAGCAGTGAACCCATGATGGCGAGGCTGGTGAACAGGACGGCGACGGGCCAAGCTGCTGCGTTGATTGAGGCGGCACCCACTGAGTCAGCTCCCGCAAGGAGTTCGCGGGCCTCGGCTGCTGACATATTTCCGGTGGTCTCGTTCATGGTTCCCCCAAAGTTGTGCGGATCAATGACCCCAACCTAGGAAAGTACTTTCCATATTGTCAAGTACTTTCCCATGACGGTCTAGTTAGCGCCCGCCCCACCACTCCCGGTAAATTTGATTCCAAGAGTTTGACCCTCGGTGAGCAACACCACTCGCGCGCCTCACGAAAGCAGGATCATATGACCGTCTCTCCCCTCATCTGGGGCATCACCATCGTCGTCATTTTGGCGCTTCTGGCCTTCGACTACTTCTTCCACATCCGCAAGGCACATGTCCCCTCGCTCAAGGAAGCGGCCATCTGGTCCTCCATCTACGTGGGTCTGGCTGTGCTCTTCGGCGTCCTGGTGCTGATCTTCGGCGGCGGCCAAATGGGGTCCGAGTACTTCGCCGGCTACATCACGGAGAAGGCCCTCTCGGTCGACAACTTGTTCGTGTTCCTCATCATCATGGCGAGCTTCCGGGTGCCGCGTGAGGATCAGCAGAAGGTCCTGCTCTTCGGCATCGTTTTCTCGCTGATCGCCCGCACCGGCTTCATTTTCCTGGGCGCCGCGCTGATCAACTCGTTCGCGTGGGTCTTCTACATCTTCGGCCTCATCCTGCTGCTCACGGCAGGCAACCTGCTCAAGCCCGGCGACCACGGTGACGGCCAAGCCAACAACTTCATCATCCGGCTCGCCAAGAAGCTCTTCCACACCACGGATAAATACGACGGCGATAAGCTCTTCACTACCGTCAACGGCAAGCGTGCCCTGACTCCCATGCTCCTGGTCATGGTGGCCATTGGTGGCACGGACATCCTGTTCGCGCTTGACTCCATCCCGGCAATCTTCGGCCTCACGCAGAACGTCTTCATCGTCTTCACCGCTACGGCGTTCTCCCTGATGGGCCTGCGCCAGCTGTACTTCCTGATCGACGGCCTGCTGGACCGCCTCATCTACCTCTCCTACGGCCTGGCAGCCATCCTCGCGTTCATCGGCGTCAAGCTGATCCTGCACGCCCTGCACGAGAACAACCTGCCGTTCATCAACGACGGCGAGCACGTCAACGTCATCGAGATCACCACCGGCCTCTCGCTGAGTGTGATCATCGGCGTCCTGATCGTCACCGTGGTGCTCTCACTGATCAGCCCGGCGGGCAAGGCCCAGACGGCCATCAACAACGCCCGCCGCCATGCCGTGGATTACCTGGACCTCGACTACACCGCCGACGCCAACGAGCGCGAGCGCATCTACCGCGCACTGACCGCCGAGGAAGCGCAGATCGTCCAGATGCCGCTCAAGTATCGGAACAAGGCCAAGGACGTGGAGGCGATCCGCGAGCAGGTGAAGGAAGCCCACCGCCAGCACGAGGCCTTCCTCAACCGCTAAGCCCAGCTAAGAAGTCAGGCGCCCAGGAGCACGCCGATCTGATCCCGGATCTCGTCGCCAACCTGGGCGTCTGTCAGTTCTTTGGTGGCCGAGGACGTCATGCTGATGAACATGATCGCTGTGATGATCCGTGCCAGCTTGGCGGGGTCGCGGGCCAGCAGTTGCTCGTCGCGGCCCAGGATGCCGGCAATAGCTTCTTCCGTGCGTATGGTCAGCGACAACGCTTCTGCGTGGTGCGGCTCCGCCGGATCCCCGAAGACAATCTCCTTCAGGTAGGTCCGGCCGTTCTCGATCTGGACGCGGTTGCACTCGATGATGGGGCGGATGATGGCCATCACCGCGTCGAGCACCGCCGTTTCAGCGGACGCTGCGTCCACCCCATTGGCCAGCGCTTGGGCGTATTTGACGTTGTGCACCAGCAGCAGCAGCTCCGCCTTGGTCTTGGCGTACAGGAACAAGGTTCCCGAACCGACGTCGGCCTTTTCAGCTACTTGCTGGGTGGTGACCTCATCCACTCCATACTGGGTGAAAAGCTCACGGGCTGCCGCCGTGATGCGGTCAAGCTTCTCCTGCTTATTCCGTTCACGTCGGCCAAGGGTCTGGGGCGCAGGCTGCATTCAGCTACCGTATCAGCGGCCCAGGAATTCGAGGGCTACAGGGACAAACTTGTCGTGGAACTGGAAGATGCCACCGTGCCCGGAGTCGGGGTAGATGACCAGTTCGCTGCCCGGAATCCGGCGGTGCAGGTCACTCGAGAGGACGGATGGCACCATGCGGTCATTGTCACCGTTGGCGATCAGCGTCGGTTGGGTGATGACTCCCAGATCGGCCGACGGCGACAATCCCCACCGGCGGATGGCTTTCAGTTGCGTCTGGAATGCGGCGAGCTTGAAGGGTGCCTCGCGGTTGGTGGTGCGTTCCTTGAGTCGATTGATGAAGGCCCGGGCGGCCGGCTTACCGGCGGCGTTCCGGTTGAAGAACAGGAACTCCTTGGGGTCCTGCCGGGTAAGGGTGCCCCGAAGAACGTCGTAGTAGGTGATTCCGATGATGTTCTGGATGCCTTCCCCACCGGCAGGGCCCGTGCCGGCGAGCACCATCTTGCGAACAAGCCCCGGGTGCTTGAGGACCAGCGCCTGGGCGATCATGCCGCCAAGGGAGAACCCGAAGAGATCCACCTGAGGATAGCCGAGGGCCTGAATGAAGGCAGCGGCGTCGTCGGCCATGCCTTCAATGCTGTCCGGGACGCTGCCCGTGGAGGCGCCCACTCCGCGGTTGCTGAAGGCGATCACATGGTGCTCGGCGGCGATGGGATCGATGATGCGTGGATCCCAGTTGTCCATGGTCCCGGCGAGGTGAATCAGGAAGACCACCGGAACCCCGCCCTTGGGACCCATCTCCCGATACGCGTAGGTAACGCCGTTGGCCGTCACCGTCTTCGCCGGCACCTGCACATACCTCTGTTGTTCATTGCTCATGATGGTTGTCCTGTCGGGGTGTTGGTTTGTGGTTAGACATGGCTGACGACGGTCTTGCCGCGGACGCCGCCCTTTTCCAGGGAAGCAAGGACATCGGCTGTCTGATCGAACGGCACCACGCGCCCCAGTACCGGCTTGATGTGGCCGGCGTCGATGAGCGCAGCAATTTCCTTCAGCTGGCCGCCATCGGCGCGCATGAAAAGGAACTCGTAGGTGACGCTAAGGCGGCGGGCTTTGCGGCGAATACCCGAGCTCAGCAGGGTGGTCACACCCAGCAGTACAGGGTTTCCACCCAGCTGTCGGGCGAAGCCGGCATCCGGCGGACCCGCGATGCCGATGGCCTTGCCACCCTTCTTCAAGACCGTCAAGGACCGCTCCAGGTTCTCGCCGCCAAGGCTGTCCAGGACGAGGTCGTAGTCGTGAAGGATCTCCACGAAGTCCTCGGTGCGGTAGTCAATCACCACATCAGCGCCGAGCTCGCGGGCAAAGTCCTTGTTCCCGGCGCTGACCGTGGTAGCTACTGTTGCGCCCAAGTACTTAGCAAGCTGGATGGCGATGGAGCCCACTCCCCCGGCACCGGCATGAATGAAGACCTTGTGGCCGGGGCCAACGTTCCCGCGCTCCACCAGCGCCTGCCATGCCGTCAAAGCCACCAGCGGAAGTGAGCCCGCTTCCTCCATGCTGACGGTGGCCGGTTTGATGGCCAGGTCTTCCTCGGCCACGGCGATACGCTCCGCGAAGGTGCCAATGCTGTCCTTGCCGGGGCGCGCGAATACCTCGTCGCCGGGCGAGAAGGACCGCACCTGGGGCCCCACCTGCAGGACCACACCGGCAACGTCATGGCCAAGAACCTGCGGCAGTTTGTACGGGAGGATCTGCTTGAACTCCCCCTGCCTGATCTTCTCGTCCAGCTGGTTCAGGCCGGCCGCGTGAACCTCAACCAGCACATCGTGGTCACCGAGCACCGGCTCCGGGACGTCGATCTGCTGCAGGGGTTCCTTGTACTGATTGAGGACGAAGGCTTTCACGGGGGTTCTCCAATGACTAATTAACTGACTTAACTCAATTATGAGTTCACTCAGTTATTTAGTCAAGGGGGCCCGCCTCTGACGTCAGTCGGTGTTCTCGGAGGCAGCTTTCAGGTCGGCGGCGAACTGTTCAAAGCTGGCGTCGAACGACGGGACCTTGCTGGCGAACAGCGGAAATATCGGCCCGCCGATGCGCTCGTTCATCTCGAACAGGGTTCCGCCGCCGTTGGTTTCCGTGAGCGTGTACACGCGGGTTCCCATCGCGTCACCCCAGGCCAGCCGGCTGGTGGGCTCGAACTCCTTGACCTTGAGCTTGAACGTGCGGTTGGGATCCAGCGTGGAGACCAGCTGGATGGTGGATCCGGGCTTAATGTCGCCGTCCACCGAAACGATGGTGGAGTTCCACCGCGGATAATCCGACGCCGTGGTCAGCAACGTCCACACGGTGGCCGGGCTGGCGTTGACGGTGGTGGACACCTGGGTGGTGCGGCTGAACGTTTTGCTGACGGTGGTGGCAATTCCATCGGGACTGGGTGACATGGTGTTCCGCTTTCTCCGAAGTGCACGGTTATTGGCCGTCTCCTTCAGATGCTACATTTCGCGACGCTCACCGGCGCCGGTTCCCGCGGATGATTTAGCTGCGCCTTCCGTTCTGCCGTTTGCCGCCTGCGCGGACCGCCGGTAGCCACTTGGGCTGACGCCATATTCACGCGAAAACGCGGCACTGAACGTGAACGCATTGCTGTAGCCAACCTCCTCCGCGATGACTGCAGTAGTGGCATTGCTGGAGGCCAATCTGTCGGCAGCCAGCGCCAGCCGCCAGGCGCTGAGATAAGCCATGGGGGACTGCCCGACGGCGGCACGGAAGCGGGCGGCCATGGTGGCCCTGGAGACGTGGCACCTGAGCGCCAATCCGGCCACGGTCCACGGCGCCGCCGGCACTTGGTGAAGCAGTTCGAGAGCCTGCGCAACCACTGGTTCACGGGATGCCTTTGCCCACGTTCCATGGGGCGCGTCTCCCCGGTCCACGCAGGCACGCACAAGGTTCAGCAGGAGGAGATCCAGCAGCCGGTCCAGCGCACTTTCCTGCCCCGGCCGTTGATGGGTGAGTTCGCGTTCCAACATTCCCAACAGACCGCCGTCGAGGTCTTCTTCCCCAAAGACCGCCACCCTGGGCAGCACTGACGTGACCAACTGGCCCACGGCCGCCGGCGATTGGTACGTGCCGATCAGCAGGACTGTTTCGCCAACGGCACTGTTGCCCCACGTCAGCACTCCTCGGGAAAACGTGAGCTCCAACTTTTCGCCGCTGGGGGTGCGGCAGGACTCCTCTGCCTCGATGACTACCGTGGGTTCCCTGCCGGGAGCATCAGCCACGATATAGGGTTCCGGCCCTCGGACTGTCGCCGCCTGACCCTGCCGGAGGAGTTGAGGTTCAGCGCTGTCAGCAGTGATCCACGCTTCTCCGCGCACCACCACGATCACTGTCAGGGCGGCCTGGTCCTGAACGTCAATGGCGAAGGGCGGATCCATCACCACGCGGAGGGCAAATGCCGCCTGCGCCCGAGGACCGGTGAGGAACTGCGACAGTGGGTCCATGCGGCCAGCCTAGACGCAAACGTATGAAAAGTGGATCCCTGACCATTCATCGTCCACACCGGGGAAGGCAGGCTTGAGGCATGACAACTTTGAGCACCTGGCTTCCCGTAGCAGCCGGAACGGGTTCGGCCCTGGTGGGCGGCTTCTACTTCGCTTTCTCCACCCTCGTGATGCCGGCCCTTCGCCACCGCCCAGCGGGTGAAGCGGCCAACACCATGAACTCCATCAACCAGAAGGCCGTAACCCCGCCATTCATGGTCTTGTTCTTTGGCTCGGCCGCCGCCTCCGCCGGCGTGGTGGTCGCCGCCGTCGTCGATCCCGGAAGCCAGCCTCCGCTCCGGGTGGCAGGCGCCGCGGCCTGCCTGGCTGGATTCCTCTCCACCATGGCGATCAATGTGCCGCTGAACAACCGCTTGGCCCAAGGTTCCAGCCAGGATTGGAGCCAGTTCCTGCGGGGCTGGGTTCCGGCCAACCACCTGCGCGCCGCCCTGTCCATCGCGGGCGCGGCGGCGCTGCTGATTCCGCTGAATCCCTAAACCGCGGGTTTTCGCCACATGACAGCCAGCACCAGCACCACGGCGCTCAGACCCAACATCACCAGGACCATGATTCCCCAGTTCGCTTGGTTCACGCCCGGTCCGTAGAGGACACCGATCAACACGGTGGCCGTGATGGCTCCGAGGTAGCGGCAGGTCTGGAAGATTCCGGCGGCCACTCCCCTTTCTTCGGGACGGGCTGACACGTACAGGCCCTGGTTGGAGGCAGTGCTCACCACGCCATAGGGAACGCCCATCAACGCAGTCAGCACGAACACCAGCGGAGCCCACAGCGTCATGGTCAGGAAGCCGAGCGTTCCCGCAGCAACCGTCAGAATCAGGACTCCGGTGATCAGGACGGAACGTACGCCGAACCGCTCGATGAACCTCACCGTCAGTGGCGTCACCACCACCGACAACGCCGCTAGGGGCAGCATCAGCAGGCCGACCACACCGGCGTCGTACTGTCCAGCTTCCTGCAGCAGTTGCGGCAGGCCGAAGAACGCGAAGTAGTAGACGCCGCTGAACACGACGAAAAGCAGGTAGACCAGCAGCAGCGGTCGGTTCCGGCCCAGCAATCGAAGGTCCAGGAACGGCGGCTGGAAGCGCAGCTCACGCCAGGCGAAGAGCGCTCCGATCACGGTGGCGGCGCCCAGCAGGTACCAGCGGTATCCCGGCATGACATTGAGCAGGGCCATCATGGCGAGCATCAGCGAGGTGACGAACGCGAGGATGCCGGGGATGTCGGAATCGCGGATCAGTTGGCCGAGCTTGCCGGTCTCGCGGCCGGAATCGACCGGCGCCACTTTGTAGACCACGATCATGGCCAGCAAGGCGATGGGCACGTTGATGGCGAACAACGCCTGCCATCCCACCAGGCTCACCAACAGCCCTCCCACTACTGGTCCGACGGCAGCGGCCGAGGTGTTGGCCATCTGGATCCGGCCCAAAGGCCGCGTCGACGGCAGGTTAGCCAGCCGGCTCAGTTCGGTGACCATCACGACGGCGGACGGGTACGCCGTCGCGGTCCCCACAGCCATGA
Source organism: Paenarthrobacter sp. CCNWLY172 (assembly GCF_037402035.1). NCBI lineage: Bacteria > Bacillati > Actinomycetota > Actinomycetes > Micrococcales > Micrococcaceae > Paenarthrobacter > Paenarthrobacter sp. CCNWLY172. The sequence goes on from NZ_JBBEGB010000002.1 coordinate 444,805, forward strand.
GCGCGCGGGCCACGCAGACCAGCGCGAAATTGGGCAGGAACGGTGCGATGGCGCAGGTGACCGCAACCAGGGCCATGCCGAACATGAACAGACGCCGCGGACCGAAGCGGTCGGCGAGCCGGCCCATGAGCGGCTGACCTGCGGCGGACGCGAGGTAGAACGAGGTGATCACCCAGGTGACCGTGGCGACGTCGAGCTCGAAATGCTCCCGCAAAACCACCAGTGCGACGGCGATCATGGACGAGTTCAGCGGATTCAGCGCCGTCCCGAGACTCAGCGCAGCGATCGCGAGGCCGGGGCGGGGTTTGTTGACGGTCACCCGCCTAAGTCTGCTCCATGGTTGCCTCGGGTCACGAAACGGGGCCACAGGGCGGACTTTCCAGGCGAGCGCAAACAGTTAACCTTCCCGCCATTTCAAGTACGGCAGTCTCGTAATTCCGATTCAAATACTGCTGGTTTCGTAATTACGTCACCCCAACACATGACGGAAGGCATCACCATGCACGCTCGTGCAGGCATCATCGCAACTTCGTTCATCGGCCTCCTGGCCATCGGCGCACTCGCTGGCTGTTCCGGCGACGCCAACGCCGCCGGCGCAGACAGCTCAAAAACAGAACTCGTCTTCGCCACTCCCCCAGGCACCGACGATCCCGACGAACAAGCCATCATGGCCGACCTCGCCACCATGGTGGGCGACGCGTCAGGCCGCACCGTAACCAACCTCCAGCCCGCCGACTACCTGGGCGTCGTCGAAGCTGTCCGCAACGGATCCGTGGACATTGCCGTCCTCAGCCAGTTCTCCGCAGCACTCGCCTACAAGACCGACAGCGTGGACCCGCTCCTGGTATGGCCTGCCAGCACCGAACCTGCCAGCTTCTGCCTGGCCCGGAAGGACAGCGGCATCCAGTCCGCGGCCGATGTGAAGGGCAAGCAGGTTGCCTTCATCGACCCCGGCTCCACTACCGGCTACTTCATGCCCAAGTCACTGCTGGCCAAGGCCGGCCTCACGGACGGCACCGACTACAAGAGCACGTTCGCCGGTTCGCACGACTCCGCAGTCCTGGCCCTCGCGAACGGCAACGTGGATGTTGCCTGCACCGCCCGCCAGCTGTACCCCACGTTCGTGCAGAAGGGCGTCATCAAGGAAGACGAGATCGGAGTCATCGCTAAGTCGGACCCCATTCCCGTCGGTATCTCCATCGTGGTGCGCAAAGGCCTGGATAACGAAGCCCGCGAAGCCCTCAAGGCCAAGCTCCCTGCCCTGATGTCCGGCAACGAGAAGGTGTCCAAGACCTTCGGCATCACCGGCGAACCCACGGCCGACCCGGAATTCAGCACGTACGCACCCCTCGTGGACGTGGCCGAGTCCATCGGCGTGGACCTCCAGGACCTCCGATGAGCCTCTTGTCACCAACAGAAAGCACGACGGCGGCACTCGCCCCGGCCGGGTCGCCCACCGTCCGCGCACGTCGCTTGCGGGTCCAGTATGGCGAGCAGGTAGCGCTGGCGGGCATCGACCTGGACGTCTACCCGGGCGAAGTCGTAGCACTGCTGGGCCACTCCGGCTCGGGTAAATCGACGCTCATGAAGACCCTCACCGGGATCGCCCCCTTCACTGCTGACGCACTGGAAGTCGCCGGCCGCTCAGTAGCCCAACAGAACCCGACCTGCCTGCGCGAGCTGCGATCCGACGTCGGATATGTCTTCCAGCACTTCAATCTGGTGCCACGGCTGACTGCCCTCACCAACGTGCTGACCGGCGGGCTGCACTCGGCAGGGCCGTTGAACATGCTGGGCACGTTCAGCAGGGCGCAGCGGACCATGGCGTTGGAACTGCTGGACCGCGTGGGCCTGGCGCACAAGGCCAAGCAGCCGTGCCGGAGCTTGAGCGGCGGTGAGCAGCAGCGCGTCGCGATTGCCCGCGCCTTGATGCAGCAGCCGCGCCTGATCCTCGCCGACGAACCCGTCGCTTCCCTGGACCCGCGGCTCGCCGGCACCATCCTTGGACTGCTCCGCGACATCGCCCGCGAGGAACAGATCCCCGTGATCGTCAGCCTGCACGTCGTGGGCCTCGCCCGCCGCTACGCCGACCGCGTCCTGGGGCTGCACTCCGGTGAACTCGTCTTCGCCGGCCCCGCCACCACCATCACCGAAAAGGAGGTGCACCAGATTTATGGAACAGACACTGAGCTCCTCGAAAACTGAAGCCCCCGCAGAGAAGGCCATTAATACCAGCCTCCCCGAAGCCGACCGTCTCCGGCTTTCCCGCCCCTTCGGCCTCCCCACGCCACGCGGCGCTGCCCTCTGGGTGATCGTCGCCGTCGTGCTGGTCTGGGCTGGAATGGGCGCCGGGTTCAATCCCGACAAACTGCTCAGCGGCATCCCCAACATGGGCAACTTCCTGGGCCGCCTTTTCCCGCCGACGTTCGACAAGTTCGGCATCATCATCAAGCTGCTCGTCGAAACCCTGCAGATGGCTTTGGTGGGCACAGTCCTCGGCGCCCTCGCATCGCTGCTGCTGAGCTTCGGCGCGGCCAGCAACATCGCCCCGCGCTGGGTTTACACCTCCTGCCGGGCGGTGCTGAACGTGTTGCGATCCGTCCCGGAGCTCATCTTCGCGCTGATGTTCGTCTCGGCTGTTGGGTTGGGTCCGTTCGCCGGCATCCTCGCGATCGTGCTTGGCTCAGTAGGATCCATCGGCAAGGTGTACGCCGAAGCCATGGAATCCGTGCAACCCGGGCCGGTGGAAGCACTGACCGCCGTGGGCGCCAACAAACGCCAGATCATCAGCTATGCCGTCCTCCCCCAGGCTGCGCCGCTGCTGGTCAGCTATACGTTGCTCCTCTTCGAAGGCAACGTCCGCGGCGCCACGATCCTCGGTTTGGTGGGTGCCGGCGGCATCGGCTTGGAGCTTACTACCGCAATGCGCATGTACGATTACGGACACCTCTGCGCCATCATCATCAGCATCGTCGTGCTGGTCACCATCATCGACCGGGTCAGCGCCTTCATCCGCGCCAAGCTCAGCTAGGACTCTCTTGTGGAAACTTTGGATCTCTCTCCCGTCAACCTGCGCGACCTTGGCGGCCTGCCCGTTTCCGGCGGTACCACCCGTCCCGGCGTACTGCTCCGCAGTGATGATGTCTCGGTGATGCCGGCGGCTTTCGCCCAGCAAATGATCGACGACGGCGTCACCTCGGTGATCGATCTCCGCTCACCGGAGGAAGCACTCTTCACCGGGCGGGGCCCGTTGACTGTACCGGGCGTAAGCTACCATCACCTTGCGTTGACGGCGTCGGTTTCATCGCCGGAGGACATCAGCCACGAGATGATGACCGCAGCCACTACTCCTGCACATGTGGGCGCTTGGTACGCCAACCTGCTCGAGACCCAGGCCCGGCAGCTCGCCCTCGGCGTGACGCTGGTAGCCATGGCCGACGGCGCCACCGTCTTCCATTGCGCGGCCGGCAAGGATCGTACGGGAGTGTTCGCCGCCGTCGTGCTGTCAGCATTGGGCGCTACGCCGGAAACCATCTCCGCCGACTACGCCGTGACGGCCACCCGCCTGCCGCAGCTGTTCCCCCGGCTCCGGGCGATCATGGGTGGTCTCATGCCGGACCGGGTCCTTGACGAGGAAGCCATCAAGGGCATGGGCGCCATGATGGGCGCCCATGTGGAATCCATGGAGGCGATGCAGAAGGTGCTGATCGAGCGGCACGGGAGTGTGCTGGAGCCTGTGCGGCGTGCCGGGCTGTCGGACGCGACCATAGCGCAGTTGCGTGAGCGCTTGGTGATTGCCGATGCCTGACACCGCCGCCGTTGCGGATCGTCGGCCGGGCAGGCCGCGTGACACCGCACTGGAGTCCACCGTCCTTTCCTCCACAGTGGAGCTGTTGCTTGAACGCGACACACGGGACGTGACCATCTCAGCGATTACCGAGCGTTCAGGCGTGAGCCGGGCCGCCCTGTACCGTCGCTGGAGCAGCCGCGAAGAGCTGATCGCCGCGGCTTTGGACAGCGTCCGGTCCAGCATCGGCTTCCGGCGAAAGGACACCACACTGGAGACGATCCTCGCCTCGTATGAAGAAGCAGCGATCGACGTCGACGGCCGCGTGGGCGCGCTGGTGAAGAAGCGCGTGGCCATGGGCCTGGAGAACGATGAACTCCGTGCGTTGTCCTGGAACCGCCACGTCTCCCGGCGCCGCGAACCGATTGCGGCGGAAATCCGCCGCGGAATTTCCGCCGGTGAGCTGGCGCCGGACGTGGATGTGGAGGCGATGATCGACCTCATCAACGGGCTGTACTACTACCAGTTCGTGGTGCGGCCTGCAGGTTCCGATGCCGCGTCCATCGCTGAAACCCGGGAGCGTGTGCGCAACGCCGTGAAGCTGGTGTGGGACGGGGCGTTGCGGCGGTAGGGCCCCTACTCCTCGAAGTGCGTGGTGATCTTTCCTGACGAGACGGCCGCGATGATGGACTTCGCCAAGTGCCGTAGCTTGATGTTGCGGTTGCTGGAGGCGGTGCGAAGGATGGTGAAGGCCTCTTCCTGGCTGCACTTGTTCTGCGCCATGATCGCTCCGACAGCGAGGTCGATCACGGTGCGGGACTGCATGGCTGCCGCGAGGTCGTTCCGGGCATCGCTGAGTTGCGCGATCTTCAGGGCGAGGCGCAGCGACTTCGAGGCATGCGAGGCGAAGACCTCTGCATGCTCCACGTCGGAGTCACTGAACGCATTTGCCCGCTCCGAGTAAAGGTTGAGGGCGGCACGTGTATCGCCCTCCACCAGAAGCGGGACACTGAGGATTGACCTCAAACCCTGGTGCGATGCAGCTTCGACGTAGTCCGGCCAGCGGTGCTCACGCAGGAGGTCCGGCACCAGGACGGAAGTCAGCTTGTCCATGGCCGTGAGGCACGGGCCCTCAAAGTCGTTTTGAAGCTCGTCCATCACGCGGGCACGGTCGTCACTGCTGGCCGCGGTAGCGGACTTCTTACGGCGCAGGACGGTGATACCGCAGAAGACGGTGGAGTCAGGATGCGAGAGGCTTTCGGCTGAGAAAGCCGCTAAATCGCTGAGAAAAGCCTCTACATCTTCGCTGCCCAGGACGAGATCTAAAAAGTATCCATTCTGGAGAGCTTCCTGCTCAGGGCGGGGGTTGACCATGCACGTTCCTACTGACTGAAATGCGTCCCCAGCAGACAGCAAAGGAGCGAAAAGGGCCGCCCTCTGCAAAACGGTCTGGCAATACCTTATCGCCCAACGATCAACGGTACAAAGTGCGGCGCGTAAGGTCCTGACCTGCGGCGACGCAACCCAAAAGGAGCCACTTTGTCAACCCCGGTACGGGTTTCACATCACCGAAAAAGTAAGTAGGCTTACTATGCAATCGGGTCCGGCACACGGGCCTTTCGTGCAAAGGAGTTATCTGATGGGCGTAGAAGACAGCATCCGCAAGGCAACCGAAAACGCGATGGAAGACCTGGCCGGCACGTCCGATCCCGTGGACGACGGCCACGTCCCCGAGCCGGGCAAGAAGGACGACGACATCCAGGTCCATTCGTCCATCAGCGAGGGTTCCAACGCCATGGACGAGGACCTTTCTCCGGAAACCAACTCCAAGGGCCGCCACCGCGGGCCCGGAGAACCAGACGCCGGCACCACCTCACGCCGGACAGGGTCCGACGGCGACACCCGCCAAGCCAGCGAAACCGACGACGACGTTCCGGCGGCCCCGGGAGACGTCCCGGGACCGGCGGGGTTGCCCGACGGAGATCCCGACGACCTCCGCGCAGACCCCTCAGAGGGCGGCGGGGATCCGTCCACGAGCATGGGCCGGGGCTAAGAAACAGGAGCCGTCGAGCCCCTCACCACCAGCTCCGTTCCCAGCTCGATCCGCTGCGGCAACTCCTCGTCACCCTCGAGGTGCCGGAGGAGCGCGCGCATGGCGGTTTCAGCCATCTGCACCACGGGCTGGCGGACGGTGGTGAGGCCGGGTTCGATCCATTCCGCAGCGGGGATGTCATCGAAGCCGATGATGGAGAGGTCCTCGGGAATACGCAGGCCAGCTGAGCGCGCGGCACGGTAGGCGCCGAGAGCCTGGGCGTCGTTGCCAGTAAAGATCGCGGTGGGCTTGTCTGCCAGGGAAAGCAGAGCCTCGGTCCCCCGTGCCCCGGATTCGGTGGAGAAGTCGCCGGGCACCATCAACGACGGATCAACGTCCACGCCGCCTCGCCGCAGCGCAGCCAGATACCCGTCCTCGCGTGCACTGCTGCACTGCAGATCCTCACGGCCACCGATCATGCCGATCCTTGTGTGGCCAAGCTTCAACAAGTGTTCTGTGGCCGAGAACGCACCGTCCCAGTTGGCGGCACCCACGGTCATGAGATCCGGTCCCGGCTGCCCCACGGGGTCGATCAGGATCACCGGAATGCCGAGCGACTTGATGCGCTGAATCTGCTTCGAGTCCAGTTCGTACACGGCGAGCAGCACGCCGTCGGACTTTCGCTCCGCAAGGTTCGCCAGCCACGGGCGGATCCTGGACCCGTCCAGCGACAGGCTGCTGACCACAGTGCCGTACCCGGCTTCCTGGGCGACCCGTTCCACGCCTTCGATGATCTCGCACGCCCATTCAGAGCCCATGCCCGGGAACACGAGGTCGATGAGCCCGGCCTTCTTGCTGCGCTTGGCGGGGCGGCGGGCGTAGTCACGCTTGGCGATGATTTCTTCGACCCTTGCGCGGGTGGCTGCCGCGACGTGGGCATGGCCGTTAAGGACTTTGGAGACAGTGGGAACGGAGACGCCGGCCTCCCGGGCGATCTCGCTGATCGTCGCCCGTCCCGAGTCCTGCTTGGTTACCATGGTCCCCACCTTCCCGGCCGGGAATCACGTCCCGGCGATGACAGTTTCGGAAAGTTCCCACGCCTGGATCCGACCGCACATGCCGTAGATCCTGCGGGTTTTCCGTTCGCCCATCGTAGTCCTCGCGTCCTGCATGTAGAAACTTTCCATGGACTCGAGAGACAGCAAGTGCTGCCCTGTCAGGGTGGCCTGCCGCTCTGCGCCGTCCGTGAGGTACCCGCGCCACGTCCCGGCTTTCCCCTGCACCAATCGCGCGGCGGCAGCGTGAAAGTCGGCGAGCGCAGCGGCCCCGGATTTTTGGACTGCCGTTTTCAGCTCCAGATAACCCTCCAACGCCAGATCACGACGGCGACGCGCGGCCGCCTCCGCAGCCGCGTCACCGCCGTCGGCGTTCTTCGACAGCAGCGCGGCGGCGCGTGCGTACGTCTCGTGATCCACCAGGTGCCTTGGCGGGAAGGTCATCACGGCGTCACCGTTCTCGGGGAGCCCGGCATTCTGCATCACCACCAGCACCCTGAGGTCGCCGGAGTCATTGATGGCGCGATGCACCGTACCCGGCGTAAACCAGACCACCGTCCCGGGCGCCAGCGGCGTGGAGGTGAACCCGCGGGAATCCAAGGTCTCCAGGCGGCCGAAACCCTGCTGCACCACGTACGCTTCAGTGGACGCAGTGTGCAGGTGCGGGGAGCCTCCGGCCGCGCCATCCAGCCCGGGCCAATCGTAAATGCTGACCTCGGAAACCGCAGTGGCCCCCGGGAACGATGTGCACATCTTAGGCCCAGGCATCCAGTGCAGCTTTGGCAGCGTCGGCGAGCGCAGCTGCCTTTTGGTCTTCCAGCGCCCCGTCAGCAATCACGACGGCGTAGCGGTACGTCAGCGGCTGGCCCTCCTTGAGCGGGACTACTTCGCTGAAGAACGGTGCCGAGCCGAGGCAGGCAAACATGGACGAGCGGGCGAACCACTGGTTGGACGCGCCAGGGTTGGCCTGGTCCTCGACGAACAGGATGCTGGACTGCCGGCAGGTGACATCGTGCTGGCCGGTAAAGGCGATCCACGGAGAACGGGTGCCCATGAATTCGTCGGCACCGGTCCCCTTGTCGGATCGGAACTGGCCGCCGGTGAAGGACCTGGGTCCGCGCCAGAACAAGCCGCCATACCCTGCGTTGTCGCGGCCTTCGGTAGTGGGGCTGCCGATTCCGATCTCCGCACCGGAGACGTTGTCCATGGTGGTTTCGAAGAGCAGAGCCCACGCGTTTCCGGTGGCGAGCAGTTGGATGGCGAAACGGCGCTGTTCCCTGATGAGGGGTGCGCCGGCCTGCCCTTGTGTGGCCGGCTGGGTTTCGGCCGGCTGGGTTTCGGCAGGCTGGGCAGTCCACAGCAGCGATTCCGCTGCGGTGATCCCCGTCCCGAGTTCTTCGATGCTGGTGAAGGCCTCGTGGTTCATGGCGCCGTTGTTGTCCAGGTTCGAGTAGCCGGTCTCGCGGGTGTACGTGGCTCCGCCCCAGAAATTGTGCTCGCCCACGTTCGGCAGCGCCCACGACAGGCCCTTGTGCCACACGTGATCCCACGGCCTGGAAATAGTGACCTCGTCTCCCTCCAGTGTGGTGAGGGGATGGAAAAAGGGGCGGGGACTTTCGTACTGGTCGTCTGTGGGACGGTACGCGTACGTGGCGATCTGCTGGTCTCCGACGGTGAACGTCAAGGAGTGGCCGTTGTCGGTGTAGCTGACGGTTTCGGTCAGGGTGGTCTGGGCTGTGGCGGTCATGGCTGTGGTGGTCATGTGGGATCTCCGGTTCGGGTGTGGGCTTCAGGCGCGGGCTGTGGAGGCCAGGACGCGGGTGCCGCGACCTTCACCGTCCATGCCCTCGTAGAAAGCGTGGCCGGGGACGATGTCCCCGCGCCGCACGGGGTGGCCGGTAAAGGCCGAGGCGTAAATCGCGGCAGCGAACTCCAGTGTTTGCCGGGCAGAGTCCGCGTCGGCTGGTAGCGGCAGTCCGGCGTCGAGCGCGTCATACATCGCCAGGAACTGGGCGGAGTGTCCGCTGCCCCGCTCCAACGGCTTTGCGCTCCAGGCGGCAGACACTTCGTCTTCGTGTCCTGGCGCGGCCGTGATGGTCCAGTCCTTGGTGCCGTAACCGTAGAGGTGGCTGAGTTCGATGGTGGCGAATTCGCAGTCGACGCGGATGTCCGAGGTTTCCCTTGGCGAGAGCAGCGAGTTGATGACCGTGGCGGCGGCGCCGTTTTCGAAGCGGACCAAAGCAGCGGAGAAGTCTTCGGTGGACGTGGCGCGGGCTTGCCGGGATGCGATGGCGGTGACCTCCTCCCACGGGCCGAGCAAGTGGAGGAGAAGATCGAACTGGTGGATGCCGTGGCCCATGGTGGGTCCGCCACCCTCGGCCTTCCAGGTGCCACGCCAAGGGAGGTCGAAGTACTCATCGGGCCGGTACCAGAGCGTGTCGCAACGGGCCACGAGCGGACGGCCAAAATCGCTGCCCCCGATCAGGGCCCTGGCGGCAGCCGAAGCGTCACCGAAACGGTGTTGGAAGACGCACGAAAACTGGGCCCCGCCCTGTGTTTGCGCGTCGTCGAGGCGATCGAAGTCGGCCAGGCTGAGCGCCGGCGGCTTCTCGGACAGGACATGGACGCCGGCTTCGAGGCACTCAATAGCTTGGTCGATGTGCATCATAGGCGGCGTGCAGAGGTGCACGATGTCCGGTTTCGACTCTGCCAGTAGCTCGGTGAGGCTCTGGTAGCGGCCGGCAATGCCATGGTCGTCAGCGAAGGCCTGCAGGCGGATTTCGTCAACATCGCACGCGGCCACCAACTCCGCCCTGTGATCGGTCCGGGCCAGGTTGGACGCGTGGACTGCCGCGATCCCGCCAGCGCCGACGATGGCCACTCTGTACGTGTGCATGGTTCTCCGATTGACGTGGATTCATTTCCGAAAGTTTCTTATTTTTCTGCAAGGCCTGCCGCGCCTTTGGATGCACTGCTTCCGCCTCAGTCCTCAACGCTATGAAGATGCCGCGGACGAAGTCAAGGTTTTTCTACTATGGAAAGTAATTGGATGTTTCTGATAGTTTCTAAAAATCATCTGCAGAATCCAAGGAGAAGCCTGTGAGCACCGGCGCCGCCGATCAGCAATCACTTGCCCGCGTTCCGGCGTCGGACGTCGTAGAGCACCTCATCCGCGAAATGACACTGGAGGAGAAGCTCGCCCAACTGGTGGGCGTGTGGGTCAATGCCTCCACCGACGGCGATTCCGTGGCTCCGCTGCAAAGCCAGATGGCGGGAGACGCCCGCTCCTGGGATGACATCATCGCCGACGGACTCGGGCAGATCACGCGTATGTACGGCACCGTTCCGGTTGACCCCGCTGAGGGCGCGCACCGGCTGGCGGCCGCGCAGGAGCAGATCATGGCCGCTTCCCGCTTCGGCATCCCCGCGCAGGTCCACGAGGAATGCTTGGCCGGGCTGGCCGCGTGGAAGGCAACGGCTTTCCCCGTTCCGCTCGCCTGGGGGGCCACCTTCAACCCTGACTTGGTACGGGAGATGGCAACCCGGATCGGTGCGGGTATGCGGTCTTTGGGCGTCCATCAGGGCCTGGCCCCCGTCCTGGACGTGGTGCGGGACCTCCGTTGGGGCCGCGTGGAAGAAACCATCGGCGAAGACCCGTATCTGGTAGGCACGGTGGCCACAGCGTACGTGCATGGCCTGGAATCCACCGGCATCGTCGCCACCCTCAAACACTTCGTGGGCTACTCAGCCTCCCAAGCCGGCCGTAACCACGCGCCCGTCTCCATGGGCCCCCGCGAACTCGCCGACGTCATGCTGCCGCCGTTTGAAATGGCGATCCGCCACGGCGGTCCCCGCTCGGTGATGCACGCCTATACCGACGTCGACGGCGTACCAGCCGCCGCGAACCGCGCCCTGTTGACGGGGCTGCTTCGTGAGGAATGGGGCTTCACCGGGACCGTGGTGGCTGACTACTTCGGCGTCGCGTTCCTGGACGTCACGCACGGCGTGGCCGCAGACTCCGGTGACGCTGCAGTGCTGGCCCTGAGCGCGGGCGTCGACGTTGAACTTCCTACGGTGAACTGCTTCGGTGAGCCGCTGCTGCGTCGCATCCGCGAGGGTGCGTTGGACGAGTCCGTGGTGGATGACGCCCTGCGCCGCGTTCTGAGGCAGAAGGCGGAGATTGGGTTGTTGTCGCCGGACTTCTCCCCTGTCCCCGGAGCGATGTCCGGTCCAATCGACCTTGATCCGGCGGAGAACCGGGCATTGGCGCGTGAGCTGGCCTCCCAGTCCCTGGTGCTGTTGAGCAACCGGGAGTTCGATGGAGCTCCGGCGTTGCCACTGCCTGTCGCGTCGACCGGTTCGCTGGGTGTTGTCGGTCCGCTGGCTGACGATCCCTTCGCGATGCTTGGGTGCTATTCCTTTGACGCGCATGTTGGAGCTTCACATCCGGACGTGCCGATGGGAATCTCGGTTCCGTCCGTGGCCGGCGTTGCTTCCGGACGGTTCGGGTCAGTGGCTACATCGGTCACCGGAAACTGCGAGGCCGCCACTGAGGAGCAGATCGCCGAAGCCTGCCAGGTGGCATCCTCCGTGGACACGTGCGTGGTGGTGGTTGGCGACAACGCTGGGCTGTTCGGCAGGGGTACGTCCGGCGAAGGTAACGATGCCGCCGACCTTCGCCTTCCCGGCGACCAACACCTCATGCTGGACCGCATTCTCGCTGATTGCGCAGATTCAGGAACGCGCACGGTGGTGGTGGTCCTCAGCGGGCGACCCTACGCGCTGGGCGACTTCGTGGAGCGTGCCGACGCGATCGTCCAAGGCTTCTTCCCAGGCGAAGAAGGAGCCGAGGCGCTCTGGGACGTGCTCACCGGCGTCGTCAATCCGTCCGGAAAACTGCCCGTATCAGTGCCGCGCTCCCCCGGCGGCCAGCCCGGCACGTACCTGCATTCGAAGCTCGCTGGACCCTCAGGGGTAAGCGCCCTGGACCCCTCGCCGTTGTTCGGTTTTGGGCATGGCCTGTCCTACACAACGATGGAGTTGTCGGAGCACCAATGCAGTGCACCGACCATGTCGACGTCGGACTCGGTCACCGTCAGCTGCACGGTCACGAATACTGGTTCCCGTAGTGGCGCAGAGGTCGTGCAGCTGTACTTGGAGGATCCGGTGGGTGAAGTGGTTCGTCCCCTCCGCGAGCTGATCGGCTACGCGCGCGTCGAGCTTCCAGCAGGGGGTTCTGCCGAGGTGGAGTTCCTGGTTCACGCCGACCGGACCTCCTTTACCGGCCTGGACCTTCACCGAGTGGTGACGCCGGGTTTGGTGAAGCTGCACGTCTCGACGTCCAGTACTGCTGACGCCCACACGCATGAGGTGATCCTGCACGGGCCGCGCCGCGTGGTGGGGTTCGAGCGGGAGATGCTGACGCCGGTGGAAGTGCGGACTACGGCCTGAGCGGACGCTCTTATCCTTCTTGTCCGCTCTGCTGAAGGTAGGCTGCGGACATGCTCCCCCACCCGACAGCCCGGCTCCGTTTCCGCCAGATGACGATGGCTGATCTCGATGCGATGAGCTTGATGCTCGGTGATCCAGACGTGATGACCTACTACCCCTCCCCCAAAACCCGTGACGAAGCCGCTGACTGGATCGCATGGAACCAAGCGAACTACGCGCGCCACGGGTACGGGTTGTGGATTATGGAAACACACGACGGCGACTTCGTGGGCGACTGCGGGCTGACCTGGCAACAGGTCAACGGGCGGTCCGAACTCGAGGTCGGGTACCACGTCCGCCGAGAACTTCAGGGACGCGGGTATGCCTCGGAAGCGGCGCTGGCGTGCCTGGAATTCGCGCGCGACGTGGTGGGGGTTGGTCTGCTCGTGGCCATCGTCCACCCGGACAATGCCGCATCACGCCGAGTAGCTGAGCGGCTGGGGATGCGGCACCTCGAGGACGATCTGGGCGGATCTGTGGTGCGAACAGTGATGGGCGTGGAGCTGGGCTAATGCGCGTACCGTCCCCACCCACTTTGGCTGCAGGCAGGCCCAAAATCAGTCGATATGGGTTGCACATCGGCCTAACCGTGGTCAAAGAAGGTCATGAAGGCACAGCCAGATGTTTAGCGCCGCTACCAGGCGAGGTCGGCCGCCCCGAGTGAGACGAAGCGCGGTGATGTGCTGTCGCCGGAATCAACCAGTTCCCGCAGCTCTTGGGCCGCGACCCGCGGATCCTTGGAGGCGTCAGACTGCCCCATGTCAGTGGCCAGCTTGCCAGGATGAACCGCCCAGCAGCGCACCCTGCCAGCGAGGTCGTGGGCGAAGGAAATGGTCAGCATGTTCTGCGCAGCCTTGGAGATTTTGTACGCGTAGCTCGTGGAGAGCTCCGCGTAGTCACCCCGTGCTTGGGCCGCCATCGAACCCAGGCGGGACGTGACGTTAATGATCACCGGATCCGGTGCGGCCAGCAGGTTCGGCAGGATGGCCTGCACCAGACGCAGGGGTCCAGCAACGTTGACGTCGACGGCGTTGAGAACGCCTTCCGTTGCTATGTCACCGGGTTCGGCGTACTGAGCCCCCTGGGCAGCATTGTTGATGAGTACGTCAACGGATCTGCCCCGGATGGTTGACAGCAGCTCGTCGGACGGCTGGTGCCGGACATCCTGTGTAACCGCGGTGACATGCTGTCGGCCGGCCCACGTGGTGGGGGTCCGCGTGACTGCGACAACCGCCCAACCGGCGTCGGAGAATTCCTCCACCAACGACTTCCCCAGACCGCGGCTGGCACCTGTAATGACGGCGAGCCTTCTGCGTGGCGTCAAGCGAACCGCACGTCCGTGTCCGGGTCCTTGCGGGAATCCAACACGCTGATGATCTTGCTCTCGAGCGCGGCAACGGTCGCCTCCGGCAGCACGATCAGGCCATCGAGTTCCTTGCGGGCCCGCTTGTAGGCGGTTTGCCGTTCGGCAGGGGTGGCGGCAGTGTCTTCCGCGATGCGCAGCAGCTTCCTTGCGGTCGCAAGTCGTTGCCGTTCGGGGCCACTGAAGTTGCCGTCCTTGATGCGCCGGGCCTCCCGCTCGGCGACATCGAAAGCGAGTTCGTAACTGTGGACAGCTGCGCGGTACTCAGCCAGCCGGGCCGGCGTCGAAATCTCTTCAGGAGTGGCGGGCCGCAAGCCGTCGGCCTCTTTCTTGGCGCGCAGGAACGCGACGGTGAGCGGCTCTCGCACGTCAGTCATGAGGGGGAAGTCAATAAGGTTGCCGACGTCGAGCTCGTAATCAAGCCATCTGTGGTTCACCGAATCATGCGCGTCAATCAGCGAGACTACCTCGGCCTGGTTGGCCTCCTCGTGCACCGCCAACTGGTTCTTCAACTTCAGCAATTCCACCTTGCGGCGGTGCCGTTCCTCGCTGGCTTTCGACCACGACCTCGCCCAGCCACCAGCCATCCCGCCGATAGGGAAAATGAGCCACCAGTAACTGCCAAGGAAGTCGAAGAGGGGTTCCACTGCTCCATCCTCCCACCGGCCCGGACCGGGGCTCAACAGGACTGGCCAAGTTGGCTACCTTGTGATGGTCAGTGGCTTCATCGGCTCCGCACAAGAGGCTCTCTCAAGCTCCGCCTCACCCTGGTTCGCCCGGTTGTTCGTGCCTGTGTCATCGCACCAGTCGACACCATAGGGCTCGGCCTTCACGGCCATGACACCCGGAGCTGCCAGCAATGGGACTTCGATGGTGACCACGAAACCGCCCGCGTCAGTCATGGGAGCCATGGTGTTGAGGACGTCTTCTCCTGAAGCGTCCGTCAAGACGACACGAACCTGCGCGTTGGGTCCATAACGGGGATTGCATTTCGCCTCCGGCGCCGAGACCGTCACCATGTCACCCGGCCTCGCCGACGAAGGGGACACTTGGTAATCGGGAGGCATGCACGGCAGCGAACTTAACGAAGGGCTACACCCGACAGCCCCCATCGTAAGGAAAAGCGCCGACGCCAGCATCCATGACTCTGTGCCGCGTGACTTGGACTGCGCTGGTTTGGCCATACCTTCATTGTTGGCGGTTCCGGCACCGCGCGGACACGGTCGGCATCGAATGGCACCCGAATCGTTGCATGGCTCCGCCAACGTTGTTGCACCAACCGCCCCAGGCGAGTGCCGCCGTCGTACCCTCCCGCTAGGCTTCCCCTATGGACCAGCGACTGCATTTCCTCACGTTCGCCACCAAGGATCTCGACGCCGCCCGCGCCTTCTATAAGGACGGGCTCGGCTGGGATCCGGCCATGGACGTTCCCGGCGAGATCCTCTTCTTCCAGATCGGGCCAGGGCTGATGCTCGGCCTGTTCGACGCCGATAAGTTCGACCAGGACCTCGGCGCCACTGCTCCGACGGCGGGAGTCAGCGGAGTAACGCTGTCCCACAACGTCCGCAGCCCCGAGGAAGTCGCCAGCACCATCGATTCCTTGGTGGCGGCCGGCGCGTCGGTTTTGAAGCCGGCGCAGGCAGGCGCGTTTGGCGGCATCTTCCACGGCCACGTCAAGGACCCCAACGGCATCGTCTGGGAGATCGCGCACAACCCCGGCTGGGGAATCAACGACGACGGCACGGTGGTTTTCGGATGAGCGCGCTCCCGCACACCTCCACTGAGGATGTCATCAACCAGGACGCCCGGACCCAGTTCGACACATTCCTGGATGAGCATCGCAGGGCCCTCACCGAGTGCCTCGATGGACTTACTGAGGAACAAGCACGACGCCGGCTGGTCGCCTCGCGCACCACGCTCCTGGGCCTGGTGAAGCACGCCACCTTCGTCGAAAAAGTGTGGTTCGACGAAGCCATCACGTGCAGGACCCGGGCCGAGATCGGCATCCCAGCGACGCCGGACGATTCGTTCATCCTGGACGATAACGACACCATTGCCAGCATCCGAAGCGCCTATGCCGCGGCTTGCTCGGCATCCAGGCAGGCGGCGGCCCAATTGGGCCTCGACGACCTTGTGCTAGGGAACCGCCGCGGCCCGCTCCCCCTCCGATGGGTGTACCTGCACATGCTCCGCGAACTCGCCCAGCACTGCGGGCACGCGGATATTTTGCGGGAGCAGATCACCCGGTAGCCGGGCGCCCTAATAATGTCGGACCCCCCTGAGATGCTTGATTCATGGGAGCAATCGGGCAGGTATTGGCAAGGCGGGCAGGCTCGCCCCGCGGCCATGCGCTGCTTCGTCAAAGAGCCCTCACATCTCTTAACGGGCCTGCCCGGGTCCCGGCATTCAAGCTCACGACGGCGGTAGGCCAGGATGCGGATACGTCCAGCGGCACTGGGCTGCTTCTCGGTCTGAGTCCGATGGCGCGGTCCTCGGAGTCGGGTTACGCTGGCGGCCTGAGCTCCGCAGACGTTGCTCCGGGCTTGCGTGTAGTTCCGGTTGCGGACATTAAGCGCGCGGCTGGCTTTGTCGATGCGGGCCAACCCTCTCCCGACGTCGTAGACGTACCACTTGCGCAGGCCGGTGCAATCCTGACATCCCTTCGTCAATCCGTCATTCCTAAAACCCGGTTGTTTGGGTTTGTGGAGGCAGCGGATTTTGCCGGCGAGGTCGAGGAGATCGCCCGGTCGGTGGAGTACTTGCAGGTGGTCGCGGCGCAGGCTGTGGAACGGACCCGGACCGAA